>JARGPD010000030.1:23058-31154 GCA_029212845.1 Planctomycetota bacterium
CTTCCCTCGCCACCCCCGTGCGCGCGCCCCCTGGGCGGGCGCGCCCGGGCCTGGGGGCGCGCTCTTCGTTCCGGTCGAGCCGGGCTCGAGGCCTGCTAGATGTCCAGCTCGCGGCTGGCGCGCTTGGCGCGCAGCATCACGAGGAACTCCTCGAAGGCCACCTCGTCCTGCTCGCGGGTGCCGCGCCGGCGCATGGCGACGGTGCCCTCCTCGGCCTCGCGCTCGCCGGCGATCAGCATGTACGGCACCTGCAGCTTCTGGGCTTCCTTGATGCGCTTGTTCATGTGGCTCGACGCGTCGCGGCACTCGACTCGGAAGCCCTCGGCCTGGAGCCTGTCGGCGAGGCCTTGGCAGTAGGCCGCGTGCTCCTCGCGGATCGGGATCATGGCGACCTGGACCGGCGCCAGCCACAGGGGGAAGCGCCCGCCGTAGTGCTCGATCAAGCCGCCGATGAAGCGCTCGAGGCTGCCGAGCACCGCGCGGTGCAGCATGATCGGCCGGTGGGCCTTGCCGTCCTCGCCGGTGTAGGTCAGGTCGAAGCGCTCGGGCAGGTTGAAGTCGCACTGGACGGTCGAGTTCTGCCACTCGCGCCCGATCGCGTCGCGCACCTTGAAGTCGATCTTGGGGCCGTAGAAGGCGCCGCCGCCCTCGTCGAGCTCGAGCTCCATGCCGAGTCGCTTGGCCGCCCCCTCGAGGGCCGCTGTCGCCTTGGTCCAGCTCTCCGCTTCGCCGATGGTCTTCTCCGCCGGCCGAGTCGCCAGGTAGGCGGTGTACTCGAAGCCGAAGGTCTTCAGCATGAAGTCGATCAGCTCGAGCACCTTGGCCAGCTCGTCCTCGAGCTGCTCGGGGGTGCAGAAGACGTGGGCGTCGTCCTGGGTGAAGCCGCGCACGCGCAGCATGCCGTGCAGCACGCCCGACCGCTCGTAGCGGTAGACGGTGCCGAGCTCGGCCCAGCGCAGGGGCAGCTCGCGGTAGGAGCGTCCACGGTTCTGGTAGACCAGGATGTGCCCCGGACAGTTCATCGGCTTGACGCGGAAGTCGTGGCCGTCGATCTCCATCGGCGCGTACATCATGTCGCCGTAGTTCTCGAGGTGGCCCGAAACGCTGAACAGGTCCTCGCGCGAGACGTGCGGGGTGTACACCGGGGCGTAGCCGCGGCGGGTGTGCTCGTCCCACCAGAAGCGCTCGATCTCGAGCCGCACTTGGGCCAGGTTGGGGTGCCAGAAGACGAAGCCCGCACCCGCGTTCGCGTGGGTGCTGAACAGGTCCATCTCGGTGCCGATGCGGCGGTGGTCGCGCAGCTTGACCTCCTCGAGCCACTCGAGGTGTGCGTCGAGCTCCTCCTGGGTCCAGAAGGCGGTGCCGTAGATGCGCTGGAGCATCTGGCGCTTCTCGTCGCCGCGCCAGTAGGCGCCGGCGAGGTTGAGCAGCTTGAAGGCGAAGGGCCGGTCGAGCCGGTCGATGTGCGGGCCCTCACAGAGGTCGCCCCACTCGCCGTGGGACCAGAAGGTGATCTCCTCGTCCTCGGGGATCAGGTCCACGGCCTCGACCTTCAGGTCCTGGTTCTGGGCGCTGAGCTTGGCCTTGGCCTCGTCGCGGGTCATCGAGGTGAGGACCATCTCCGGCGTCTTCTTCGCCAGGCGGCGCATCTCCTTCTCGATGCGCTTGAGGTCCTTCTTGTCCAGCTGGCCGACCGACTCGGGAAAGTCGAAGTCGTAGTAGAAGCCATGCTCGATCGAGGGACCGAAGCCGAACTTCACGCCGGGGTAGAGGTTGGAGACGGCCGAGGCCATCAAGTGCGCCACCGAGTGGCGCAGGGTCGACAGGGGGAAGGCTTCCTCGACCTGAGGAGCCGCTGAGTCCTGGGACATCGTGTTGTCTTGGGTCTTGAGCAAGGTGATCGACTCCCCGGCAACGGGCCGACGAGCGATTCGCATGGGCTCGGATCTCCTCTGAGATCCCCATACGAAAAGGACCCTCAGTGCCGATCCATCACCCACGAGGTGGGGATCCGTGCGAAGAGGGTCCGTGAGGGTAACGGCAAGCCAGGCTTCCCGAAAGCCCGAAGGGTTGGTGCGAGCGGGAAGGGGATCCCACAAGGAACCTTTCAGGGGAGGGAAGGGAAGGGAAGGTGTCCGGGAAGCCCGGTTGCCAAGAGTAGATATCGACGGCCCCATGCTGCACCTCAAGCCTATCCGCCAAAGACGTGTCACCAGTGTTTCCCAGTCCCTACCCCGGGAACCCACCCCCCCTTGCTGCCCTAGGAGCCCAGGTCTGCCAGCCCAGCTCCTACAATCCCACCACTCGCCTCCCCCGCAGCATCCGAAGGTCCCGCGACCAAGCTCCCCCATGTGCTCCATCCTCGCTGTGCTCGAGATCCCCCCGGGCTCCACGCCGATCGCTTCCATCCGTAGCAACGCCCTCGAGCTGTCGCGCCGCATGCGCCACCGCGGGCCGGACTGGAGCGGCGTCTGGAACGACGACCACAACATCCTGGTCCACGAGCGCCTCGCGATCGTCGGCATCGACAGCGGGGCCCAGCCCCTGTCGTCCGCCGACGGTCGGCTGCAGCTCGCGGTCAACGGCGAGATCTACAACCACCTCGCCCTGCGCGCGAGCTTCCCCACCTACGCCTTCCAGACCGACTCGGACTGCGAGGTGATCCTGCCCCTGTGGAGCGAGCGCGGGACGGACTTCCTGAACGAGCTCAATGGCATCTTCGCCTTCGTCGCGCTCGACTCGGAGACCGGCGACTGGCTCATCGCGCGCGACCCGATGGGCGTGATCCCGCTTTATTGGGGTCGCGACGAGCACGGCGCCCTGTACGTGTCGTCCGAGATGAAGGGCCTCAGCGACGTCTGCCGCGAGTTCGCCGAGTTCCCCCCGGGCCACGCCTGGCGCCGCGGCGACGCGGCCCCCACGCGCTACTACGAGCCATCCTGGCGGCCCTACGAGGCCACCGCCGGCAAGACCATCGAGCCCGGCGTGCTGCACGACGCGCTCGAGGCGGCGGTCGAGCGCCAGCTGATGTGCGACGTGCCCTACGGCGTGCTCCTGTCGGGCGGCCTGGACTCGTCCCTCGTCGCCGCCTGCGCCGTGGCCCACGCCCGCACGCGCGTCGAGAGCGGCGGCACCGACGAGGCCTGGTACCCGCGGGTGCACTCCTTCGCGGTCGGCCTCGAGGGCTCGCCGGACCTGGCTGCCGCGAAGAAGGTCGCCGACATGCTCGGCACCGTGCACCACACGATGCACTTCACCGTGCAGGAGGGCATCGACGCCCTCAGCGAGGTCGTCTGGCACCTCGAGACCTACGACGTGACGACCATCCGCGCGGCCACGCCCATGTACCTGATGGCGCGCAAGATCAAGGCGATGGGCATCAAGATGGTGCTCTCGGGCGAGGGCGCCGACGAGCTCTTCGGCGGCTACCTCTACTTCCACAAGGCGCCCGACGCGCGCGCCTTCCACGAGGAGACCGTCGCCAAGCTCGACGCCCTGCACCTCTACGACTGCCTGCGCGCCAACAAGTCCATGGCGGCCTGGGGCGTCGAGGCGCGCGTGCCCTTCCTCGACCGCGAGTTCATGGACGTGGCCATGGGCTTCGACGCCAAGCACAAGCTGTGCGTCACGCCGGACGGCCAGCCGCGCATGGAGAAGCACGTGCTGCGCGATGCCTTCCGCGGCGCGATCCCGGACGAGGTCCTCTGGCGCCAGAAGGAGCAGTTCTCCGACGGCGTCGGCTACAGCTGGATCGACTCGCTCAAGGCCCACGCCGAGGAGCACGTCAGCGAGGGCCAGATGGAGCGCGCCGCCTGGCGCTTCCCCCACAACACGCCGACCACCCCCGAGGCCTACTTCTTCCGCGAGCTCTTCGAGCACCACTTCCCCGGCCCCCACGCCGCCGCCTGTGTGCCCGGCGGCAAGAGCGTCGCCTGCTCGACGCCGGCCGCGATCGCCTGGGACGCCTCCTTCAGCGACAACGCCGACCCCTCCGGCCGCGCCGTCCGCGGCGTCCACCAGGACAGCTACTCCGCGCCGGACCAGGGCTAGTCCCGCGCTCGCGCGCCTACCAGCGCTTGACCTCGACCTTCAGCAGGATGCCGGTGCGGTCGGCGACCTCGCGGCGGAGGTCGTCGATCAGGTCGGCCACGTCGGTGGCGGTGGCGCCGCCTTCGTTGATGATGAAGTTGCCGTGCTTCTCGGAGACGACGGCCGCGCCGCGGCGGCGGCCCTTGAGGCCGAGGTGGTCGATCAGGCGGCCGGCGGAGAAGACCTCGCCTTCGAAGGGCTCGGTCGGGTTCTTGAAGATGCAGCCGGCCGAGGCCTCGGTGACGGGCTGGACGGCGCGCTTCTCGAACAGGAACTCGCGTGCCCTGGCCTCGACGACCTTCTTCTTGGAGAGCTCGAGGCGCAGGATCGCGCCGACCACCAGCGCGCCGCCGATGCGGTCGACGCCGCCGTCGCGGTAGGCCGGGGTGGCGTCCTTGCGCGGCACGTCGATCAGCTCGCCGTCGGGCGCCAGGACGCGCACCGTGTCGACCACGTCCCACAGCTCGCCCCACTTGCCGCCGGCGTTCATGGCCAAGCCGCCGCCGAGGCTGCCGGGCACGCCGATCAGGCCCTCGAGGCCGCTCCAGCCGAGCTCGGTCGCGGTGCGCACGAGGCCGGGCATGCTGGTGCCGGCCCACACGACCAGGCGCGGGTCCTCGGCGGCGATCATCGGCGCCTTCATGTCGTGCATGCCGACGGACAGGGCCGCGGCCTCGGCCTCGGTCAGGGCCTCGCCGGGCTCGAGCGGGCGGAAGGTGCGGCGCATGGCCGACGTCGCGATCACGACGCCCGCCAGCTCACCGTCGGGCACGATCAGGTTGGCCCCGCCGCCGAGCACCCGCAGGCTGCCGGCGTTGGGGTCGAGCCGCCCCGTCTGTGGGTCGGGCTCGCCGCCCCAGACGTGACCGGCCTCGAGCGCGGCCAGCCAGACCTCGCGCAGGACATCGGGATCACCCGGTTCGAGCAGCCACTCGGCCGTGCCGCCCACCTTCAAGGTGGTGCGACCGGCGAGGCTACACGACCGGAGTGCTGGACACGGCCAGAGCGCTTGTGAGCTCATTGCGTACCTCCTCGATGTCTCCGGCGCCCAGCACCAGGGCGATCGCTTCGGGTGCTTCTTCGAGGCCACGCACGAAGCGTGCGAGGGCCAGCTCGATGCTCTTCTCGGCGATCGCGTCGCCCTGGAGCCTGCGAGTCAGGTCGGCCAGCTCGGTAGCGCCGGCATGCAGCTCGCCGTCGATGTGCAGCCGCGCGCCGTAGACCGGCGCGACCACGACCCGCGTCGCGGCCTTCAACGAGTCGGCGAACTCATCCAAGAAGCGCGCGGTGCGGCTGTGCTGGTGCGGCTGGAAGAGCACGTGCACCGGCGCGCCACCGAAGGCTTCGGCCGCGGCGCCCAGCACGGCCCGGACCTCGGTCGGGTGGTGCGCGTAGTCGTGCACGATCGGACGCTGGCCTTGGCCGCTCCAGCGCTCGAAGCGCCGGCCCGCGCCGTGGAAGGCCTCGACCCCGCGGCCCGCGGCGGCGGCCACCCTGGGCCAATGGCGACGGTCCACGCCGCGGCAGACGACGCCGACGGCCAGGCCGAGCGCGAGGGCCGCGTTCTCGACGTTGTAGTCGCCGGGGACCGCGAGGTGCACCGGGGGCGTGGCCCAGCCCGGCCCCGACAGCACGAAGCGCCGGCGACCCTCGACGGGCCCCTGGTCGTCGACCTTGAGCTCGCGCCCGAGGCGCCAGACCTGGGCCTTGGAGCCGTGCTCGACGACGCCGGGGACGACTGGACCCACGACGCACAGGCCTTCGTAGGCGATGCGGTCGGTGAAGTTCATGAAGGCCGCCTCGATCGCCTCGAGGTCGCCGTAGTAGTCCAGGTGGTCGGCCTCGACGTTGGTCACGATGGCGCCGAAGGGCGCGAGCTCGAGGAACGAGCGGTCGTACTCGCAGGCCTCGACGGCGAAGAGCCCGCCGGGGTCGCCCGCGACCGCGTTGGCACCGAGGCGCGCCCCGGGCCCGGCGAGGGCCGGGTTGAGCCCGCCCACCAGCGCCCCGGGCGCGGGGACCCCGAGCTCGTCGCCGAGCTCTGCATGGATCGCCGCGAGCGCATGCCACAGCATCCAGGTCGTGGTCGTCTTGCCATGCGTGCCGGCCACCGCCAGGCCGCGGTCGGCCGGCAGCAGCTTGGCCAGCAGCTGGGCGTACTTGAGCACCGGGAGACCACGCCTCACGGCCTCGATCACCTGGGGGTCGTCCGCGGGCACGGCGGCCGAGCGCACGACCAGCTGCGTGTCGGCGGGCAGGCCGCGGGCTTCGGAGGGCCCGACCGTGACGGTCAGTCCGGGGTCGCCGGCGACCAGCGCGCGCAGCATGTCCGAGGGCGCACGATCGTGGCCCGACAGCTGGGCTCCACGGGCGGCCAGGATGCGGGCGGCACCGCTGACCCCGGCACCGCCGAGTCCGAGCAGGTGGATGCGACGCGGGAGGCCGCTGCCCAGGACGTAGTCGGGCTCGGTTGGGTGTTCTGCCATGCCCACATTGAAGCGCACCCGAGCAGGCGACCCAACATGGTCGCCCGGTCTTTTGCCAGCTTGTCGCAAGGCTGGGCATGGCCGCGCGCGAGCGCCCGGTCGGTCGCCCCATGGCCCCCGGCGGACTAGCGCCCGCGCACCAGCTCGACCAGGTCGCCGAGGATGCGCCTGGACGAGTCGACGGGCACGCGCTCGCGCAGCTCGGCGGCGCTCATGGTGCGCCAGTCGCGGCCCGCTTCGCCAGCCAGCTCGAGCAGCTCGTCCGCCACGCCGGGGCCCAGCTCGGGCTCCTCGACCAGGCGCAGGGCGCTCCCGAACTCGGCCGCGTTGTCGCGCTGGTGACCACCGGCTCCGGGGTACGGCACCGCGATCGCGGGCACGCCCAGGGCGGCCACCTCGGCCAGGGTCGAAGCGCCAGCGCGGCACAGCACCAAGGTCGCCGCTCGCAGGAGCCCGGGCACGTCGTCGACGAACTCGAGCGGCAGGTAGCCGGGCCGCAGGGCCGCTGCCTCGTCCAGACGCCCGGGGCCGACCTGGTGGACGACGCGCAGACCCGCGGCGCTCCAGCGGTCGATCGAGGCGCGCACGAAGTCGTTCAGGGCCAGGGCACCCTGGCTGCCGCCGAGCACGGCCAAGAGCGGGCCGCGGCCCTCCACGCGCTGCTCCCAGGCCCTGGGGTCGCCGGCCTGGTCGAGGCCGGGCGGCAAGGGCGGGCCGGTGAGCTGGTGCTTGGGCCCCGGGGCTCCCCCGCCGGTCTTCGCGGACGCGCCCTTGGGCAGGCTCGCGCTCCAGGCGTGGTAGACGCGCTGGGCGAGCGGCGTGAGGAAGCGCACCGCGCGCCCGGGCTGGGCGTTGATCTCGAGCAGCGCAACCGGGATGCCGAGGCTGCGGGCGGCCAGGACCGCGGGCAGCAGGGTGAAGCCGCCGAGCCCGAAGAGCAGCTCGCTGCGGTGGCGCGAGAGCGCCCGGCGAGCGCGCCAGAAGGCCGCCGGCGTTCGCGCCACGAGGCGCCCCTTGCCGGGCGCGCCTCCACCGGGGGGCTCGACCGTCAGGCGCACGCGCTCGAGGGCGACGCCGGCGAGGTCCTCCTCCAGGCGCTTCATGGACTCGACCTCGGCGCGCCTGCCGGTCTCGAACCACAGGAGGTCGGCGAGGGATGGCAGGTCCCCCGCACCGGCCACGAGCTCGCCGAGCAGGTGCATGCCGGGCACGACGTGGCCGCCGGTGCCGCCACCGACGATCGCGAGGCGCAGGCCTGGGGCCGAAGCCATCAGCGCGCCTCCTCCACTCGGCCTCGCACCTGCCACTCTTCGCGCGCTCGCATCGGCGCGAGTCTAGCCGAGCGATCCACCCGGTTCACGCGGCGCGTTTTGGGCTTGCACCGACACTTGGGTAGCCGGATGGAGGCGGGGGGGGGGGCCCCGGGGGGGGACCCCGGCCAGGGCCCCCCCCCCCTAGCGGGCCAGGCCGAGCGGGCCGGCGGGGGGGGGCGGCCGGTGGGCAGCCCCGAGAGCAGCGCCC
>JARGPD010000030.1:31164-37163 GCA_029212845.1 Planctomycetota bacterium
CCTCGGGGGGCCCGGCGGGGGGGGGGGGGGCCGCGCGCGGGGCCCCCCCCCCGGCCCCCCCCCCCCCCCCAGGATCGCGGACATGGCCTAGAGGCCGGGCTGGTCGGGCAGCAGGTTGGCCAGCACGACGACCGGAGCACCGGGCTCGACCGCCGCGAGCTCTACGGCCGGCTGCGGCTGGGCTTCGGGCGGGACGACCTCGGCCACGAGGGGCGCGACTTGGACGCTCGACTGGGCGAGCACGGCCGCGGAGCCGTCGCCGCGGGTGAGGTCAGCCATCAGGGAAGGCGCCTCGAGGATCAGCACCGCGATGCAGCCAAGGATCAGGAAGCGTTCGACTCCGAGGTTCATCGCACCACCCCCTTGGGGAAGCGGCTCTGGGTCGAGGTCGAAGCGACCGCGACGGGCTGCTTCGTGCTGGAGGTCGAGGACGCGGCGCCCGCCGGCAGGCGCAGGACCTGGCCGACCTTGAGCACGCTAGCAGCGCCGGGGTTGAGCTGGGCGAGCTCGGCGTGGCGGCTGCCGCTGCCGAGCTTGGCGGCGGCGATCGACCAGAGGCTGTCTCCGGCGACGACGGTGTAGCTGCCACCGGCGCTGGGCTTGGGCGTCGGCGCGGCCTCCGGCTGGGTCGGCTGGGCTGGCGGGGTTGCCTTCCTCGCGAGCAGCTCGTCGACGCCGTCGAGCTCGGGCAGGCGCAGCACGGTGCCGACCGACATGGTCTCGGGGCGCACCGTGGGGTTGGCCGCCTGGAGCTCGTCCAGGTTCTTGATCGTGCCCAGCTGGTCGATGGCGATCTGCCCCATCGTGTCCCCGCTCTTCACCACGTAGGTGCGCAGCGGCTTGGGCTCCGGCTTGGGCTTGGCCTTGGGCTTCGAGGCCGGGTTGGGCTGGACGAGGTTGCCGGACAGGCCGCCGGGCTTCTGGCCCAGGGAGCTAGCCTCGGGCTTGCGCTCGCTCGACTCGAGCGTGCGGGCCACGATCGGATCGGCCTTCGGCGCAGGCTCGGTCCGGCGCTCGTTCAGGCTCACGCCGCGGTTGGTGCTCCAGCCGTTGCCGTTGGCCTTCGGGCCCGTCGGCTCCGAGGCGGCCACGTGCTTCGCCCGGGCGGGGGCGTCGGGCAGCTTGGGCTGGGGGCGCTCGACGTTGCTGCGGCTGAGACCGGCGAGGCCCTTGGAGGCGGGCGACTTCTCGGCCGCGGCGACTTCGGTCGTGCCGCTTGGCGCCTGGCCCCCGGACTCGGCCTGGTCCCAGAGGACCACGGCACCGATGGTGACGACCAGGAACAGGAGCGCGGCGACTCCGTAGCGTTCGATAGGTTGCATGTTCAGGACTCCTCGAAGGGTTGGCTGGTGGATGCGGCGTGGCGTGAGGCTCCCAGCGCGAGCCCCACGGCGATGGACGAGACGAGCAGGGACGTGCCGCCGTCCGAGATGAACGGCAGGGTCATGCCCTTGGGCGGCGCCAGGCCGGAGTTGACCTGGACGTGGATCATGGCCTGCAGCGAGACGCTGAGCAGGAGGCCGAAGGCGGCCAGGGCTTGGTAGCGGCAGCGGATCGAGAGGACCAGCCGCAGCGAGAACCAGAGGAAGGCCAGCAGCAGGATCAGGACCAGGCCCGTGCCCATCAGGCCGAGCTCCTCGCCGATCTGCGAGAAGACGTAGTCGCTGTTGAGGTACGGGATCCCGCCCTGGCGCACGACGCCGTGGGACAGGCCCAGGCCGTCGAAGCCGCCTAGGCTGATCGCGTCGATCGAGCTGGCGACCTGCTCGTTCTGGGTAGCGCCGAAGAACATGTCCACGCGCCCGCGGATGTACGGGATCATCGCCGCGCCGACCGTGATCGCGCCACCGCCGAAGGCGACGACCGACAGGGCCAGGTGAGTCATCTTGCCGCCGCCGACCCACAGGGTCGCGATGCTGCAGAAGAGCAGCAGCAGCGAGCCGCCGAGGTCGGTCTCGCCCGCCACGAGCAGGAACAGGGTCACGATCACCGCGAGGATCGGCAGCAGGCCGGTCCTGAAGTCGCGCAAGCCCTCACCCAGGCGCACGCAGCGGTCGGCGATCCACAGCACCAACACGATGCGCGCCAGCTCCGAGGGCTGGAAGGTCAGACCGGGCAGCAGGGTCACCCAGCGCCGCGAGCCGTTGAGGCGCGCGCTGAACGGCTCCACGTAGACCATCACCAGGAGCAGCGCCGAGGAGACCAGCAGGAACGGGATGAAGCGGCGGATGCCAGCGGGGCCTATCCAAAAGGCCGCGACCAGGGCCAGGATGCCCGCGCCGCGGAAGATCATGTGCTCCTTGACCGAGCTGACGTACTCGCCGAAGCCCTCGACGGTGCCGGCCGCGTGCCCCGCCTGCACGACGAGGCCGAGCCCCATCAGCGCGAGCACCACGCAGAACAGCTTGAGCGCGGGCGTCGCCGGATCGGGCGCGACGGCGGCCTCGACCACCTTGCGGCGCAGCTCGCCGAAGGTCAGCTGGTGCAGGCCGTCGGCCATCGGGGCGTTCTTCTTGGCCACGCTCATCGCACCTTCAACAGGGCCAGGCTAGCCATCGCGCCGACGGCCGCGAGGATCCAGAAGCGCACGACGACGGTCACCTCGTGCCAGCCCTCCTTCTTCTTGGTGAAGACGCCACCGTGGCGGTTGAGTCCGTGGTGGATCGGAGCCAGGGTGAACAGGCGCTTGGTGCGACCGCTGAAGCGGAAGTAGTAGCGCTGGATCAACGAGGAGAGCAGGTCGATCACGAAGACGCTGGCGGCCAGCGGCAGCACCAGCTCCTGCTTCGAGACGACCGCCATCCAGGCCATCAGGCCGCCGAGCGGCAGGGACCCGGAGTCGCCCATGAAGACCTTGGCCGGGTAGGCGTTGTACCAGAGGAAGCCCATGCAGGCGCCGATCATGGCGCCACCCACCACCGCCATCTCGCCGGCGTCGGCGATGTGCGGCAGGTTGAGGTAGCCGGTCCAGTCCGCGCGTCCGGTGACGTAGCAGAAGATCGACAGGGCCATCACGGTGATGATCGTGCAGCCGGCGGCCAGGCCGTCCATGCCGTCGGCGATGTTGACCGCGTTGGCGGTTCCGACCACGACGAACCACTCGAACAGGACGAACATCGCGATGCCGATCCAGCCGAGCGCCAGGAAGTTCCACTCGACGTCCTTGAAGAGCGGCGGGTAGAGCGTGAGCAGCGTCGTGCGGCCGTGCACCTGGGCCCACCAGACCATCACGCTCAGGACCCCCAGCACGACGACCGACAGGCCGACGTACTTGGCCGAGCGCGACATGCCGCCGCAGCCGGGGATGGTCAGCTTCTTGTAGTCGTCGATGAAGCCGACCGCGGCCAGGCCAGCGGTCAGCACGATCGCGAGGATCACGGCCAGGTTCTGTAGCTGGGCCCACAGGAGCACCGAGCCCAAGAGGCTCGCCACCAGGAAGCTGCCGCCCATGGTCGTGGTCTTGTTCTTGCCGCTCTCCTCCGCGTAGGCGGCCAGCTCGAGCGAGTCGGACTTGCCGGCCTCCTCGCGCACGCTGTGGCTCTGCAGCCAGCGGATCACTGGCCCGCCGCTGAACAGGGCGAACAGGAAGGCGGTCAGCGCGGCCAGGGCCATGCGCGTCGAGATGTAGCTGAACAGGCTCACGCCGAACAGGCCACCGAGCAGCTCGGAGAGCATCAGCGCACCTCCCAGCCGGCGTAGCAGGCCATGGCGATGTCGGTGCCCCCACCGGCGTGGCTGGCACCCTTGGCGAAGCGCGTCCGCAGGGCGCCGACGATGCGCTCGAGCGCCATGCCGCGGCTGCCCTTGACGAGCACGACATCACCGACGCCGACCAGGTTGTAGAGCCCGGCCTCGGCCTCGTCGCGCGAGGCGAAGTGCAGCACCTGGGAGGGGCCCATGCCGCCCTCGAGCGCGCCGGCGGCGGCGGCCCGGGTCAGGTCCCCGATCAGGATCAGCCGATCGATGCCAGCCTCGGCGGCGGCGCGGCCGACCTCGTGGTGCAGCTCGGCGGCGAACTCGCCGAGCTCGAGCATGTCGCCCAGGATCAGCACGCGCCGGTCGTGGCCGTGCATGCCCGCCAGCACGCGCACGGCCGCCCTCGCGGACGTCGGGTTGGCGTTGTAGGAGTCGTCGACGAGTCGCAGGCCCTCGAGCTCGAAGGTCTCGAGGCGACCGCTCTGGCCGCTGATCTCGGCCACGCCGGGCAGCACGTCCTCGAGCCGATGCCCGAGCCCGACGCAGACGGCGAGGGCGGCCAGCAGGTTCTGGACGTTGTGGGTCCCGAGCGCCGGCAGGCACACCTCGTGGCCATCGAGCTGGAAGACCGAACGCCCGCCGTCGAACACGAGGTCGGTCGCGTTCAGGTCGCCCTCACCTTCGATGCTGAAGGTCAGGACGCGCGCGCGCGTCGCGCCGCGGAAGAGCTCGTGGAAGCGACAGTCGGCGTTGAGCACCAGGAAGCCGTCGGCGGGCAAGCAGGTCGCGAGGGCCGACTTCTCGGCGGCGACGCCCTCGAGCGAGCCGAGGCCCTCGAGGTGCGAAGCGCCGATGTTGGTGACCACGCCGATGTCGGGGGTCGCGATGCGGCACAGGCGCTCGATCTCGCCGGCGCCGCTGGTGCCGATCTCGGCGATCAGCGCTTCGGTCGCGCCGTCGGCCGCGAGCAGCGTCAGCGGCACGCCCACATCGTTGTTGAAAGATCGTGGAGAACCGACCACGCGCCGCACGCGACCGAGCAGCTGGACGAGGTAGTCCTTGGTCGTCGTCTTGCCACACGAGCCGGTGATGCCGATCACCGGCAGCCCGAGCCGACGACGGTACCAACCCGCGAGCTGAGCCAGGGCCCGGCGCGGATCGGGGTGCGTGATCACAGCCAGGTCGCCGGCCGCCATCGCGGCGCGCGTGGCGTCGTCGATGCCGTCGACTCCGTCGGGACCGCCTCGCACCAGCACGCCGCCCGCGCCCGCTTCGATGGCCTTGGCCGCGAAGGCGTTGCCGTCGAAGTTCGGACCGGAGAGCGCGAGGAACAGCTGTCCCGGTTCGATCGCGCGCGTGTCTGTGGACACTCCGTGGAGAACGCGATTCTCGGCGCCGGACAGGAGGCTCCCGCCAACTGCAGCGGCGACGTCGCCTGCGAGGAAGTCGCTCATGCCAAGAGCTCCTCCGCCACGCGGCGGTCGTCGAACTCGATCACGCTGTCGCCGACGAGCTGCACGCGCTCGTGGCCCTTGCCCGCGATGAGCACCACGTCACCGGAGCGCGCGTCGGCGATCGCAGCCGCGATCGCAGCGCGGCGATCGGCGGTGCGCACGATGCTGGCTCGGCCGCCTTGCATGCCGGCCTCGACCTCGTCCAAGATGCGCTCAGGGTCTTCACCGCGGGGGTTGTCGCTGGTCAGGTAGGCCGCGTCCGCGAGGCGCGCGACGGCCGCGCCCATCTCGGGTCGCTTGCCTTGGTCGCGGTCGCCGCCGCAGCCAAAGACGCACAGGATGCGGCCCTCGGGGGGCATCAGCTCGCGCAGGGAGCCCAGCACGCTGGAGAGGGCGCCGGGCGTGTGCGCGTAGTCGACCAGCACGCGGAAGCCGCGCGCGGCGGCCCCGCTGGGATCGGCCGGCTCGAGCCGACCGGGTGGAGGTGCCGCGGCCGCGAGCCCCGCCACAACCGTGGCAGGACTCGCGCCCGACAGCAACGTCGCGGCAGCAGCCGCTAAGGCGTTCTCGACGTTGTGACGGCCCAGGAGGGGAAGCTTGAAGTCGGTCTTAGAGATCCCCATCCCTTCTAGAACGATACGTGTCCCTTCCGGGCCACACTCGAGTCGAGACACCGAGAGGTCCGCGCGGGACCCGACGCTGTACGTGTGGACGATCGCCCCACCCTCGCGGGCGGCGGCGGCCATCTCTTCACCAAAGGGGTCGTCGATGTTGACGACCGCGTGCGCCTCGGGACCGAGCGAGCGGAAGAAGCTCGCCTTCACGGCGGCGTACTCCTCCAGGCTGCCG
>JARGPD010000212.1 GCA_029212845.1 Planctomycetota bacterium
AGCCGACGCGTAGGCCGGCCGGACCCGCCGTTTTGATGCGGTACCGTTGGCGCCTTCCCGGGCATGCGGGTCGCTGGTGCGCCGGGGTCAGGCGGCTGGCTCAGGGGGGGTGGTCTCCTCGGACTCTGGTGGCCTGCCGAACAGGGCTACGCGCAGCTTGCGGGGGATCGCCAGCAGGTCCTCGGCGACCATGTAGAGGGCGGGCAGCAGCACCAGCGTGATCACCGTCGCGAAGAGCACGCCGAAGGCCAAGCTGATCGCCATGGGGATCATGAAGCGCGCCTGGAGGCTCTTCTCGAGCAGCAGCGGGGTCAGGCCGGCGAAGGTCGTCAGCGTGGTCAGGAGGATCGCCCGGAAGCGCCGCTTCGACGCCTGCAGGATCGCCTCGAAGGCCCCGAGGCCCTCGGTGCGAAGGGTGGTGGCGTAGTCGATCAGGACCAGCGAGTCGTTCACCACCACGCCGGTCAGGGCCATGATGCCGATGATCGAGAACATCGACAGGTCGAAGCCCAAGAGCAGGTGACCCCAGAAGGCGCCGATCAGTCCGAAGGGGATCGCGCCCATGATCACGAGCGAGCGGCTGTAGGAGCGCAGCGGGATCGCGAGCAGGATGAACATGCCGAGCAAGGCGGCCACGCCGTTCGAGGCCATGGTCATCATGAAGTCCTTGCGGTCCTTGCCGGCGCCCGCGAAGCTCGCCGACACCGACGGGTGCCCCGCGAGGATCTCCGGGAGCAGCTCCTCGGTGATCGTCGCCTCGAGCTCACCGGCCGTGACGACCTTGGTGTCCACGTCGACCAGCACGTCGACCGTGCGCTGGCGGTCGGCGCGGCTGATGGTCGAGTAGCCGACGCCGGAGTCGACCGTCGCCACGTGGGAGAAGGGCAGGTCGCTGCCGTCGGGCAGGTAGATGCGCAGGTCCTCCAGCGTCTGCAGGGTCTTGCGCTCGGCCTCGGTGTAGCGCACGAAGACCTTCACCTCGTCGCGCCCGCGCTGCACGCTCTGGACCTCCTCGCCATAGAAGCCCTGGCGCACCTGGCGCACCAGGTCCAGGTAGCTGAGGCCCGCGGCGCGACCCTCGGGAGTCAGGCCCAGGATCAGCTCGCGCGTGCCCGCGGAGAAGCTGTCGCGCACCGCCGTGACCCCCGCGCGATCGCCGAGGTCGAGCCGCGCGGCGTCGGCGACCTCGCGCAGCTCGTCGAGGTCGTCCCCCGCGATGCGCAGGGTCACGTCGCCCTCGCCGCGCATCAGGTCGGCCGAGAAGATCACCGACTCGGCCCCGGCGACCTTGCCGATCTTGGCCTCCCAGCGACGCCCGATCTCCTTGCTGGAGATCTCGCGGTCCTCGGCCGAGATCAGCTCGAGGTTGACCTCGCCGAGGTGCGCCCCCGAGAAGCTGCCGGCCATCTGGCCGCCCATCGCGGAGTTCTTCTCGCGGTAGGGCTGCCCGCCCATGGAGGCGAGCACGGACTGGAACAGGGGCCGGCCCTCCTCGTCCTCGAGCTCCTGGCCGAGCTCGGCGGCGGCCAGCTCGATGTCGTGGAGGATCGCCTCGGTGGTCGCGGCCGGCGTGCCCTGGGGCATGGTCAGCTGCACGCTGACGTCGTCGGACTCGATCTGCGGGAAGAAGTTGAACTTGAGGAAGCCCTGCCCCGGTAGCTGCAAGGTCAGCACGAACAGCACGCCCCCGGCGACGAGCGTCGCATAGCGCCAGCCGATGGCGACGCGCACGCTCGGTGCGTAGATGCGCTCGATCCAGAAGTTGAGCAGGCTGTCGATGCCGTCCTGGATCAGGGTGAAGAGGCCCTTGCCGCCGGACTTCTCGACCGCCGGCAGGTGCTTGAGGTGGGCCGGCAGGATGAACAACGACTCCACGATCGAGAACAAGAGCACGCCGATCACGATCAGGGGGATGTTGCGCGCGAAGGTGCCCATCGAGCCGGGCATGAAGAGCATCGGCAGGAAGGCGACCATCGTGGTCAGGACCGCGAAGATGACCGGCTTGGACATCTCGTAGGCGCCGCGTGAAGCGGCCTCGAGTCCGGTGCCATGCTTGCCGTTCTTCTGGCGGTGGTGGTGGATGTTCTCCGCGACGACGATGGCGTCGTCGACCACGATGCCGAGCACGATGATGAAGGCGAACAGGCTGATCATGTTCACCGACACGTCCTGGTAGGGCATCAGCGAGATGGCGCCCAGGAACGAGAGCGGGATGCCGACCGTGACCCACAGGGCCAGGCGGAAGCGCAGGAACAGGGCCAGGGTGATCATGACGAGCAGCAGCCCTTGGAGCCCGTTCTTCACCATCAGATCGCGACGCTCGCGCAGCATGACCGTCTCGTCGCCGGTCACCGACAGGTTCACGCCGGCGGGCAGCTCCGCGCGGTACTCGTCGAGGAAGGCCTCGGCGGCGGGGCCGATGGCGAGGGCGTTCTGGTCGCCGACGCGGTAGATCTCGACCATCACCGCCGGCTGGCCGTTGAAGCGCATCGACTGGTCGGTCTCGGCGAAGTCGTCGCGCACCGTCGCCACGTCGCCGATGAGGAGGTCGGTGCCGTCGGGCAGCTGGCGCAGGGGCAGGGCGGCGAACTCCTCACCGGAGTAGGCCTGGGCCTTGCCGCGCAGCAGCACCTCGCCGCCGGCGGTGCGCACGCTACCGCTCGGCAGGTCGAGCGAGCTCGTGCGCAGGGCCGCGGTGAGCGCGTCGAAGGTCAGCCCATAGCGCGCGAGGTCGTCGGCCGAGACCTCGATCGAGATCTCAAAGGGCGGCGCGTTCTTGAGCTCGACGCGGCTGATGTCGTCGAGGGAGGAGAGCTCGGCCTGCAGGTCGGTCGCGACCTCGCGCAGGGTGCGCGCGTCGGCCTCGCCCCAGACCATGACCTTCATGGCGCTGGAGTTGATCTCGACCAGGGTGATCTGGGGCTCCTCGGCATCCTCAGGGAAGGTGTCGATGCGATCGACGATGCCCTGGACATCGTCGAGGGCCTTCTGGCGGTCGGCGCCGAGCAGCAGCTTGACGACCACCGTGCCGCTGCCCTCGGCCGCCGACGAGGTGACCTCGTCGACGCCGGTGATGCCCTGGACGTTCTCCTCGATGCGCGCGCAGATCGAGCGCTCGATCTCCTCGGGCGAGGCGCCGGGGTAGGGCACCGAGATCGTGACCACCTCGGCCTCGATCGTGGGAACGACCTCTTGCTTGAGCTTGGGCAGGGTCAGGATGCCGAGGGCGATGATGCCCAGCATCAGGAGGTTCGCGGCGACGCTGTTGTCGGCGAACCAGTGGACGATCGCCTTCACTGGGAGGCCTCCCCGTCAGCCCGCACGGGCGCCGCGCCGAGGGGGCGCGTGTTGAGCAGCATGCCGTCGAGGACCACCGGGGGCGGCGTGGCGACCAGGAGCTCGCCCGAGGCCAGGCCGGAGCGGACCAGGACCTCGTGCTCGGTGCGCTGCAGGACCTCGATCTCGCGCAGCTCGAGGTGCGCCTCTCGGTCGCTCCCCGTAGGTACGGCGACGAGCACACGGCCGTCCGGCTGCACGGTCGAGCGCGGGATGACGACGACCGCTTGGTTCGCGAGGCCGAGGAGGCGCACGCGCAGGAACATGCCGGGCGTCGGGGGCGTGCTGGGCGCGCGCTCGCCGCTGGCGGGCTCGGTCTGGACGAAGAGGTGGACGACCGGGTTGCGCTCGTCGAGCTGGGCGGCGACCGCGCGGCCGCGGCCCAGCCAGACATGCCCGCTGCCGTCGACCTCAGCCGTCAGCTCGGCGACGACCGAGGTCACGTCGGTGCCGTTGTAGTCGAGCTCGAGGTAGGCCAGGTCGGCCAGCGGGATCGAGATGCGCGCCTCGGGCCACTCGTCGCGCTGCAGGACGGTGAGGGGCACCATCGGGTCCACGCGCTGGCCGACCTCGACCGCGCGCGAGACGACCCTGGCGTCGAAGGGCAGGCGCACCACGGCGCGCGACAGGGCCAGCTCGGCCTGGCGGATGCCGATCGCGGCCGAGGCGATGGCGGCGTCGGCGGCGCTGACCTGGGTCCTGGCGGCTTCGATCTGGGCGCGGGTCGACGCGAGCTGGCCCTCGGCCGCGGCGACCTGGGCCTGGGCGGCGGCCAGCTGGGGTGAGCGCGAGACCAGGGCCGGCGGCGTGCCGTCGTTGAGCTCGCGCCAGTCCGCGACGCTGGCCTCGGCCGCGGTCTGTTCGGCGAGCAGCCCGGCCTGTGCGCTGGCGCGTCCGGCCTGGGCGCTGGCCAGGCCGGCCTCGGCGGTGGCGAGGCCGGCGACGGCGGTGGCGCGACCGGCCTGGGCCGTGGCCCGCGCGGCCTTGGCGGCCTCGACGGCCAGCTCGAGGTCGCTGGGGTCGATGCGCACCAGCTCGGTGCCCGCGGTCAGCTGAGCGCCCGCCTCCAGGTCGGGGTGGACCGCCAGCACGCGACCGGCGACCTCGGGGGTCAGGCTCAGGAGCGTCGGGGCGATCACCCGGCCGTGGGCCCGGACCTCGAGGGTGCGCGTCTCGGGCTCGAGGGTCAGGACCTCGACCTCCGGGACGTGGACGACGACCTCGCGGACCGGGACGTGGGGCGCGTGGGCCTCGAACTGGGCGATGCCGAGCTTGGCGACGACGACCAGGACGATGATCAGGAGCAGCTGGAGGAGGTACTTCATGGGGTGGGAGCGGAGTCGAAGCCGCCACCGAGGGCGAGGTACAGGTCGATGCGGCCGGTGAAGAGCTGGCCGCGGGCTTGGAGCAGTTGGGAGCGCGCGCCGAGGGTGCGGGCGCGCGCGTCGAAGAGGGCGTTGGCGGAGGAGGAGCCGCGGGTCTGGCGGCGCTCGATCAGGGCTTCGGTCTCGAGCAGCTGGTCGAGCTGGGCCTCGAGCTCGGCCACGCGGCGCTGGCGGCCGGCCTCGTCGACCAGGGCGGCCTCGACCTCGGCCAGGGCGCGCAGGGTGCCGCTGGCGAAGGTGAACAGGGCCTGGTCGCGCTGGGCGATGGCGATGTCCTCGGCGGCCGCGAGGGCGCCGCCGTGGAAGATCGGGGCGAGCAGGTTCGCGCCGAGGCTCCACACGCGGAAGTCGCCGTCGACGAGGTTCTCGAGCTCGGAGCCCGAGGTGCCGGTCGACGCGGTCAGGGAGAGGCGCGGGTAGCGGTCGGCGCGGGCCACCCGGGCGCCGGCCTCGGCGGCGTCGAGGCGTGCCTCGAGGGCGGCCAGGTCCGGGCGCCGCGCGAGCAGCTCGGCGGGCAGGCCGGCGGGCGGGGCCGCGGGCAGGCTGCCCTGGACCAGGGCGGCGAGGGCGGCGGTGTCGACCT
>JARGPD010000031.1:0-374 GCA_029212845.1 Planctomycetota bacterium
CAAGCCCGATCCCGACCCCTGGCCCAGCTAGCCGCCGTATCCGAACGGATACGACGCCGCGCCTCGCCGATACGGCCGCCCACCCATCCGCACGACCTGCGAACTTCGATCTTCCTTCCACGCCAGGCGTACCTGTCCGGGAAGTGCGACAGCGGCCGTCCAAGATGACCACTCGTTCCATTCGCCGCGAATCCTTGGGCCCGTGAAAGCTCGTGATGTCCGTCCGTCCCTGCTCAGCTGTGGCTTCGCCCACGGAGTCAGAGTCGGCGTCGCGGCCGGCCGCCCCCGCGCCCCCCGCCCCCGGGGGGCCCCCCCCCCCCCCCCCCCCCCAGGGCCCCGGGGCCCCCACCCCCCCCCCCCAGCTGGCGGGTCAA
>JARGPD010000031.1:384-36221 GCA_029212845.1 Planctomycetota bacterium
GTGGCTTCGCCCACGGAGTCAGAGTCGGCGTCGCGGCCGGCCTCCCTTGCGCCCGCTACCGCGTGCTTCCCTCCAGCCGACCGCTCCCTCATGGCCCATGTCTCCAGCAGGACGAACAGCTTCTTCGAGTCCATCCGTGCGCCCTGCTAAGCACCGGTCCAGAGCATGCTGCGGCAAGGAGAACGACGTGATGTGCTCAGACGCTGCTGCCCAATTGTCGTTGAGCGGGACGCCTCCCACTTCCTGGTGGTCGAGCGCTCTGAGGCCGATCGGGTCGCCCTCCGTGATGCGCTGGACGAGGCGCGGCGAGAGCCTCTCGTCAGGGGCTCAGGTGGTGCTCTCCAGTGCGCTGGGTGACCTGGCGGTTGCGGCAGCGAAGTCGAGCAGCGACTCGAGCCTTGCTGCGATCCAAGCGGCCTGGTCTGCTGCGACGGGCTGAGGGAGCTTGCGCGAGCGGGTGAGGCCTTGGCCCGATCCAAGGTAACGCTTGTTGCGGGACACACTCATCCGGCATTGACTCGGGGCGCTGGCGGGTCGATCATCCGGGCCTTGGGGTGTCCCCGTCGCGCCTCGCCCTTCCGCCGCCATCCCCACCTGGGACTGGGCCCACCTTGAGCCAGACCAAGATCGACACCAACCCGAACCGCGTCGCGGTCGTCGAGGCGAACCTCGACCGCTACCTCGCGGGGGCAGCCACCGCCGCTCTGCGACTCGACCCCGAAGCCCCGCTCTCGCCCGGCTCCGAGCTGACCGCCCGCGCCGCGGTCGAGCTGTTCGAGGACCAGTACACCAGCCGGGTGCTCGACGTGGTCGCGCGCGAGCTCAAGAAGGAGGGCAAGTCCTTCTACACGATCTCGTCCGCCGGGCACGAGCAGAACGCCGTGGTCGGCGCGCTCTTGCGCACCGACGACCCGTGCTTCCTGCACTACCGCTCGGGCGGCCTGATGATGGCCCGCGCCCGGCGCGCCTCCCAGCGCCCGCGCGGCTCGGGCTACTCGGGGCGCCACAAGCTGCGCAGCGATCCGCGCGGCAAGTCGCCGGCCTTCAACACGCTGCTCGGGCTGTGCGCGTCGAGCGACGACCCGGCCTCCGGCGGGCGCCACAAGGTCTGGGGCTCGGGCCCGCTCTGGGTGCCGCCCCAGACCAGCACGATCGCCTCGCACCTGCCCAAGGCCGTGGGCGCCGCCTTCGCCTTGTCACGCGCCAAGCGCATGGGCGTCGACCTGCCCCTGTCCGGCGACGCGATCTTCCTGTGCTCCTTCGGCGATGCCTCGTCGAACCATGCGACGGCCCTCGCCGGGATCAACTCGGCCCGCTACGCCTTCCGTGGGGGACGACCGACTCCGCTGATCTTCCTGTGCGAGGACAACCGCATCGGCATCTCGGTCGACACCCCGAGCGGCTGGATCCGCGACCGCTTCTCGACCATGCCCGACCTGGCCTACTTCGACGCCAAGGGCCACGTGGATGAGGTCTGGGACACGACCAAGGCAGCCATCGACCACTGCCGCACCACGCGCGGGCCCGTGTTCCTGCACCTCGACACCGTGCGCCTGTTCGGCCACGCCGGTAGCGACGTCGAGGCCGCCTACCGCAGCTGGGACGAGATCAGCGCGATCGAGGCCAACGACCCGATCCTGCGCAATGCGAAGCGACTCGTCGGGCTCGGCGCGGCCACCCCGGCGGAGCTCGCCGCGCTCGTCACCCACACCCGCGACCGGGTGCGGGCGGGCGCCCGCGAAGCCTCGACGCGGCCCAAGCTGACCGAGCGCGCGGCCATCATCGCGCCCATGTCGCCCTACGACGAGGCCGCGACTCGCCGCGCCGTCGAGCAGCCGATCGACCAAGCGCGTCGCGGAGAGGCCCTCGAGGGCGACCTGCCCGAAGCCGCCAAGGGCAGCGCGCGCCGGACCCTCTCGGCGATGATCAATGCGGCCCTCGCCGACGAGCTGGTGCGTCGGCCCGAGGTGATCCTGTTCGGCGAGGACGTGGGCAAGAAGGGCGGCGTCTATGGACTGACCGCCAAGCTGCAGAAGCGCTTCGGCCGCGCGCGCATCTTCGACACGCTGCTGGACGAGACCACGATCCTTGGCGTCGCCCAGGGCGCCGCCCACATCGGGCTCCTGCCGATCCCCGAGATCCAGTACCTGGCCTACATCCACAACGCGGTCGACCAGCTGCGTGGCGAGGCCGCGAGCCTGCGCTACTTCTCCAACGGCGCCTATGCCAACCCGATGGTCGTGCGCATCGCCGGCCTCGCCTACCAGAAGGGCTTCGGCGGCCACTTCCACAACGACAACTCGATCGGCGGCCTGCGCGACATCCCCGGGCTCGTGCTGTGCACCCCAAGCCGAGGCGACGACGCCGCGCGCCTCCTGCGCGGTGCGATCGCCCACGCCAAGGCCAATGGCAGCGTGGTCTGCTTCCTCGAACCGATCGCCCTCTACCACGAGCGCGACCTCTTCGAGGAGGGCGACGAGGGCTGGCTGTGTGACTACCCGACGCTGACCGGTGACTCGGCCAAGGACGCGATCCTGCCGGGCGAGGTCGGCGTCTACCACGAGGACGCGAAGGACGTCCTGATCGTCAGCTACGCCAACGGCCTGCGCTTCAGCCTGCGCGCGGCCAAGCGCCTGCGCGAAGAGCAAGGCATCGAGGCGCGCGTGGTCGATGTGCGCTGGCTCAGCCCGCTGCCCTTCGAGGCGATCCTGGCCCACGCCGCCGAGTGCCGCGCCGTGCTGGTCGCCGACGAGGCGCGCGCGACCGGCGGCGGGATCGCCGATGCGGTCGTCTCGAAGCTGGCCCGCAGCGGCTGCCGCGCGCGCCTGGCCTCGGTCACCAGCGCCGACAGCTTCATCCCACTCGGACCGGCCGCCGACCTGGTGCTGCTGTCCGAGGACGAGATCTTCGAGGCCGCGCGCGAGCTGGCCTCGTCGCGCAGCGGAGGCGCCTTCTGATGGCCGAACAGCTGCGCAACCAAGCCCACGACCCGATGCCCATCGCAGAGCCCGACGGTGCCGCCCCGCCCCCCGGTGACGGCGACCGCCGCTACGCGCTCCTCTTGGCCGGGCGCGGCTCCTACACCGAGCGCAGCCTCGGCACCCTCGCCGCGGCCATGGAGGATCCCGAGCTCGCGCCCCTGGTCGAGCGCGCCGAGGAGCTACGCCGCGAGCTCGACCTGCCGAGCCTGCTCGAGCTGGACGCCGCCGAGCGCTTCTCCGCAGCGCGCCACCTGCGCCCCGCCAACGTGTCGGCGCTGATCTGGCTGTGCACCTGGCTCGACGCCACGATCGCGCGCCGGCGCGAGCTGCCCGAGCACGGCGGCTGGCGCCTGGTCGGCATCGCGGGCAACTCGATGGGCTGGTACACCGGCCTGTCCGTCGGCGGCGCCCTGTCCTTCGACGACGGCTTCCGCCTGGTCCAGGGCATGGCGCTGCTGCAGGAAGAGCCCGTCGGCGGCGGCCAGGTCCTGTACCCGGTCATGGACGACGACTGGCGCACCTCGCCCGGTCGCGAGGCCCTGGTGCAGGCGGCGCTCGACTCCTCGAACGGCGAGGCCCTGCCCTCGATCGAGCTCGGCGGCTTCCGCGTGCTGGCCGGCACCGACGCCGGCCTCTCGCACCTGAGCCAGTCCCTGCCCGTGGTCGAGCTGGGCAAGAACCGCTACCCGATGAAGCTGGTCCAGCATGGGCCGTACCACACGGCGCTCCTGAGCGGCATCGCCGACCGCGCACGCGAGCGCTTCCGTGACCTGGGCTGGCAGCGACCCGACGTCTGCCTGGTCGACGGCCGCGGCTCGATCTTCACCCCGTGGTCCGCGAGCCTGCCCGAGCTCCGCGAGTACACGCTCGGCCACCAGATCACCAAGCCCTACGACTTCAGTCGCTCGATCCGCATCCTCCTGCGCGAGCTCGCACCCGACCGCCTGGTCCTGCCGGGCCCGGGCAACACGCTCGGCAGCATCACCGGCCAGGTGATGATCCAAGAGGGCTGGCGCCGGGTCCGCTCGCGCGCCGACTTCGAGGCGCTGCAAGCAAGCCCCGAGCCCTTCGTCGAGTCGATGCGCCGGTGACGCGCGACCCAAGGTCCCAGGTGCTCGTCGCCGTCGTGGTGCTCGCCCTGGGCCTGCCGACGAGGCTCGCCACCGAGCACCTGCCCGGCTGGTACAACCTGTACCTCGGTGACTTCCTGTGGGCGATGCTGGTGTTCCTCGCCTTCGCCAACCTGCTGCGCCTGACCACGCGGCGTGCGGCGCTCGCCTCGCTGGCCCTTGCGTACGCGATCGAGGTCTCGCAGCTGTTCCACCCCGCCTGGCTCGACCAGCTGCGCGCGAACCGGCTGCTCTCGCTGGTGCTGGGCCACGGCTTCCTGTGGTCCGACCTCGTGGCCTACACCCTCGGCATCGGCCTGGCCGCCGCCTTGGATCCCTGGCTCGCTGATGTCGAGGGCAGCAACGGCGGGGATTGAGCTCGAGCCATGGGGTCTGCGAGCTGACGCGGTCCCCGTGACCCGAACCCTGGGGCCGCGCCCCATGAGACGCCCCTGGGTGCGAAGGCGGCGCCACCTCGCTATGCTCGAGCGAACCTGGCAAGCGGGCCCTCGCTCCGAAGCCTGCCTGGCCAGGCCGCCATGCTCAGCGCCACTACGATCCTGGACCAGCCCGACCTACCCCATGCGACGGGACATGTGCGCGCGGCGCTCGTGCGCGCCGGGGTCGAGGACGTCAACATCGTCAAGACCCACAAGGGCCTGCGCGCGCGCGGTGTCCGTGGGCGTATCACGCTCGCCACCGTGGCCGCTTACACGCCGCTGGTCTTCCTCGGCGTGTTCTCGCGCAGCGCGGTCGAGGTCACGTGCAACCGCAGCCTGAACGAGGGCGACGACAGCCTGCACCTGACCACGAAGGTCCGGGCTCTGCGCGAGTTCGAGGACGAGTCCGAGGTGGACTGGGTCACCCGCGGCCCGTTCGAGCTCCTGGGCGACCTGCTGCAGACCCGCCGGGTGCTCAACCGCATCATGCACAGCCTGACCCAGCCGACAGGTGCGGAGCCCGAGGGCCTTGGCGCAGCCGAGCAGTCCGACGAGGACCGCGCCGCGCGTCGTGCGCGCTTCCAGGAGCGCTACCGCCGGGGCAAGGCGCGTCGACGGAAGCAGCTGATCGGGCTGGTCGTCATCACGGTCGCCTATGTGGGCATCAGGGTCTGGCTCGACCGGACCCCCTAGCCCGGATCCATCGCCACGATCCGCGCCAGCACGCCTCACCGGCCAGCTTCACCCGCCGCCGACCTTCCCTCGAAGTCCCCCCACCCTGGGCCCGACGCTGTTAGCCTCTGGCGCGCGAAGCCCATGGACACCCTCTACCTCAGCAGCACCCACGACACGAGCGGCCGCTCGGCCGTCGTCGAAGAGACCGAGGGCTGCATCTACCTGTACCTCACGCGGCCGCACTCGGGTCACCTCGTCAAGGATTGCTGGCTGGCGAACACGACCGACTTCGAGTCGCTGCCCGAGCTCGACCACTTCCGCGCGCGTCAGCTGCCGCCGCCAGCGGTGCCCGAGTTCGTCGGCGAGGGCGGCCTGGTCGAGAGCCCCCTCGACCGCGCCTGGTCCCTGCGCTGGAACTCGGACGGCACGGCCATCGCGGCCGAGCTCAATGGTCAGCCGATCGGCATGATCGCCTCCGACCCGCCGGCCGCGCGGGCCCTGCACGTGGCCAAGCTCGGCCCCTGGGGCGCGCCCTGGGACCAGGGTCACTTCGAGCGCTTGTTCCCGACCGACGGCTAGCGGCCCGCGCCAGGCCAGACGGGGCAGCGGCAGGGCTGTGCTGCATGTGACGGGGCCCAGGGTCGGCTGAATTCCAGCGGGGTGCCCTCCGGTTAATGGTGTCCGGTAGCGCTCGTGGAGCTACTTGCAGCCTGGGCCGTCTCGTTCAGGATAGAGCGCAGCCCGCCGCAGCCCGCAAGCGCCCGCCACCGACCATGCACGTTGAGCCACCCGACCCAGCGAACCCAGAGCTGAGCACCACGCGCTACCTGCTGAGGTCCCTGCTTCCGATCGCGGCCGTGCTGCTGCTGCTCAGCACCTTCATCATCGGTCCCTTCGGCTTCGTGGCCGCGACCGTGGCCTGGTGGCTCGTGCAGAGGAAGTTCTGATGCCCGCCGCCCGCCTGCTCGTGCGTGCCGAGGACCGCCACTGCGTGCTCTACCACCTCTCCGTGGTCGCCGCCTTCGCCGCGGCCTGGGCGGTCTGGTTGAATCCCGAGCTGTCGGGCCTCCAGGGCTTCTGGCACAAGGCCGTCTTCGTCCTGGTCGCAGCACCGCTGCTCGGCTGGATCAGCGGCATCGACCTGGGCGTCAACCACCACAACCACACGCACCGGCCGATCTTCAGGAGCCGGCTGCTGAACACCTGGTTCGAGCGGCTCTGGACCCCCTTCGCCGGCTGGCCGGCGAAGTACTGGACCCACTACCACGTCGCCGTGCACCACGAGCGCCTGATGCAGCCCGGCGACTGGACCGTGCGTCTGCGCAAGCCCGATGGCGAGTACGAGAGCTGCCTGCGCTACCAGCTCCGGATCTGGCCTTGGCGCATCCTGCGCAACTTCCCGGCCGAGGTCCGCGCTGGGCACTTCGACCGGCGCACAGCTGCGGTCGAGCTGCTCTGGTTCGTGGCGCTCTACTCGATCCCCTTCTGGATCGATCCCCTCATGGGGCTCTGCCTCTGGCTGCTGCCGCACTGGTGCGCCAACTGCATCACGATGGGCCGCGGCATGTACATCCAGCACGCGGGGTGTGAGGGGTGGCTCGAGGACGAGCAGCAGCCCCACTCGTCGACGATCCTGCACCCCTTCTTCAACGCGACGATGTTCAACATCGGCCTGCACGCGACGCACCACGACTTCCCGGGCGCCCACTGGTCCGAGCTGCCCGAGATCCGGCATCAAGTCGAGCTCGCCAAGGCCCAGCAGCAGCCCCTGGATCAGTAGCCACAGCTAGCCTTCGGCAGGCCCCGGGCCCCTGGAACTGCGCGCGTCGCCCTACACCAGCCCCTGGTCGAGCATCGCGTCGGCGACCTTCTTGAAGCCAGCGATGTTGGCACCGTTCACGTAGTTGCCCGGCGTGCCGTACTGCTCGGCGGCCTCAGAGGCGGCCGTATGGATGCTCTTCATGATGTCCTGCAAGCGGCGCTCGACCTCCTCGCGCTCCCAACGGATGCGCATCGAGTTCTGGCTCATCTCCAGACCGCTGACCGCGACCCCGCCAGCATTGGCGGCCTTGCTCGGTCCGAAGGGAACGCCCGCGTCGAGGAAGAGGTCCATCCCGGCCGGGACCACGGGCATGTTCGCGCCCTCGACGACGGCACCGATCTTGTGCTTCATGAGGTTCTTGGCGTCGGCCTCGTTGATCTCGTTCTGGGTCGCGCATGGGAAGGCGCAGTCCGCCTCGATGTCCCAGAGCGGGTTGAAGCCGAGCGAGGCGTCGGCCTCGACGTACTCCGCGCCGAACTCCTCGGCGTACTCGCTGATCCGCCCGCGGCGCACGTTCTTGAGGTCCATGATCCAGGCGAGCTTCTCCGCGTCGATGCCGTCCTTGTCCAAGATCATCCCGCCCGAGTCCGACATGCAGATCACCTTGCCACCGAGCTCGTTGATCTTCTCGACCCCGTACTGGGCCACGTTGCCCGAGCCCGACACGAGGCAGGTCTTGCCCTCGAGCGTCTCGTCCTTCGCCCCCAGCATCTCGGCCGCGAAGTAGACCATGCCGTAGCCGGTCGCCTCGGGGCGGATCAAGCTGCCGCCCCATCCGAGCCCCTTGCCGGTCAGCACGCCGGTGAACTCGTTGCGCAGGCGCTTGTACTGGCCGAACAGGTAGCCGATCTCGCGGCCACCGACGCCGATGTCCCCGGCGGGCACGTCCGTGTCGGGACCGATGTGGCGCTGCAGCTCGGTCATGAAGCTCTGGCAGAAGCGCATCACCTCGTTGTCGCTCTTGCCCTTCGGGTCGAAGTCCGAGCCGCCCTTGCCGCCGCCCAGCGGGAGCGTGGTCAGGCTGTTCTTGAAGACCTGCTCGAAGCCGAGGAACTTCAGGATCGAGAGGTTCACGCTCGGGTGGAACCGCAGGCCGCCCTTGTACGGACCGATGGCCGAGTTGAACTCGACGCGGTAGCCCTTCTGGACCATGACCTCACCCCGGTCCGTCATCCACGGCACGCGGAACAGGATCGCGCGCTCGGGCTCCGTGATCCGTTCCAGGATCTTGGCGGCCTGGTACTCGGGGTGCTGGTCCAGCACCGGCGTGAGGGACGAGACGACCTCGTGCACAGCCTGGTGGAACTCAGCCTCACCGGGATTCTTGGCTTCGACCTGGGCGAGGAACTCCGTGGTGAACTCGGACATGCTTCTGGGTCTCGTCGTTGATTGAGGTGAGTTGGAACGGCCGGAGCCGGACAGAGACAGTAGCCTCATGGGCCTCGGCAACCGGCCGCATCTGCCGGATCAAGCCCTCCTTTTCTGGACGAAACCACCCGACGACATGGACATCACCCTCTACTCCCGCGCCACGTGCCCCTTCTGCATTCGCGCCAAGGCCCTCCTCGACAAGCTGGGCAAGCCCTACACCCTGCACGAGCTCCATGAGGGCGACCCCGAGCTGACCGCCGCGAAGGCCAAGTGGGGCCACCCCACCGTGCCGATCGTGATCATCGACGGGAAGCTGATCGGCGGCTGCACCGAGCTGGAGAACCTCGCCGCGAGCGGCGGTCTCCGCTAGCCGCAGCCTGCATGACCCCGCGAGGCCGCGGTCCGCGCCCCCCCCCGGGCGCGGTCCGCGGCCTTGGCATGGGGGCTCGGGCCCAATCGATGGGAATGGCCAGCGCCTCGGAACGTAGCTCTTACCGATCCCCGTGCCCCCGCGCCCCCAGCCAGGCGCCGCAAGCGTAGAGGCCCGACCGCTGTCCCCCAAGCCAACCCCATCCCCATGCTGACCAAGCTCCTCGCGGGGGCCACCCTCGCCGCCCTCGCCCTGCCGACCCCGGCCGTCCAGAGCGCGCCCGCCACCATCCCGGGCGCCGCCGATCGCCTGCCCGCCGACCTGGTCGCGCTGATCCCGGCCGACGCCACCGGCCTGGTCTTCGTGTCGCCGATCAACACCCTCGAAGCGGCGATCCAGGACCTGCTCCAGGTCGTCGCCCCGGACATGGCCCCGATGGCCGACGTCGACCAGCTGCTGCACGAGCTCGGGCCGAGCGACTTCGACTTCGACCTGATCGACCGCAGCCGGCCGATGGCCTTCGCGATGGGCGCGATCACCCCGACGATCACCGAGGAGCCCCCGCAGTTCTACCTGCTGATCCCCTCGACCAACCCCGCCGAGCTCTCGGCCGCCCTGCCCTTCCCGCCCGAGCTCGGCTGGACGCGCATCAGCGGCGGCTACCTCGGCATCTCGCCCGAGGCGGTCTACCCGGTGCCCGGCGCCCGCTCGAACCTTCCGGCGCGCCTGCCCCAAGGACTGATCGCCGCCACGATCGACGCCGAGCCGATCCTCGAGACCTTCGGCCCGATGGCCCGGCTCGCGGCCGGCATGGCCCGCAGCGGCGTGATCGCCGGGATCCAGAGCGACACCGACCTGCCCGGCACCCTCAAGCCGATGGCCAACGATGCGGCCACCGCCATCATCGACGGCGTGATGGACACGCTCGACTCCCTGACCGGCTTCGACCTGGCGCTCAACCTCGAGGGTGCGCGCTTCGAGGCTGGCTACGCGATGACCTTCGCCGAGGGCAGCCCGATGGCCGCGCTCTGCGACAAGGACGGCGCGCACCTCGTCGACCTGGCGCACCTGCTCGACCCGGCTGCCGACCTGACGGTCGCCGTGGGCATGGACCTCGGCGGCGCGGTCCGGTGGGCGCGGCCCTTCGTGAACGAGATCCTCGACGCGATCCCGGTGCCCGAGCAGGCCGGCGAGGACCTGGGCCCCTTCCGCTCGCCGCGCCACGCCATGGACGTGGCCCGCGAGTCCCTCTCCCACGGCATGGATGCGCTGACCTGGTTCGGCGACGGCATCGCCCTGTCGACCTTCCTCGGTGAGGAGCACAACCGCACCGCCGTCTGGATGCACGGCGTCCAGGCCGACAACCTGACCGGCTCCTTGAGGGCCCTGTTCGAGGCCGAGCTCGCCTCCCTGGTCGGCCTGAGCCTCGAGGAGACCATGCTCGGCGAGAACACCCGCCAGCTGGCTCTGCACTTCGACGCCGCCACCTTGGCCCACAACTTCGACCTGGGCGTCCGCGAGGCCGAGCAGGTCCGCGCCGGCTTCGAAGAGACCTTCGGCGACGCCGTGCGCGTCTCCCTGACCCCGGTCGGCGGCAACACGCTGGTCTTCTTCAACGGCGACGCCAAGGCGATCAAGGCCGCCCTGACCGTGGCCGCCCACCGCCCGGGCACCCAGGACCCCGCGATCCAGCGCATGACCACCGAGCTGGGCGACGCGCACCCCTTCGCCGCCTACCGCGTGAACCTCGGACCCGTCGTCGCCGAGATGATGAGCCTCGCCGAGACCTTCGACGAGGGCGGTGAGATCCCGCCCGGCATGGCCTCCATGGTCCGCGGCCTGCACCTGCCACTGACGGTCCACGAGGGCATGACCCCGACCCGCTGGTTCCAGGGCATGAGCATCGACCTGACCCGCGCCGGGGACCTGGCCGCCATGTTGATGGAGCGCGAGCAGGCGGCCGAGCTGCAGCCGGTGCGCTAGCGGCAGCCCGGCCGAGGAGCGGGGCGGTGGGGTGCGAGGGCGCGCCTCACCGCCCCGGCTCGTGGCCGGCGAGGCTGCGCGCGAGGGCCCACTGGATCACGTCCGGGTCCCTGCCCGGGGGCGTGCACAGGTAGCGCGGGTCCGGGACCGTCCCGACGCGCCCGAGGTCCAGGCGGTCGGCGTCCCAGCAGGTCGCGATGGTGACCTCGGCCTCGGTCTGGCCGCGGGTGTGCAGCTCGCAAGCGGCGGCGAGCAGCTCGAAGCGCGCCTCCTCCAGGTCGAAGAACTCGCCCCGGAGCTCCCGGGCGAAGTCGACCGCGCGCGGTCCGTGGTCGGGATCGCGGCCGTCGTCGTGGCGGCAGGAGTCGTGCAGCCAGGCGAAGAGCTCGACGACACCCAGGTCCGCGCCGGTCGTCCCTGCGAGGCGCCGACCGTTGGCCGCCACCCGCGCCCAGTGGGCGACCCCGTGGATGCCACGCCAGTCGATCACCAAGCGCGCCTTGACGCGCTCGATCAGGGCCCCACGGCCCGCGTAGCCCTGGAAGGGGTCGGTGCTCATCACGCCGATCCTAGCAGGTCCCCCTTGCGGCCCGCCGGCGCTCGAAAATCGTGGCTCCGGCAATATGGAAAGCGAGACCCCGTAAAGAATGCGTGCCACCGCTGTCGATGCGGTGACTCCCCTCACCTTGCGGGGCCAGCGCCGTCGGTTGGTTTGGCGCGCCCCCTGAAATCGATCACCACCAAAGCACCATGCAAGCCCCGAAATCGCTCCTCGCGATCGCCGCCGCGACGCTCCTCTGCCTCCCGGGCAGCGCCCAGGACTCCCGCCCCGCGGACGCGCCTGCCGCTCCGGTCGCCCTGGCCACGACGGCCACGCCCGGGACCTCGGTCCCGGCCGCCATGAAGGTGCTCGTCCCGGACGACGCCACCATCTTCGCGATGACGAGCCCGCTCAGCGAGCTCGAGCGCGTGGTGGCCTCGATCGCCGAGGACGTCAACCCCGACATGGCCGGCATGGTGTCGGTCGACATGCTGCTGCAGCTGGCGATGCCCCCCGGCTTCGACGGCTCGGCCATCGATCGCTCGCGACCCGTCGGCGTGGCCGTCGGCCCGATCTCGATGGCCGCCGAGCCCCAGATCTACGCCCTGATCCCGACCGCGAACCCCGATGCGATCAAAGCCGCCCTGCCCGGTGGCGCCGAGCGCTACGCCACCCGCGTCAGCGACGGCTACATCGGCGTGACCATGGGCCTCGCCTACGGCAACAGCACCGGCGCCTCGAGCCTGCTGCAGAACATGCCCGCCGGCCTGATCACGGTCAACGTGGACATGGAGACCCTGCTGACCGACTTCCGCCCGATGATCGACTTCGGGCTCCAGATGGCGCGCATGCAGATGGAATCCGCCTCCGAGGAGATCAACGCCGCGTCCGGCTACCCCGGCATGGACATCGTCGAGATGATGGAGGTCTACTTCGGCATGCTCGACGGCTTCCTCGACTCGGTCGTCGAGATGCGCATGAGCCTGGACATCCAGGAGACCCTGCTCGACATGCGCGTCGAGTACGCGGTCGGCGAGGGCAGCCCGATGTCGAGCTTCGCCGGCACCGGTGACCTCGACCTCGACCGCTTCCTGCCGCTGCTCGGCAACGAGTCCTTCGCCATGCTGATGGGCGCCGACATGGGCGAGCTCATGGAGAAGTCGATGCCCTTCATGGAGGCGATCTTCGACACCTACCCCCAGCCGATGGGTGACGGCCTGCGCGAGTCCATGGACTCGATGCAGTCGCTGTACTCGATGTTCGGCACGGGCATGGCCGCCTCCGGCGACTTCACCGATAAGGGCCTGACCTTCGCCGCCTACTTCGACGGCGCCCAGTACGACCAGCTGATGGTCGAGTACGACAAGATGCTGAAGGCCCCCTACATGGCGGCCATGGGCATGCACTACGTCGACACCAAGAAGGGGCGCCTCGGCGAGATCGAGCTGACGCGCTACACCTTCGACTACGACGTCGCGACCCTGCTCGGCATGACCGGCGAGGAGCTCGACGAGGCCTCGATGGCCGAGATGGAAGCCGTGCTGCGCGCCATGTACGGTGAGCAGATGGTGACCACCTTCGCCAAGTCCGGCGACATGGCCGTGCTGACCCTCGGCGGCGGCGACGAGTACCTGCAGGAGGCCATCGGCCGCCTCGACAACCCGACCCGCGTCCCCGAGGACATGCAGCGCCTCGCCGGCCTGGCCAAGACGACCAACCCGTTCATGGCCTACCGCATGGACCTCGGCAAGCTGATCACCACGATGATCCCGATGCTCGAGTCCAACCTCGGCGCCCCCTCCAGCGGCATGGAGATGTTCGAGGGCACCTCGCTGCCCATGAACATGTACTTCGGGGCCAGCCCCAAGTCCTGGACGGGCGGTTTCATGGTCGATCTGGTCCAGGTCAACGACTTCGTCGCGATGATGGAGACCCTCGGGGACCTGTAAGTCAGCAGTAAGCGGGGTTGGCGGGACTTTCGAATAGACCCGTCGTCCCCAGAACCTCCTAGGATTCGGGCTGTTCGGGACGCCAACCCCCGAACAGCCCGAACCCTATGAACAACTCCCCCCTCCTCCTCGTCGGCGGCTTCCTAGCCGCTGGTCTCGTTGGCGGCCTCGCCGCCACCCTCCTCGCACCCAGCGGCTCCCAGCCCAACCAGGACGACGCCAACGAAGTCCTGCTGCCCGGCCAGGCCTCTGACGGATCCCTAGCCGAGCTCACCGACCAGGTGCGGGTGCTCGCCCAGCGCATCGAGATGCTCGAGAACATCGACAGCCTCGGCACCCGCCGCCCGACCGGTGAGATGGCCATGTCGGCCTTCACCGAAGATCAGCTGCAAGAGGCCGTCGCCGCGGTGATCACCGGCAGCCCCGACCAGGGCACCATGCGCACGATGATCGCCAACACCCTGGAAGACCTGCGTACCCAGGAAGAGATCCAGCAGGACATGGAGCGCGAGCAGCGCCGCCTCGACCAGCTGCAGGCACGCGTCGACCGCGTGACCGAGAAGCTCGGCCTCTATCCGGATCAGGCGACCGCGCTCTACGACATCTACGCTGACTCCGACGAGAAGCGCAACGCCCTGCGCGACGACATGCGCAACGGCACCGCCGACTTCACGAACATGCGCGAGAGCATGCGCGCCATCGGGGACGAGGCTGACGTCGCCCTGCAAGCCCTGCTCTCGCCCGAGCAGTACACCCAGTACGAGGAGGAGAACCTCGGCGGCGGTGGTGGCCGTGGCGGCGGCGGCGGCGGCGGCGGTGGCGGTGGCGGCGGCGGTCGCGGCGGCGGCTTCGGCGGCTAGGCCAACACCAACAACGAAGCCCCGCGACGTGGGCCCGACGTCTCTCGGACGCCGGGCCCGCTTCCTTAGGTTCACTCCACCGGGGGGCGCAGGGTTGGCGGCAGCCAGATGCGCAGCAGCGAGCGCAGGCGCTCGAGGCCTAGAGGCAGGGTCAGGTAGTCGTCCATGCCGGCGCGCAGGCAGTCCTGGCGCAATTCCGAGCTGTTCTCGGCGATCAGCGCGATGGTCGGAAGCGAGACGTAGGCCTCCCCCGCGCCACCCTCGCGGATGCACCCCGTGACCCCATGGGCATCGAGCTCGGGCGCCATGCAGTCCACCAGCAAGAGGTCGTAGTCGCCCCGCTGCAGGCTCTCGAGGGCCGCTGGGCCGTCGGCCACGGCCTCGGCCTGGCAGCCGAGCTGCTCCAGCAGGCCCAGGGCCTCCTGCTGCTTGGCTTCGTCGCCCTCGACCACGAGCACGCGGGCGATGGAGCGCGCCCCAGCATCGCCCTGGCCCTCGGCCGCCGCTTCCAGCGGGAAGGAGAGGATCGCGGTCGAGCCCTCCCCGCGCCGGCTCTCGAGACCGAAGGCACCGCCCTGGAGCTGGACGAGGCGCCGCACGAAGGTCAGGCCTAGCCCGAGACCAGCGCCGCCCGCCTTCTCGAAGGGCTCGCAGACGCGAGCTAGGTCCTCTTCGGCGATCCCGCAGCCGGTGTCCGCCACCGAGAGCTGGATCGTCCGAGCCTGGCCCTGGCCGACGACGTCGAGGCCTAGGGCCAGCTTGCCCTCGACCGTGTGCTGGGCCGCGTTCTGGATCAGGTGGCCGAGCACCTTCCGCAGGTGCCGACCGTCGCCCCGGAGCTGGGCTGGGGCGCCGGCTCCGAGCCGGACCTCGACGACAACCGGAGTGCCCGCCAGCGCTTCCCGCGCCAGCCCGGCGCAGTCGTCCATCAGCGCCTGGGCCTCGACGGGCTCGTCGCGGACGACGAGGTGGCCGGCGTCCAGACGGCAGTACTCGAGCACCTCGTTGAGCACCTCCAGGCACTCCTGACCGGCACTCGATGCGCCGTCGGCGAGCTCCTGGCCCTCGGGCGAGAGCTCGGTGTCCTGCAGCTGTTCGAGGCACCCGAGCAGACCACCGAGGGCCGTCCGGATGCGCTGGTCGACCTGGATCACGAACTCGGACCCCGAGCGATTCACCGCCTCTAGGGCATGCTGGACTTCTTCGACGGACCAGATGTCGGCGCGGAAGGCCTCGAGCTCGGCTTGGAGGATCTGGCGGGCCTGGCGCTCCTCTTGGAGCTCGGCCGCGAGGGACAGGGATTGGGTCGGGGATTCTTGCTCATTCATGGGGGGGCCCTCCGGACGCTAGCCGGGTGCAGCATTCCCTTCGGTGGGCTTGGACCCCTTGATGAGCGCTAATGCGCCACGGATTGGGCCAAGTCGGCCCATGCTCAAAATTGGGAACCCGGCTAGAGAGCCCGCTCCGGGGCCCGCCAGCCACGATGCCGGCCTAGAGGTCCCTGAAGAAGCCGTGCAGGGGACCCTGGCGGGTGCTGGAGTCGCGGGCGGGGTCGAGGTACACGTCCGCGTCGCCCCCCTCGTCCTGGAACCAGCCCAGGCTCGTGCCCCCGTGGTACTCGTTGCTCCCCGCCGCGCCGAGCCGGTCCCACAGGTAGGTGTCGACCCCGCCCCGCTCGTGGAAGACGCAGATCGAGTTGTGGGCCGCGGCCCCCAGCGAGAAGGAACCACCCCGGTAGCGGTCCGCGCCCGAGCGGTCCTCGAACCAGGTCACGCACTCGTCCCAGGCCAGCCCGTGGGCCACCGCGTGGCGCGTCGTGTAGGAGTCGTCGCCGCCGGCCTCCAGGAAGTAGCCGACCGCCTGGTGGGCCGAGAAGCCCTGGTCGTAGCGCGAGCCGATGTAGCTGTCGTCGGCGTCGCCGTGGCTCCACAGCCCGCCGAAGCCGTAGTAGTAGCCGCCGCCCTGGGCGAAGTTGCCGGCCTCGAAGCGGTCCCGACCGGCCCCGTCGCTGAGCAGCCCGAGCCCCCCCGAGGCGTTGCTGCGGAAGCCGATCCCGCAGCCCTGGCCCCAGCCCTCGAACACACCCGCCGTGCCGTAGCCCGTCGGGGTGCGCCCCTTGCAGTAGTACTCGTCGTCGCCCCACCCGTCGAGGCACAGGCCGAAGCCCCCCGCGAGCCCCACGCCCTGGCCATAGATCGAGGCCTCGTACCGGTCTGCCCCGCGGGCGTCGACCAGGGCGCCGACGCCCCAGGCGCCGAGCCCCTGGCCTTGGCTGCCGATCCGGTAGCGGTCGTCGCCAGCGCCGTCGAGCACGAGGCCCATGCCGAGCATGCCCGCCCCCTGGCTCCAGCGCGTGCCCACGTAGCTGTCGTCGCCCTCGAGGTCGAGCACGAGGCCCACGCCGAGCACCCCGGCGCCGATCGAGCCGGCGTGGGTCGACTCGTACACGTCGTCGCCCGCGAGGTCGATGTTGATCGAGACCGGGATGCGCGGGCGGCCCGCCTGGTTGACCGTCGTGCCCGCGCCATCGGCGTAGAGGTCCGAGCCGCCCAGGTCGATGCGCAGGGCGACCATGCGCTCGGCCGGCAGGTCCTGGCCCTGGGTGCCATGGCGGTGCACGTCGTCGCCGCGGCCCGCGATCACGATCCGCCCCAGGGGCGTCGACCGGCTGAAGACCTCGGCCTTCCAGAGGTCGTGGCCCGCCTTGTCCAGCTCCCGCTCGAGCTGCTCCATGTAGTCGGGGTCCAGCAGCGGAGCGAAGAGCCCGGGCACGTCGAAGAGCGGCGCGGGGTCGGCCAGCTCGCCCGCGGCGATCGTCGCGAGGTTGCGCTCGAAGCGCGCCTTGTCGGGGTCGAGGTGCAGGTAGATGTGCTCGTCGAAGCGGTCGCCGAGGTCGCGCCAGTGGGCCCGCACGTGCTCGCGGGCAGGCCCATCAACGGCGGCCAGGGAGGCCTCGACCTGGGCGGCGCCGGCCTCGAGCAGCGACTCCATCCAAGCCACGTGGAGCTCGAGGTCGTCGCCGGGTTGGGGCCGCTCGAGAGCGCCCGGGGCGACCTTGGGTCCCGGCCCGCCGGTGCGGTCGCCGATGCGCGCGAGGTGCCGGCCGATGCCGCCCAGGAGCTGCGCGCCCTCGAGGCGCGAGGTGGCCAAGAGGTCCGCGCCGAGGGCCTCCCCCAGGGCCGGCAGGCGCCAGGGCTCGCGCTGCACGAGCGTGACGAGGTTCGCGCGCGAGCCGTCGCCGTGGTCGGCCAGGCGACCCAGGCGCGCGCGCAGGTCGGCCTGGTCCGCGGTACCACCGGCGGACGCGAGGGCGGCGGTGACCTCGACCAGCAGCGGGGAATCGGTGGCCGGATAGTGGGCGTAGAGCTCGGCCGTCGGCGGCAGCTTGGCGTGGGTGGAGTCGGGGCGGCGACCCAGCACGACCTCGCCCAGGTGCCAGCTCCAGTCGACCGCGAGCTGCAGGTCCGTGCGCGCGCCGGCGGGCAGCTCGGCCTCGAGCTGCGCGAGGTCGGCGGCGGCCACGGGCTGGCCGTCCCGGGTCCAGCTGGCCTCCCGGCGCAGGTAGCCGAGCACCAGCCCGTCGCCCGGCGCGTGCTGGGCCAGGAGCCCGACGAGCCCCGTGTGGGCCTGGTCGGCCCTGGGTCCCAGCGCTACGGCGTCGACCGTGACCAGCAGGTCGCCGGGCTGCAAGCCCGCATGACTAGCCGGACCCGCGGGGACCACCGTGTCGAGGCGCACCGCCGCGCTGGCGTCGGAGGGAACGGCGGCCGCCTGGGCCTCGTCCAGGTCGACGCCGACGAGGCCAGCCCCGAACCAGGCCTGGGCCTGGCAGAGATCCGGGAGCGCGGCCAGGGACAGGAACGCGGTCAGGGCGAGGGGGAGCTTCATGGTCGGTCGGGATCGAAGAGCGGTCCTGCCATGATCAGCGCCTCGCCCCAGGCGTCAACGCCCGGCCGCGCCTTCTTGGCCCAAGGCACCCGGGACCCGGGGCAGGCGCAGCTCGAAGCGGGCGCCCCCGAGCCGGCTCTCCCCCACCACGACCGTGCCGCCCTGGTGCAGGACAGCGCCGCGCACCATCGCCAAGCCCAGGCCGTAGCCCGCGCGCCGATCGTCCTGGACCGGTCCCTGGAAGAAGGGCTCGAAGATCGACTCGCGCAGGGCCTCGGGCACCCCCGGCCCGCTGTCGTCGACGTGCACGCAGACCTCGCCGTCGAGGCCCTCGAAGCGGACCTCCACCCGCTGGCCCGCGGGCGTCCAGCTGACGCCGTTGGCGACCAGGTTGCGCACGGCCCGCAGGACCCCCTCGCGGTCGCCCTCGAGGCCGAGGTCGCCGGTCGACTCCAGTTGCACCTCGACGCCCTTGCGGCGCGCGCGGGCGAGGTCCGCGCCGAGTCGGATGGCCGCCTCCTCGCCGAGGTCGAAGCGCTCGTGGGCGTTGCTCAGCTCGTCGCCTTCGCTGGCGAGCTGCAGGAGGTTGTGGATCGCATCGCCCAGGTCGCGCAGCTCGTCCAGGTTGCTGGTGAGCAGCGCCTGGTCGGTGCGCTCGTCGCGCTGCTTCATCAGGGCCACCTCGGTCTCGCCGATCAGGTTCTGGACCGGCGAGCGCAGCTCGTGGGCCAGGCCCGCGGTCATCAGGCGGAACCGGTCCGTCCGAACGCGCAGCTCCTCGATGCCCTCCCGGAGCTCGGCCACGAAGGGCAGCACCTCGACCGGCAGGTCGCCGCCCTCGAGGTGCCCGTCACCCTGGCCCCCGAGCAGGTGCCGAACGCCGACGCTGAGCCCGCCGACCAGGGTCGAGACGCGCCCCGCGATCAGGACGCTGAATCCCAGACCGAGGGCCGCGACGACCAGGACGACCGCCAGCATCACCAGCCCGAAGCCGCCCAGGTCCTTGGCCTGGGCGCGACCGTCGATCAGCACGGCCAGCATGGTGTCGCCGCCGGGACCCCCCTCGAGCTGGTTGGCGCGCCAAGCGATCCAGTCGGCGTCGTCGACGCGCTGGTCGAGCAGCCTCGGGAAGCCCGGCAGGTGGTCGACGAGGTCCGAGGAGCCCGCCACGGCGATGCGCTCGCCCGAGCGCCAGATCCCGATCGCCATGGGATACAGCGGGTGCTCCGCGCTGGACTCGGCCAGGAACTCTTCGAGGTAGGCGCCGGGGTCCGTCTCCCCGCGCAGCTCCAGGGCCAGCATCGAGCTGGAGAACTCGGCCAGCTCTTCCTCCAGGAGGCTCGAGAGCTCGGCGTCCAGGCTGGAGGAGACCAGCAGCGCCGCGGGCACGACGACCAGGATCGCCTGCAGCAGCACCAGGGCTAGCAGCCAGCGCGAGACCCGACGCCGGATCGACCAGGTCCCGGACATCAACCGAGGTCCTTGACGAAGCGGTAGCCCTGGCCGGTCACCGTCTGGATGTGCGCGCGACCGCCCTCGCCGAGGCGTCGGCGTACCCGGGCGATGTGCACGTCGACGACGTTGGTGCCCGGGTCGAACTGGATGTTCCAGACCTGGCGCAAGAGCTCGGTGCGATCGAGCACCTGGCCCTCGGCGCCGATCAGCGCCATCAGGAGGGCGTACTCGCGCGGGCTGAACTCGACCACGCGGCCCTGGACCTCGACCCGGCGCAGGAGCGGGTCGATGACCAAGCTGCCGAAGGTGATCGGGCCGGAGCGGGTGGCCTGGGAGTGGCGCCGGGCGACGACCTCGACCCGCGCGACGAGCTCCTCGAAAGCGAAGGGCTTGATGATGTAGTCGTCGCCGCCGAGGGTCAGGCCGCGCACGCGATCCTCGACGCTGCCCTTGGCGGTCACGAAGATCACGGGCGTGCGATCACCGCGGCCGCGCAGCTCCTCGATCAGCTCCCAGCCCGTGGCCTCGGGCATCATCACGTCGAGCAGGATCAGCTCGAAGTCATGACCCGCTGCGAGCTGTTCGAGCGCGGGCCCGGCCCCGGCGGCCAAGGTCGGCGCGTGCCCCTTGGCGGCGAGCCCGTCCCCGATCAGGCTGCGCAGCTTCGGATCGTCATCGACTACGAGGATCTTCATCCTGCGAGGGTAGCACTCAGGGCTTCTGCAGGCCGAGCTTCGTGAGCGTGGCCTCGTCCGGCGACTGCCCAGCCACCTCGATGCGGCCGGTCAGGACCGGGACGTCGTCCACGCGCACCTTGAGGTTGGGCAGGGGCTCGGGGACCCCGACGCGGCGTGGTGCGTCCAGGGAGAGGGCCACGCCGAAGGCCCCGGCGTGGAATTGGTTCTCGCCCTCGAGGCGCACCTCGGTGCAGGCGCCGATGGCGACCAGCGGACGCTCGCCGCAGTCGGCCGCCATGCGGAAGTCGTTGTCGCGCAGGATCACCGTGCCGTTGCGCACGGACTCGCCCTCGCTCCAGGCCACGAAGGCGCCGGTGCCGTAGGGCACGCCCTCGCGGGTGAGCTGCTTGAGCCGCGGCTGGTAGCCCGCGCGGTAGCTGTTGCCCTCGAACAGGAAGGTCGCCTTGGGGCTGTTGCCCGTCAGGGTGAAGGCCGAGCCGCCCTTGTAGGCGTCCCCCGCGGCGAGGCAGGCGTCCGACACGCGGCAGTTGCGCACGGTGATCCTGCCGACGCCCGGGTTGCCCTCCTTGGAGCGCGAGGTGAACTGCACGAAGGTGCGCCCGAGGCGCGTGGCCTCGACGTTCTCGATCGTGATGTCGCCGGCGGGGTTCTGCAGGTAGAAGGCGTGCTCGTCCTTGATGTCGCGGATGTGCGAGCGCTCGTTGCGACCGATCCACTCGAAGTCCTTCAGGCCCTGGCCGGTGACCGCCCACTTGCTGCGCTTGCCCGCTGCCTTGACGTGGTCCCAGCCGCCGATCACGTCGCAGTCATAGAAGCGGAAGCCCTCGTGCACCGTGCCCGGATCCACGCGGAAGAAGATGATCGCCGAGCGGTAGCTGGGCTCGAACTCGATGTCCTCGAAGGTGATGAACTTGACCGGCGAGCGCTGGTTGATCGCGACCGTGTCGCCGCCCTGGGGCGCCCGGATGCGGACGCCTGGACCGCCGCGCAGGGTCACCGGCAGGAGGCGCGTGCCGCCGGACGTCTCGGCGTTGTCGTCGCCGCGGCCGAAGTTGATCCGGAAGGCTGGGTAGTCGCCGGCCTCGAGGTAGATCACGCTGCCGGGCGCAGCGCGCTCGAGGGCCCGCGCGATCGGGTTCGTGACCTTGGTGGGGAAGCCGCCGTCGAAGGCGACGGTGGTCGGCGTGCACTCGATCCAGTCGACGTCTTGTTGGGGGGGGCTTGCGAGGAGGCCGAGGGTGGCCACGAGGTGAGCGATCAACATGGAGGAGGGCGGTCGGGAGCGGGGTGGGAGCGTGGAGAGCCGAGCTGGGACTGGATGGAGCGCCAGCTCGACCCTACGCTTCTCGGCGGCAAACGTTGAGCTCCCAAGGACGAAAGCCACCTCCCGCCCGATACGCACCCGAACCCGCCCCAGCACCATGGACCTTGTCACCGCCATCGAGACCCGCCGCTCGGTGAAGCAATTCGATCCGGATCGTCAGCTCAGCGACGACGAGCTGCGCCAGCTGGTGCGCCTCGGCGCCCTCGCGCCGACGTCCTTCAACATGCAGAACTGGCACTTCGTCGCGGTGCGCGAGGACGACCGGAAGGCCGACCTGGCCGCCGCCGCCTACAACCAGGTCCAGGTCGCCAACGCCTCGGTCGTGATCGTGCTGTGCGGCAACCTGAAGGCGCACACGGACACGACGCGCTACCTGCGCAACGCGCCCGAGGTGCTGCGCTCCATGTTCGACGGCATGATCCGCGGCTTCTACGCCAAGAACGACGCCCTGGCCCGGGACGAGGCCTGCCGCTCGGTCGGCTTCGCCGGCCAGAACATGATGCTGGCGGCGCGCGCCATGGGGCTCGACTCGTGCCCGATGATCGGCTACGAGCCCGACCGGGTCACCGAGCTGCTCGGCCTGCCCGCGCACTGCCCGCCGCTGTTGATGCTGGCGATCGGCAAGGCGGAGGAGCCGGCGCGGCCGCGCCTCGGCCTGCTCGACTACGACGAGATCCTGTCCTGCGAGATCTTTGGCAACCATTCGCTCGAGGGGGAGATCGCCCACGAGTAGCGTCGAGCTCGAGGTCGGGCTCGACCTTGGCGGCACCACGCTCAAGGCCTGGGTCGTCAGAGGTGAGCCCGGCGCGAGGCGAGCGCGCCTGGGCCGCGAGGTGGCCTGGGCACCGCGCGGCTTCGAGGCCTTGCCGCTCGAGCAGCAGCGCGCGGGGGCTGCCCGCGACTCCCGCGAGCGCGCCGCGGCGGACGCCATCGTCGAGCACGCGCTGGGGCTCGTCGCGGAGTGCGTCCGGGAGGCTTCGGTCCCGGGTCGCGTCCATGGGGCCGAGCCCCGCCTCGCGCGGCTCGGCTTCGCGACCGCGGGGCCCAAGACGGCCGACTGCCGCGGCATCGCCCTGTGGCGACGGGGCCCGCGCAACCCGCACCTGCTCGATCAGCTGCTCGCGGGCCTCGCCGCCCGCGGGCTAGCCCCCACCCGGCCGACCCCTCGCCTGGTCGACGACTCCCTGGCCGCCGTCACCGGCGAACAGCTCGCCGCCGACGGCCAGCTGCGCGGCCTGCAGACGGCCATGGTGCTCGCCCCCGGGACCGACCTCGCCGAGGCCTACCTGCTGCAGGGCAGGGCCACAGGTCGGCCCGACGGCCTCGCCGCCCCCTATGAGCTGCCCGACCCGGCAAGTGCCGCCACCCCCCCTGGATCCGCTTCCCCGACCTTCGGCGAGACCATCCGCCTCGGCCCCGGAGTGGACCTGCACGCCACCTTCGCAGCCCTAGGCCGCTTCGCCGCCCTGCGCACGCGCGCCCTCGCCGCGCTCGGCCTGCCGCGCCCCGAGCTGCTGCTCGTCGGTGCCCGCGGCGGGAGCCTGCTCGCCTCGAACTCGGACCTGCGTGCGGCCCTCGAGCGCTCCCTCGACGGCGCCCTGCCCCTGGGGATCTCGACCCTGCGCGAGGCCGCAGCGATCGGCAGCCTGGGCTAGGCACGCGGCGCGGACACGCAAGCGCACCGGTCCAAGACGAGAGCGCCCCGCCCGCGACGTGGGGTCGCGGGCGGGGCGTCACTCGAGCGAGTCCTAGGACCTTAGCGCTGCAGCTTGCCGCGCGTCTTCCGCACGTCCGCGATCTTGGCCTGGATCGCCACGTTCACGAAGCCCTCGGGGTGCGACTTCAAGAGCTTCTCGAGCTGGGCGAGGACCTCGTCGCAGTCCTTGTGACGGCGCAGCTCGGTGGCACCGAGCTCGGCCAGCTTCTCCTGGCCCTTCATCGCCGCCTTCATGCCCTTGTCCTTCGAGATCGTCTTGAGGGCGGCCTTGATGGTGTCCTCTTCCGGCAGACCCTTGACGCCCTTGGCGAGGCCCTTGTAGCCCTCGTAGGCGCTCAGGATGTCACCACGCTCGAGGGCGCCCGCATAGGAAGCCATGCGACCGTCGAGGATGCCGCGCAGGATGCCCTCGACCTCGACGCCGAAGGCATCGTCCTCGGCCAGCTTGGCCGCCGCGTCGAAGGCCTTGGCGAAGTCGTTCTTGAGGAAGGCCTGCTTAACCTTCTTCGCGCTGCCGTCCCAGGAGTAGATCGGACGCGTCAGGGCACCTTCGATGTGCTTGTCGATGACCGACGCGTTCAGGTTGCCGGGGTGACCCTCCCACACGATCTTGCCGGACGGGTCGACGAGGAACGCGGCCGGGATGCCACCCACGCCGAGCTCCTTCTGCAGCTTGCCGCCGGGGTCGTAGGCGAAGGGGTACTTGGCACCCTTGCTCTCGACCCAGGTCTCGGTCTGACTCTCACCTTCATTGGTCACGCCAATGACCGTCAGCCCTTGCCCTTCGTACTGCTTTTGCAGTTCGTTCAGGTGCGGGACCGACGAGCCACAGGGGCCTCACCAGTAGGCGAAGAATTCGATCAGGACGAGTCTGCCGGTGAACTCCTCGTAGGACTCGGCTTGGGTCTGGCTGAGACCTTCGAGCACCACGGGCGGCAGCTGTTGCCCGACCTTGTCCGCGTTGGCGATGGAGCTGAGCACGAGGCTCAGCGCACCGGCAAGGAAGAGGTTGCGCATCATGCTTGGATGGGATGGAGCTGGCTCTGCAGCTGGGCCGCAGAGCTGGGGGATGGATGAATCTGGACCTCACGAAGGTACCACGAAGAGCGCGACCTGGGCCTGCACGCGGAGCTCCGCCGGTTGCCGCCCAGACCTGGGCCTTACGCTTCGAGGGCGCGGTCCAGGTAGCCGCCAGCGGCCCCGAGGCGCTCCTGGGCCTGCTGGACGTCCAGGCCTAGGGCGCCCATCACCACGGCCAGCTTGACCTGGCCGCCTGCCGCCTCGAGCAGCCGCGCCGCCGCGACCCCGTCGCAGTCCGCGAGCTCGGCCACCAGCACGCGGCCGCGCTCGACCAGCTTGGCGTTCGAGCGGGTGTTCACATCGACCATGCGGTTCTGGTGCACCTTGCCGAGGCGTGCCATGACCAGGGTGCTGAGCGCGTTGAGGACCAGCTTGGTGGCCGTGCCTGCCTTGAGCCGCGTGCTGCCGGCCAGGACCTCGGGCCCGGTCACGACGCGGATCGAGAGGTCGGCCCGATCGGGCACGCGCGCGGCGGGGACGCAGGCGAAGAAGATCGAGGCCGCACCCCTGCTCCGGGCCGCGTCGATGGCGCCGTGCACGAAGGGCGTCGTGCCCCCCGCGGCGATGCCGAGCACCACGTCGCGCTCGCACAGCCCGCGCGCGGAGAGCTCGATCCCGGCGGCCTCGGGGTCGTCCTCGGCGCCCTCGACCGCGCGCAGGAAGGCGGCGTCGCCGCCGGCCAGCACGGCCTGCACCTGGTCCGGGTCACTCTGGAAGGTCGGCGGGCACTCGACCGCGTCGAGCAGGGCCAGGCGCCCGCTCGTGCCAGCTCCGACGTAGAAGAGCCGACCGCCGGCGGCAAGGCGTGCGGCGACGAGCTCGACGGCCGCGGCCACCTCGGCGCGGGCCGCGGCGACGGCCGCGACGATCGTGGCATCGGCGGTGAGGAACAGGTCGAAGGCGGCGCCGGCGTCCTCGCGGGCCAGGCGCCCGAGCTCGGCCGTAGCGGCGTCGGCGCGCTCGGTCGGCAGGTCGCTGCGGGCCGGGCGGCCGCCGATGCTCACTCGGCTTCCTCGCGCGGCGGCGCCACGTCGACCAGCCGCACCACGTCGCCGACGATCGGCGAGAGGCGCCCCTGCTCGGGCAGCTCGATGCCGCGTCGGCGCTTGCGCAGGGCCGGGCCGACCAGCTGCCACTCCTCGTCCGTGGTCGCCAGCACCGCGGGCCCGAGGTCGAGCCGATCCAGGCAGGCCTCGACCAGTTCGCGCGCGCGCTCCTTGTCGTCGGCCAGGTGGCCGCGGCCCGTGGCGCCGTCGCCGTCCTCGCCCGGGCGGTGGCGCTCGTAGAGCGAGTCGTGCAAGGCCGGGAAGGCATCGGGGTCGGTCAGCACGCTGACCAGCCACAGGTGGTCGAAGCTGGGCTCACTGGGCACTGCGTCGATGCCGCGCACGTCGAAGCGCGGCAGGTCGAGCCCGAGCTCGGCCGCGGCGCTCTCCAGGGCGCGGTTGAGCTCCGAGGGCTCGAAGCCCTCGAGGGTCACGACGGTGACCGCGCGCCCGAGCACCAGGGCCTCGAAGCAGATCGGGGCGAGCTCGGCCACCCCGGCGCCCACGTACAGGCTGCTGCCGGCACCCAGGCGATCGCCCAGATCCGACGCGAAGTGCAGCGCCGCGTCGGTCAGGGCCTCGCGGGCTTCGGCGTCGAAGAAGGCCTCTCCGCCTTCGTCGCAGTAGGTCTGGCCGAGCAGGGGCCAGTCGATGGTGGCGTCGAGCAGGCCCATGCAGGCCCCGAAAGCGGCGACCTTCTCGGCCGGCGTTGCTGAGGTGGGATACATTTTGACTAGGGAGGAGTGTTGAGCCACGAAGTCTATACTGCATGGCGCGCGGTGGTCCTCCCTGTCCCCTGCGGCCCAATCCCCATGAAGCTCCAACTTGCCCTCCTGATCGCCCTGCCCCTGGCCTCTTGCACCGTGCTGGAGGCCTACGTCCCCGGCGGTGGCGACCTCGACCAGACCGCTGCAGTGACCTTGGGGCAGCGCGTCTTCGACCACTCCTCGTCCACCTGCCTCGACGAGCAGCCCAACGTGGGCCTCGAGTACGCGATCTGGCGCGAGGACGGCCTGTTCGGGTACGAGTTCGGGATCAACCACCACACCGAGCGCGGCGACCTGCCGACCCTCGGCAACACCCGCGTCCAGGGCTGGGAGGCCACGGCCGGCCTGCGCAGCGTGTTCCCGATCGAGGGCAGCGCGATCACGCCCTACATCGGCCTCGGACTCGGCGGCTACTGGGTCGACCGAGACGAGGAGGTGCCCTCCTTCCGGGACGGCAGCGAGACCGGGATCGAGGCCTACGGCCGCATCGGCGCGACCATGCCGCTCAGCGAGCACAGCTTCGTCGGCATCGACGTGCGCTTCATCCAAGAGGACTTCATCGGCTCCGGCGACCTCGACCTCGACGGCGACGTGGTCAGCCTGATCCTCGGCCTGAGCTTCTAGCCTAGGCCCAGGGGTCAGTCCTTGGTGCGGGAGTTGAGCACCATGCGCTTGAGCACGGTCCACCAGCGCACACCGCGGCCGGGCACGAGCTCTTCGTCCTGGGACAGGAGGAAGCGCTGCAGGTCGCCACGGAGGGGGCTGGGCTCGACCGCTTCCTCGGGCGCGCGGAGGGTCGCCACGATGGCGAAGGCGACCAGCAACAAGGCGGCGAGCGGCATGCGCTGCTCGATCAAGGGGTCGAACCAGCTGGGCACGTGGGCCACGATCTGCTGCTGGTACACCGGCAGGCTCTGCAGGTGCGCGCGGGCCGCGACCGCCAGGCCGACGTAGGAGCTCATGCCGAGGGCGCCGTGGGCCCGGGACTCGATCGCCAGGTAGCGCTCGAGCTGGGTGAGCTCGATCACGCTGTCCGGCGCCAGGCCCCAGCGCGCGATCGCGTGCAGCGCCTGGGAGGTGCTCCCGATCCAGACGAAGGTCAGCCGCGACTGGTCGAGCTGCCCGTGCTCGTCCCGGTCCTGGTGCTCCCAGGTTCCGGGGAAGGCACCCTGCCGACCGTCGTTGGTCGGCGTCCAGGTCAGCTCGAGGGCGCGGTGCACGAGGGGCGCGAGCTCGGCCGCGCGCTCGCCTCGGCCGATCCACTCGAGCACCTCGGCGGCGCGCAGGTAGGAGCCGAGCGCGAGGTACTCGTCCGGGGCGGCGACCGCGGCCAGCACACGGCGCTCGAGCTCGTCGACGGCGAGGTCCTGCAGCGCCGCGGGCTCGGGCTCGACGTCCAGCCAGGCGCCCAGCCCGCGGTCGCGCAGGCGCTGCACGGCCCGGTCGCGGCGCTCGCCCGCGGGCAGCTCGAGGTCCTCCTCGAGGGTCTTGGCGTACCAGGCCGCCGCGCGGGGGCCCAGCGCTTCGGGGCCTTCGAGGGCGAAGAGCGTGACCAGGTCGTGGTCGGCGAGGTCCGCGGGGTGCTTCGCGCTGAGGACCCAGGCTGGCTGGGTGCGGGCCAGCTCGGCCCAGCGCTGGCGGTCGCTGTCGCGCACCACCTCCTGGTGGTGGTCGATGCGCAGCAGCGGCAGGGCGTACAGCTCGTTGAAGTCCCCGGCCTGCCTGTCGACGGTGGCCTGGGCTGCGGCGGCGAAGCGGCCCAGGTCGGGCAGGCGCTCGCCGGAGGCCTCGAGGTGCTCGAGGGCGAGGGCCAGGTGGGTCCAAGAGACCGGGCTCGCGAGGTCGGGGTCCTCGCCGGACTCGATCCAGGCGCGCAGGTCGTCGGTGTCCGCCTCGAACTCGCCGAGCAGGCTGTTGAAGCCTGCGAGCGCGGCCATGGCGAGCAACCACAGGGAGCCCGTCAGAGCCAGGCTGCGCAGGAAGCCGCCGCGGCGACCGGCGTGGACGAGCGCGAAGACCACCGCGGCACCCGCGCCGAGGATCGGGAAGGTGAGCCCGATGCCGAAGGCGCTGTCCGCCTCGAGGCTGGCGGTGCCGCGCAGCTGGAAGGCCATCGCCATGCAGAAGACCAGCCCGCCGCCGAGGCGTCGGCCGAGCTCGCGGCGCGAGGCCAGGCCGACCGAAGCGAGGCGCCCGACGACACCGACGAAGGCCAGGGTCGAGGCGAGCAGCAGCACCACGACCCCGTCGTGGGGTGCTTGGAACCAGAGGTAGGCGATCAGCACCAGGACCAGCCCGGCGGGGACCATGTTGCTGCGCCACCAGTCGGCGATCTCGAGCTGCGCCTCGCGCTGGTCCGAGACCTGGGAGTCGGCCCGGTGCTGACGGCCGCGGCCGAAGAGCCCGCGCAGGGCCACGAAGCCGGTCAGGACCAGCATCAGCAGGGTCACGAAGGGCAGCATGGCGATGCCCGGCACGAACTTGAGGCCCAGCTTCGAGGCCGTCGCGGTGCCCGCGCCGAGGCCGAGCTTGGTGAGGCCCTTGGGCAGGATCAGGGGCGGCAGGACGCCCGCGGCCCAGCGCAGGCGCGAGGGGCCGCCGAGCTCGACGACGCCCTGGTCCGGACCGTCGAGGGGCTCCCGCAGGGGGTCCTCCGAGCTGGCGTCCTTGGCGGCGATGCGCTCGGCCACGCCGGCGGCGAAGTCCTCGGGGTCGGGGCTCAGCTGGCCCAGGGCCTCGAGCAGGTCGGCGCCCAGCGCGTCGTCCTCGGCCTCGATCCAGTCGTCGATGGTGTGCTTCATGCCTGGCCCTCCTGGGTCCGGTGCTCGTCCTTGGTCCCTTCGGCAAGTCCCTCGGTCTCGATCAGCTCCTTCAATGAGGCGCGCGCCCGGCGCAGGCGACCCTCGACCGCGCGCTCGCCGATGCCCAGGAGGCCGGCGATCTCGGCCAGGCCGCTGCCCTCGACGTAGCGCATCATCAGCACCGTGCGCCAGGGGCCGCGCAGGCGACCGACGGCTTCGACCAGGGCGCTGGCGCCTGGGGGAGCGGCTCGCTCGACCTCGGCGGGGTCTCCGGCCGCCTCGAGGGGCAGGGACCGGCGGCCGCCCGGCCGGCGGCGGCGCCCGTGGGCCAGGTGCAGGTTGCTGGCGATGCCGCGCAGCCATGCCCCGACCGCGGCCTCGTCCTCCCAGGCGCCCGCGAAGCGCTCGCGGGCCAGGTAGGCCTCGGCGAAGGTGTCCTGGGCCAGCTCGACCGCATCCCGGGGGCTAGCCCCCCAGGCCGCTAGCAGCCCGACCAGGGCCCCGCGCCAGCGCTCGATGATGGTGTCCAGGTTCATGCCACCTCCCATTGTCACGGGCACCCGGCGAGCCCACGCCAAACTCCGAGAAACTCCGTCGTCACGGGCGCCCCGGGTTCCGGGCCCCGGTTTCGACCCGCCGGAGCGCCGCCCGCCCGGGCCTGGAGCACCGCCCGGCGGGAGTTTGGGATTCAGGGAGCGGCCTTTCCTGCCGATGGAGCGAGCGTGCAGCGCCCCATCCCCAGCCTCGCCGTGGGCACCTTCGTGCTCCTAGGCTCCCTCGTCCCGTCCGCCGCCGCCCAGAGCTGGGAGCTGGAGGAGCTCCCGACCCGCTGGCGGATGACCGTCGAGCGCGTCGAGCCCGACGGCCACGGGGACCCATTCGCCCTGGTCGGGGTCCACTACGACCTGCTGTCGCCCTTCGAGGAGTGGCCGGACCTGTTCGTGGGTGTCGGCGGCTATGGCGCGGTCAGCGACGACATCGGCGGCTTCTTCGCCGGCGGGCTCGACCTCGGCTGGCGCCGCTCGCTGACCCCCAAGATGAGCTTCGAGGCCGGCACCTTCACCGGAGCGGCCGGCGGCTCGACCCTGGGTGCGGGCGGCGACGGCCTGTTCCTGCGCCCCTTCGTCGCGGTCACCCGCGAGGTCGCCGGGCTCGACCTGCGGCTCGAGCTCGCCCACGAACACCTGGCCGGAGCGGACTACGACGAGACCGTGCTGGCCTTCGGCTTCGAGCTGCCCTCGAGCTACCTGACCGGGCGCCCCGGCAGCGGCTGGCTGAGTCCGATCCACATCGACGCGCTCGAAATCGAGCGCTGGCAGATCGAGTCGGGGCTGAAGTTCCTCGACGCCACCGGCAGCTCGCGGCGCCGGGACGGCTCGGGCTACGTGGACGACCTCGCCCTCGGTGGGGTGCGGCTGAGTATCGACCGCGGCAACGGCTGGCACCTGCCCTTCGAGGCCATGGGTGCGGTCGGCGGCGGGATCTCGGGCTTCACGGCCGTGATGGGCGGCGTCGGGCGCCACGGCGAGCTGCTCGGCGAGGAGCTCGGCTGGGAGCTCGACCTGCTCGGCGGCCTGGCCGGCGGCGGCAACACCGACACCGGCGGGGGCCTGGTCTACGAGGCCACGGCCGGCCTGCGGGCGCGCCTCTCCACCAACTGGTCGGCGCGCTTGGCGCTGGGCTGGTTCGACGCCCCGGACGGCAGGCTCGGCGCCGAGGTCTGCGCCCTGAGCCTGGCCTGGGACCCACGCTCGGTCGGCCTGACCAGCGACTACGACCGCGAGCGCCTGGGAACGGAAGGCCTGCCGCTCGCCGAGGGCAAGCAGGACACCTGGCAGCTCTCGACCCACTGGAAGCTGTACGACCTGCGCGCCAGCGCCCACAACCTGGACGGCAGCAAGCCGGCCGGCAGCATGCAGGTCGCAGGCGTGGGCGCCGAGCGCCACCTCGACGAGCACCTGTCGCTGTTGGTGCGCGCCGCCGGCGCCATCGAGGGCGAGGCCAGCGGCTACCACGAAGGCCTCGCCGGCCTGCGCGTCGCGATGCGGCCCTTCGGGGACCTGCTCGATGCGGACCTGCACGCGACCTACGAGATCGGCGCGGCCGGCGGTGGCGGCGTGGACGCGGGCTCGGGCTGGGTCCACCAGGTCAGCACCGGCCTGCTCTGGCGCGCGAGCGACGCCATCGAGCTGAGCTTCGACCTCGGCCGCATGAACACGGTCGACCGCGGCTCCTTCGACGCCAGCATGCTGGGCGTCGGCGTGGCCTTCGACGTGACGCGCCTGATCTCACGCCGCTGAGCGCGGCGATGCCCTAGGATGCGCCCATGAGCACCTGGATCGTCGGAGACATCCACGGCTGCGCCGAGGAGCTGGCCGAGCTCGTCGAGCGCCTGGCCCTCGGCCCGGCCGACCGCCTGCTGTCGGTCGGCGACCGCGTCCATCGGGGGCCCGGCCCGGCCGGGGTCATGGACGTGCTGCGCGACGCGGGCGCGGCCTTCATCCTGGGCAACCACGAGCTGCGCGTGCTCGAGCGCTTCCAGCTGGCGCCGCGGCTCGCCGACGGCTCGGACCGGCCGCCCCTGCGCACCGAGTTCCCCGAGCTGACCGACGACGACCTCGCCGGCGATGGCCGCCGCAAGTGCATCGTCTTGCCCGAGCGGCGCGCCGAGGTGGTCGAGTTCCTGCAGTCGCACCACGGCTTCTTCGTCGAGAGCACCGGCTTCGAGGGCGCTGGCCCCACCAAGGACGGCCGGCCCTGGTGCGCCGTGCACGCGGGCATCCAGCAGGGCCGCGCACCGCGCGGGACCGACCCCCAGCACCTCGTCAGCCTGCGCCGCCTGCCCCAGCGCGGCCGGCCCTTCTGGTACGAGGTCTACAACGGCACCAACCTGATCGTCTTCGGCCACACGCCCGGCCAGACACCGCGCCAGCGTCGCGTGGGCGGGCGGCTCGTGACCCTCGGCATCGACACCGCCTGCGTCTACGGCGGCAGCCTGACCGCCTACTCGCCCGAGCTGGACGAGTTCGTGCAGGTGCCCGCCAAGGCCACCTACGCGCGCGCCTAGGCGCCCCCTCTGGAAGCCACTTCCAGGACCTTCCGGGACCTGGAAGGAACTTCCGACCCGACCATCAAGGGATGCCCGAGAACGGGCGATAGGACCAACCGCCATGGTCCCCGACTCGCCCCCCCTGAGCGCCCCCCCGCGGCGCCACCCGTTCCACGCCGGTAGCTCGACCCGGACGCCCTCTTCGATCACGCCCAGCGTGGGCGAGACCGGCTCCCCGGCCGGCCTGATGGCCGACCCGCTCGGCGGCACGCTAGCCCCTGCCACCCAGCGGCATGATCCGGCCGAGCAGCCCCAGCTCCTGGGCCTGCCCCTGTGGCCCCATGGCCGCAGCGCGCTCTTCGAGCTGATCGCTGGCCAGCTCGGCGCGCCGGAAGGCGGCGAGGTCCTGGGCGCCCCGCTCGAGCTGCACAGCGTCAACGCCGAGATCTCGATCCAGGTGCGCAGCGACGAGCGCTACCGCGAGCTGCTCGCTGGCAACCCCTTCAACCTGCCCGACGGCGAGTGGGTCAAGCGCTTCGCCGGCCTCAAGCACGGCCGCGGGCTCGAGCGCATCAGCGGCTCGGACATGGTCGGCGAGCTGTGCGAGCTAGCCCACGAGCTTGACCAGGGCGTGTTCCTGCTCGGTGCCTCCGAGGAGGTCTCGGCCGAGGCCTCCCGGCGCCTCGAGGCCAGCCTGCCCGGCCTCCAGCTCGGCCGCTATGCGCCGCCCTTCGAGGTGCGCCCCGACGTCTCCCCCGAGGTCAGTCGTGAGGCCCTCCTGCGCATCGCCGAGGCGCGCCCCGCGATCCTGCTGGCCTTCCTCGGCTCGCCCAAGCAAGAGCTCTGGTTCCGCCAGCACAGCGCCGAGCTCTCCGCCAGCGGCGTGCGCCTGGTGCTAGGCGCCGGTGCAGGCCTCGACTTCCTCGCCGGCCGCGTGCGACGCGCGCCGCGCTTCATCTCCCAGCTCGGCTTCGAGTGGCTCTGGCGCCTCGCGCACCAGCCCCGCGCGCGCTTCCACCGCGCCCTCACGCGCCTGCCGCGCTTCCTGGTCCTCGCCCTCGCCGACGCCCTCCGCGGGCGCGCCTCGGGCACCGCTCCCCTGCCCCCCCACCAGCCGTGACCCTCCCGAGCTTCCTCATCTGTGGCATCCAGAAGGGTGGCACCACCGCCCTGCACGCCTACCTCGCGACGCACCCCGACGTGTTCGTGCCCGAGCGCAAGGAGCTGAACTTCTTCGACCAGAACTGGGAGCGCGGTCGCACCTGGTACGAGGCCTTCTTCCAGGCTGCGCCGCCCGGCGTGGCGGTGGGCGAGGCCTCGCCGCACTACCAGCGCTTCGAGGACGCGGCCTTCCGCATCGAAGCGACGGTCCCCAAGGCGCGGCTGATCTTCATCCTGCGCGACCCGGTCGCGCGCGCCTTCTCGAACTACAACTACAACCTCGGCCGCGGCCAGCAGGACCCGAGCCAGACCTTCGAGCAGTCGATCGCGACCGCCGACGGCCACGCGCGCTACCTCGACAAGGGCTGCTACCTGCGCGACCTCTCGCGCTTCGCCGAGGTCACTGGGCGCGAGCGCATGCTCGTGCTGTTCGCCGAGGACCTGCGCCGGGATCCGACGACGGTGCTCGCGCGCGCCTTCGAGCACATCGGCGTCGACCCGGCACGCTGGCAGCCGACGACCCTCGAGAGCAACGCCACCGCGGTCCCGTCCTCGCCCGCCGCCCAGCGCGCCCTCTACGCCTGGGGCCGCGTGCGCCGCCGCCTGCAGCCGCTCGTGCCCGCGCCGCTGGCGCGCGCCACCCGCGGCTTGCGCAGCGGCGCCCTGGCCGCCCTGCCGTCCTCGCGCCAGCGCACCCCCCTCGCCGACGAGACCCGCGCCGCGCTGGAGGGCTTCTACGCCGAGGCCAACCGCGGCTTCGCCGACTGGCTGCGCTCCGGCCGCGAGGGCCAGCATCCCTTGCCCGCCTGGCTCGAGCCCAAGCGCTTCCGGGCCGCCAGCTAGAGCCCCTCCCACCTCCCGATCCCCGTGCAACCGACCAAGTCGACGCCCCCCCAGGGCCGCGAGAGCTCGCGCATCCTCGAGCTGGATGCCGTCCGCGGTCTGGCCGCCTTCGCCGTGGTGCTCTACCACTACACCACGCGCTACGACCACAAGGTCGGGCACGCGAGCGCGCCGCTGTTCGAGGTCCCCTGGGGCCACTACGGCGTCGAGCTGTTCTTCCTGCTCAGCGGCTTCGTGATCTTCATGACGCTCGAGCGCACGAAGCGCAGCAGCGACTTCCTGATCAGTCGCCTCAGCCGCCTGTACCCCGGCTACTGGGTCGGCATGGCCTGCACCCTGGGCGCCGTCGCCATGCTGGGCAGCCCCTTCGCGGGCTACGACATCGGAGCGAGCGACGTCGCCCTGAACACGACCATGCTGCAGCGCTACGTCCCGGGCACGCCCAACGTGGACGGCGTGTACTGGACCCTGAGCGTCGAGCTGACCTTCTATGCGCTGGTGCTGGGGCTCTTCGCGACCGGGCTGCTGCGCAGGATCCGCGTCGCCCTCGTCGCGCTCTTGGCGATCGAGCTCGTGCTGCACTTCGCGACCAGCGGCGGCGACGCCGCGGCTCCGCTCGCCCTGCGCGCGACACGCCAGGTCTTCCTGTCCCACTACGGGCCCTACTTCGCCGCCGGCATCCTGTTCTTCAAGCTGCGCAACGAGCCCGAGACCGGCAGGCACTTCGTCGACGCCGGCCTGATCCTCCTGTGCCTGGCTGTCGCCGGCATCATGCGCCCGGGCGAGACCCTCTTCGCCTCGACGATCTGCTTCGTGATCTTCGGCCTCTTGACCAGCGGCTTCCTCGAGAAGCTGGCCAACCGACCGCTGCTCTTCCTCGGCGGCATCAGCTACTCGCTCTACGTCGTGCACCAGGTGATCGGCTTCCTCGTGATCCGCACCACCACGGACCTCGGCCTGTCCACCAACGGCGCGATCCTCCTGGCGATCCTGGTCAGCGTCTGCCTCGCGACCGCGATCACCTACCTCGTCGAGCTGCCCGCCCAGCGCTGGCTCAGGACGAACCTGCGCAGGTGGCGCGATGGTCGCGCCACGCAGGAGTCCGGGCCCCTCCCGTCCCGGGTGCGCGACAACTGACCGCTACGCCTCGACGGTCGCCGCGCGGGCGCTAGCCCCGGTGCGCGCGGAGGACGTTCCGGCGCCCGGCCTGCTTCATCTCGCGGAGGATGCCAAGGCTCCCGTCTCGGTCGTCCGCAGCGGGGCTCCGCCAGAGCGCCGTCGCAGGACCACGTCGCCCGAGCGCGCCCGGGTGTCGTGCCACACGCCGCGCAGCTCGCCCGTGGCCAGCCGCTGAAGCTGGTACACGCAGCGGTAGCCGGGCTCGTGCTGCTGCAAGAGGACCAGGGGGCTGCCGTCGGCATGCACGACCTCGCCGGTGAAGCGCGCGTCGCGCACCTCGCCGAAGACCGGCCCCGCAAAGACGCCCCGGACCCGGTCGCGCCGCACGGCCAGCTGCACGTCGGTGACCTTCGGCGAGGCGGACAGCTCGCCGTCGACCGCGTCGTCCCAGGCTAGCTCCCAAGTCCCTGCCGGCAGGACCGGGCAGGAGCCGGAGGGCTGCGCAGGCGGCGGCCCAGCCAGGGACAGCGACAGGGCGGCGGCCAGTCCGAGGGACGTCTTCAGCGTGCGCGCGAGCATGGGGTTCTCCTGGGTGTGGTGGCCTGGAGGGCCACGGACGGCTCGAGCTGTCGAGGCTAACCCAGGCGGCGCGGACTGTCGACCGAAGCCTGCACCAGCCGCGCCTACGCGGCGCCTAGCAGCCCGTTGAAGGAGTGCTTCGGATGCCAGGGTGGCAGCATCCGCTCCGGTGTGGTGCCTGGAAACGCAGGCGAATCGGTGGATTCGGC
>JARGPD010000213.1:0-2714 GCA_029212845.1 Planctomycetota bacterium
GGCCGAGCCGACGCGTAGGCCCGCCGGACCCGCCGTTTTGATGCGGTACCGTTGGCGCGTCTCCGGATCGCCGAGGGCCAGGGCGACGACTTCGGCAAGGTGCCGGACCTCGATGGCCAGGCCGCGGCGTGTGACGCCCTGCTGCCACTGGAGCTGGCAGCCGGGGTTGGCGGTGACCAGCAGCGTCGCGCCCGTGCGCTCGAGCTCGTCGAGCTTGGAGTCGAGGATCTCGAGGGAGGCCTCGGGCTGGAGGATCGAGTAGATCCCAGCGGAGCCGCAGCAGCCCTCGCTGTCGAAGAGCTCGACGCGCTCGAGCCCGCTGCCGGCGAGGGCGGCGTCGAGCAGGGTGCGCGGCTGGTCGCGGATTCCCTGGCCATGGCACAGGTGGCAGGGGTCGTCCCAGGTCACCTTGGAACCAGGCTCGAGCCCAAGTCGGGACGCCAACCCGGCGCGCCCCGCGAACCTCGATCCGCCCGCATCGGCAGCAGTCCGAGCCTTCGCTTCTTGGCGGGTTGCATCCGGCATGACCCTCCCGGAGCTCCCCGCGGTCCCCGGCTCCGACGCTTGGTCTTCCCGGGTTCCAGCGCTGCCCGCATCCGGCGAGGCGCTCCCGGCGCCGATCCTGGGTCCCGCCGGCGGCCTAGGGGAACCGGACGCCCCCGCATGCGCCACCTCGGGCAGCGGGCGGGCGGCTGCGTCCAGAGCCGGGGCCAGGAGCTCGGCGAAGTCGACCACCCGTGCGGAGAAGGCGTGGGCGCGCGCGTGCAGGGGGTCCATCGGCTGGAACAGCTGGGGCAGGTCCTTCATGTGGGACCCACAGCCGGCGGAGTTGATCAGGATCGGGACGGCGGGGTCGTCGGGCAGCTCGAAGGCCTCGATCATGGCGACCGCGAGCCGGCGCGCCTCCTCGAGGTCGCCGTTGTGGGCGTGCAAGGCGCCGCAGCAGCCCGACCTGGGGGGCGAGACGGCCTCGACGCCCAGCTCGGCGAGGGCGTCGACCGTGGCGCGGTTGACGCGGCCGAAGAGCACCGGCATCAGGCAGCCCTCGAGGACCAAGACCCGCTCGGGCAGGAGCGCGGGCCTGGGCCGGCGAGCCGGGGTGCGGCGCGGTAGGGCGCGCCGCTCGGCGGCGGGCGGGATCGGCGGTAGCTGGCGGGGATCCGGCAGGCTGGCGGGCAGCAGGGGGGCCAGGCGTTCGAGCAGTCCCGTGCGCTGGCCGAGCCGCAGGGTGGCGGCGGCGAGCTGCAACAGAGGCCGGTGGGGCAGCAGCAGGCGGAAGCCCAGCCACCGCTGAAAGTCCCGGTAGGGACTCGACTTACGGACGCCTTCGAGCCCATCCCGGGTGTGTTCGAGCATCGCCCCGAAGTCCACACCGGCGGGGCACACGCTCTCGCACCGGCGGCACAAGAGGCAGCCATCGAGCTCGTCCACGAAGCCCTGGTCGGGCTCGATGCGACCTTCGCCCAGGGAGCGCATCAGGTGCACACGGCCCCGCGGGCTGGCCGATTCCCGGCCCGTGAGCCGGTAGGTGGGGCAGGACTCGAGGCACAGACCGCAGTGGATGCAGTCGAGACTCTTCGAGTACTCCACGAGGGGGGACCAGTCCGGGGACGCCATGGAGGGAGTCTAGCCGCTGGAATCGGGACTTCTGTCCACGAGCCAACTTCCCTCTCAACCTGTTGCGGGGCATGGGTCGATGGACCCCAGGAACGGACTCGAGCTCCTCACCACCTCCAAGGAGCCACCCTCCCACGCCATGGCTCGACAACAATCCCCACAAGAGACCGAGCCGCTGGTCTCGTTCGATCCCTTCGCAGGGCCGACCGAACCGCGGCGCGCGAAGGCCCCGCACCAGCTGGACAGCCCCCAGGCCAAGGCCGCTGGTCGGCTGGACGAGCTGGAGCGTGAGCTCGACCTGCACCTCGGCATCACGCTCCCTCGCTGGGACCAGCTCGAGCCGCGCGGCATCTATGCGCGCTTCCTCAAGCCCCTGACCACCCTGGCGCTGCTGCTGGTGGCCCTACCCGTTGCCCTGCTCGTGATGGCGCCCATCGCGCTCATCAACTGGTGGGCCTGCGGCGACCGGCGCTTGATCTTCTTCACCCAGGAGCGAGTCGGGCAGCACGGGCGCATCTTCCAGATCTACAAGTTCCGCACGATGCGTCCGGTCGAGGACGGAGACTTCGAAGCCTGGAGCAGCGGGGACCAGAACCGGGTCACCCCCTTCGGTCGCTTCCTGCGCTCGACCCACCTCGACGAGGTGCCTCAGATCCTCAACATCATGCTGGGCGACATGGACTTCATCGGTCCGCGTCCCGAGATGGTGGCGATCCACAACTGGGCCTGTCGGGAGGTCCCGGGCTTCGAGCGCCGGCTGGCCGTGCGCCCCGGCATCACCGGGCTCGCGCAGATCACCCAGGGCTACGCGGGCCAGTGCCCCGAAGCCTACTCGGCCAAGCTGAGCGCCGACGATCGCTACCGTCAGGACCTCAGCCTGCCGATGGAGCTCAGCATCCTCGTGCGCCCGATCGTCTGGATGGCGCGCGGCCGCGGCTGGCAGTGGGACGCCAAGTAGCGACCGAGCGACTCCAGCGCTCGCCTTGCACCGGACCCCCTCGCGTCACCTTGTGACGCGAGGGGGGCCGGTGGCGTGGCGCCCCCAGCGGCGGGAGGAACGGGCCGGGGGGGGGGGGGGGGGCGCCCGTGGGCGGGGG
>JARGPD010000213.1:2724-5203 GCA_029212845.1 Planctomycetota bacterium
CGCTTCCCGTGGTGCCGCGCGGGGGTCCGGTGGCGTCTCGCCGCTAGCGGCGAGCGAAGAGCCCGTGGGGGTCGAGGCTGCGCTCGATGGCGCGGGCGAGGGGCTGGGCGCTGACGGGGAGGTTGGGCTGCGGGAGCCGCGGCAGGACCTGGCGCAGGCTCGCGGGTGGCTCGGGCAGGTCGGCCGGGAGGCTGGCGCCGTCCGGAAGCGAGCAGGCCAGCCGCGCCAGCAGCGGATCGAGGTCGAGCCGGGTGTCCGCGGGGAGCAGCTCGCGCAGCAGCGTGCCGTGGGCGGCTAGGTCGGCCGCGGCGCTGGGCAGGGCCTGCAGCACGAGGTGTGGCCGTGGTTCGGGGGGGGCCAGGGGCGTTGCCGTGAGCCCGGGCAGGAGCGCGAGGCAGGCCTCCTGCTCGGCCTCGACCACATCGGCCCGGCCGGCGAGGTCGACCACGACGCGGACGGGACCTCGCGAGCCGGCGGCCACGACCGAGACGCGCCGGGCGTCGATGCGCGCCTCGCCCAACGTCCGCGCTGCGTCGACGCCAGAGGCGAGGTCCGCGAGCTCGAGTCCGAGCCGCCGCTCGGCGCGCCAGGTGGGGAACAGACGCAGGGTGGCTTCGAGGATGATGCCGAGGCCGCCCCATGCGCCGGTGTGGAGCCGGTGCAGGTCGTAGCCTGCGACGTTCTTCACCAGGCGGCCGCCGCTGCGGCTGCTACGACCGTCCGAGAGCATCACGCGCAGGCCGAGCACGTGCTCGCGGATCGCACCGCGCTGCAGGCGGTCGACCCCGGACTCTGCCGTCGCGATCACGCCGCCGAGCGTCGCGCCCGGCGCCACCGCGGGCACGATCGTGCGCGCCCCCTCGCGGCAGGTCGCCGAGAGGCTGTCCATCGAAGCGCCACCTCCAGCCGTCAGGGTGCCGTCCCCGGGCTCGAAGGCGATCATCGCGTCGAAGGCGCTGGTGTCGATCAGCGCGTCGAGCCCAGGCGGCGCGGGTGTGCGGTCGATCTTGGTCCCCGCGCCGATCGGCAGCAGCAGGAGCCCCTCGCTACGCCCGAAGGCCAAGAGCTCGGCCAGGGCCAGCTCGTCGTCGGGCCGGACGGTGGGCACCGGCGTCCCGCCCGCGATGCCCCGCGGCGCGCCCAGCATGTCCCCGAAGCGCACGGCGAGGCGCTCGGTCAGGTCGGCGGTCGACCTACTCATGCTGAGCCTCCGGAGGCCCCGGTGCTGCCCGCGGCGTCCGCGCTGCGCTGCGCCTTGCCGATGTGGAGATCGCCGATCTCGGTGCAGGCGTTGAGCGGGATCGCCTTGCCGGGGTTCATGCGCAGGCGTGGATCCCAGACGCGGCGCACCCGGCCCATGGCGGCGAGGTCATGCTCGTCGAAGAGCAGCCCGATCTCGCCGAGCTTCTCGACGCCGATGCCGTGCTCGCCCGTGAGTGAGCCGCCGGCGGCGACGCAGGCCTCGAGGATCGCCTCGCCGGCCTCGACTACACGTCGGGTCTCGTCGGCATCGCGGCGGTCGTAGCAGATGTTCGGATGCAGGTTGCCGTCGCCCGCGTGGAAGACCGTGGCGAGCTTGAGGCGGTAGCGCGCAGCGATCTCGATCGTCGTGCGAACCATCTCGCGCAGCTTCGTGCGCGGGACCACGGCATCGGCCACGTAGAGGTCGGGGGCCACGCGGCCCATGGCACCGAAGGCGCCCTTGCGACCGGCCCAGAGCTTGGCCCGCTCTTCGGCGGTTGCCGCTCGGCGAGTCTCGACGGCGCCGTGGCGCGCGAAGACCTCGAGCACCTCGTCGCTGATGCCGGCCACCGAGACCGCGCTGCCATCGACCTCGACGAGCAGCACGGCGCTGGCATCGCGCGGGTAGCCGGCGGCGAAGACGCTGTCCTCGACCGCCTCGATGGTGAGCGTGTCGAGGATCTCGATCGCAGCGGGCTCGAGGCCGGCGGCGATCATCTCGGTGACGGTGTCGCAGGCGCGGTCGAGGCCGTCGTCACCGACGAAGACCGCGAGCAGGGTCTCGACGGCGGGCGGGGTCTCGGTCAGCTTGACGACGACCTCGGTCGCCAGGCCGAAGGTGCCCTCGGAGCCGACGAACAGGCCGACCAGGTCGAGCCCGTCGTGGTCGAGGTTCGGCATGGTCAAGTCGAGGACCTCGCCGGCCTCGGTCACGACGACGAGCCCAAGGACGTGGCGTGTCGTCGAGCCGTACTTGAAGCCATGGGGGCCGCCGGAGTTGTTCGCGACGTTGCCGCCGATGGTGCAGGCCCGCTGGCTGGAAGGGTCGGGCGCGTAGAACAGCGCGTGGTGCTCGCAGGCCCGGGAAAGGTTGACGTTGACGAGGCCTGCGCCGACGTGCGCGAAGCGGTCGGTCTCGTTGACGGAGAAGACCTGGCGCATGCGGGCCGTGCCGACCACCGCCCCGCCGGCGACCGGGCGCGCGCCACCCGTCAGGCCGGTGCCCGCGCCACGTGGC
>JARGPD010000214.1 GCA_029212845.1 Planctomycetota bacterium
TGTGCAGGGTGAGGGGGCGGTGCATGTTCCGCGAGGGAGATGGGGGAGGCGAGTCCAAGGACGAGCTCAACGCGGTCCAGGAGTGCCGCTGCCTTGGGCCTCGGGGGTGCACCGAGACCGAACCCCTCGGGCGGAGGAGGTTCGGACCGTGTATGACCGGGGGCCGATGCGGGGGTTGCCCATGCCGCCCCGCGGGCCCATGCAGAAGGATGGAACGCTCCCCCTCAACCTCCCCCCTCGAGTTCCATGACCATCGTCTCCGCCGCCCCGCGCGTGCTCCTCGGCGCTTGCCTCGCTTCGTTGCTCATCGTCCCAGCCCTTGGCCAGGAGGACCCCAGCGGCCCGCCGAAGTCGGGCTCGACCGACGCCAGCGTCGCCCCGGTGCTCGACGAAGCCCGGTCGATGGAGGACACCGTGACGGTCGACGGCGAGCCGATTCCCTACCGGGTCACCGTCGGCACGCAGCCGGTCTGGAGCGAGGACGGCGAGGCGGTCGCCTCGATGTTCTACACCTACTACGAGCGCACCGACGTCGAGGACAAGAGCACCCGCCCGCTGGTCTTCTCGTTCAACGGCGGGCCGGGCTCGGCCTCGGTCTGGATGCACCTGGCCTACACGGGGCCGCGGCTCCTGAAGATCGACGACGAGGGCTACCCCGTGCAGCCCTATGGCATCCAAGAGAACCCGCACACGATCCTCGACGTCGCGGACATCCTCTACATCGACCCGGTCAACACCGGCTTCTCGCGCATCGTCGGCGACGCGTCGCGCAGCCAGTTCTTCGGCGTCAACTCCGACGTGCGCTACCTGGCCCGCTGGCTGGGCGCGTTCGTCACGCGCCAGGCCCGCTGGACCAGCCCGAAGTACCTGGTCGGCGAGTCCTACGGCACCACGCGCGTCGCGGGCCTCGCCGGTGAGCTGCAAGGCTCCGAGTGGATGTACCTGAACGGCGTCGTGCTGGTCTCGCCGACCGAGCTGGGCATCGACCGCGACGGGCCGGTGGCCGACTCCCTGTACCTGCCGTACTACGCCGCGACCGCCTGGTTCCACGGCAAGCTCAGCCCCGAGCTGCAGGGCCGCGACCTCGACGAGCTGCTCCCCCAGGTGGAGGCGTTCACCCTCGACCAGCTGCTGCCTGCCCTAGCCCGCGGCGGCTCGCTGGATGCCGAGCGGCGCGAGGCGCTGGTCGCGGCCTACGCGCGCTACAGCGGCCTCGACCCCGCGGCCGTGCGGCAGCACAACATGGCCGTACCGACCAGCTTCTACTGGAAGGAGCTGATGCGCGAGGAAGGCCTGACCGTGGGGCGGCTGGACTCGCGCTACCTCGGTCTGGACCGCACCGACTCGGGCAGCTCGCCCGACTTCGACCCGGCCCTGTCGTCCTGGAACCACGCCTTCTCGCCGGCGATCAACCACTACCTGCGCGAGGTGCTCGGGTACGAGACCGACCTGCAGTACTGGCTGTTCGGCGACGTGCACCCCTGGGACCGCGACGGCGACCGGACCGGGCGTAGCCTGCAGCGCGCCATGGCCCAGAACCCCTACCTGCACGTGCTGGTGCAGTCGGGCTACTTCGACGGCGGCACCGACTACTTCAACGCCAAGTACACCATGTGGAACATGGACCCCTCGGGTCGCTTCCAGGACCGCATGAGCTGGAAGGGCTACCGCTCGGGGCACATGATGTACCTGCGCAAGCCGGACCTCGAGACTTCCAACCAGGACATCCGCGAGTTCATCCAGCGCACGATGCCCGGCGAGGGCGTGCCGGCGAGGCGCTAGGCCCAGGCCTAGTCCTGGATCAGGAGCTTCGCGGGGGCCAGGCCGAGCTCGGTCGCCTTGGCCGAGAGCAGCTCGATGGCGCGCGCGCCCTCCTCGCCAAGCTCGACCGTCCAGGGGTTCACGTACAGGTCCACGTGGGCCCAGATGACCTCCGAGGACTGGTCCTGGGCGTGGGCCGCCATCGAGACCATCGGGCCGCGCTCCGGGGGACCGTCGACCTCCCGGTGGGCCAGGGACCACTCGATCGATTCGCGGATCGCCTTGGCCAGGCGGCGGCGCACGGGGGCTGCCAGGCTGCGCCGGGCGGCGATGCCACCGAGCGGCAGCGGCGCCCCGGTCTCGGTCTCCCAGCGCGCGCCGAGATCCTCGACGAAGCCGAGGCCGGACTCGTGCCAGGTGAAGCGACCCTCGTGGATGCACACGCCGAGGTCAGCCTCGTCCCGGGCGAGCCGCGGCATGATCTCGTGGAAGACGACCTGCTCGATGCGCGCCGGCTCGGGGTGGAAGAGGCGCCAGAGCAGGCTCGCGGTGGTGCCCGCGCCGGGGCACAGGACGCGGGCGCCTTCGGGGATCTGGGCGCTGCGCTCGGGGCTGGGGGAGTAGCCGGCGCGGCTGAGCACGACCGGGCCGACGCCGAAGCCGAGGGCCGCTCCCGAGGGCAGCAGCACGAGCTCACCCGCGAGGCGCAGCATCTCGGCGAAGCTCATCTTGGCCACGTCGAAGCGACCGGCGGCCATGCCGCGGTTGAGCTCCTCGACGTCGAGCAGCTCGAACTCGAGCTCCAGACCCTCGGCCTCGACCTCGCCGGTCATCAGGGCGTGGAACGCGAAGGTGTCGTTGGGGCAGGTCGAGATGCCGATGCGGAGGCGGGTCATGGGCGCAGCAGGCTGACCGCCAGGCGGTCGACGGCGGAGAGGGCGTCGGCGATGCGCCAGGTCGACTTGTCGCGCTCGCCGACGCGGTTCGAGATGCCGCGCAAGATCGTCAGCGGCGTGCCGGTCAGGTAGCAGGCGAGGGCGACGGCGAAGCCCTCCATGTCCTCGGCCGCGGCGCCGGGGTGCCGGGCGGCGCGCTCGGCGGCGTGCCCGGCGTCGCCGCTGGCGGTCGCCACGGTCAGCAGCATCGGCGCGGCGGGCATGCCGGGCGGGACGGGCTCGAGGGGCAGCCGCTCGAAGACCGGCTCGGCGTCATCGGCCTGCCACTGGGGGAGGCCCAGGGCGGCGGGGTCGAGGTAGCCCGCTCCGCGGCCGGCGCCGAGCCCGTCGATGGACACGTCCTCGAAGCCGGTGGCGCTGCCGAGCTCGAGCACCTCGGGGTCGAAGCTGCCGGCGATTCCGACCAGCACGACCCGCTCGGGGGCGAGGCGTGCCACCAGCGCGGCCGTGCGCGCGGCGGCGGCGATCGGGCCGAAGCCGATCAGCTCGAGCGCGAGCTCCGACCCAGCGCCCGCGACGAGCTCGCCGAGCCCCGGGAGGCGAACGCGCTCGAGGGCGGTGGGGACCAGGACGAGGGCGCGGGGGGCCATGGGGCGCGGAGTCATCGGGAGGAGGGAGGGCCGGCTCGGCCGGAGCGAGAAGGTTATCGGCGGGTGCGGTCCTTGTTAAGCCTTGGGTATCGGGACTCAAAAGGTGCTTGCCGATCCGGCCATCCTGGCATGGGATGTCGAGGTCCGCTCCCCCCTCACTCTCCCCGCCTGCACATGCTTCGTCCCCTCGCCTTCGGCTCCTTGCTCCTCTTCGCCCTGCCCGGACTGTCGCTCCAGGAGCGTGAGGCGGTCCCAACGGCCGAGCGGCTGACCGCCGGCGCCGAGGCCGTCATCGCCCAGGCCGCCGAGGCCAACCACGTCCACGACCACCTGGTCGAGCTGACCGAGACCTTCGGCCCGCGCCTGGCGGGGTCGAGGAACCTGACCGCGGCCGGCGAGTGGGCCCGGGATCGCTTCGCCTCCTGGGGCCTCGAGGCCAGCATGGAGCGCTGGGGCGAGTTCCCCGTCGGCTTCGAGCGCGGCGTGAGCCTGGGCACGATGATCGCGCCCGAGTCGCGCCCGCTGACCTTCGTCACCATGGCGTGGACCCCGGGCACCGACGGGCCCACCCGCGGCCGCGCCGTGCTCGAGCCCACCGAGCTCGAAGACTTCGACGCGAGCCTCTACGAAGGGGCCTGGATCGTGCGACGCATCAAGGATCGCCCCAAGGCGGCCCTGCGCAAGGGGCTCGACGCTGCTCTCGACGAGGCCGGCATGCTCGGCGAGGTGCGCAACGGCGGTCGCAACCCGGTCATCGACGGGCGCTGGAAGATCGACCCGGCCGAGCTGCCCACGCGCATCAGCCCGCGCCTGATCCAGGACGACTACAACGCGATCGTGGATGCCCTGGAGGCCGGCACCGAGGTCGTGCTCGAGTTCCACATCGAGAACGAGTTCGTCGAGGGGCCGATCGACCTGTTCAACGTGATCGCCGACATCCCCGGCACCGAATTCCCCGACGAGTACGTGATCGTCGGCGGGCACCTCGACTCCTGGGACGGCGCCGTCGGCGCCCAGGACAACGGCACCGGGGTGTCGACCACGATGGAGGCCGCGCGCTTGATCATGGCCAGCGGCATCAAGCCGCGCCGCACGATCCGCTTCATGCTGTGGAGCGGCGAGGAGCAGGGCCTGCTCGGCTCGGTCGCCTACGCGACCGCGAACCCCGAGGTCTGCGAGCGCACCAGCGCCGTGCTCGTGCACGACGGCGGCGGAAACTACCTCTCCAGCATCAGCGGCCCCGAGGCCCTGGTGGAGGACCTGCGCGCGGTGTTCGAGCCGGTGCTCGAGCTCAACCCCGCGATGCCCTTCCAGGTCAACCAGAACCGCGGCCTGTCGACCATGGGCATGAGCGACCACGCGGCCTTCGTGCAGAAGGGCGTGCCCGGCTTCTTCTGGGGGCAGTCTGGCGAGCTCGAATACAGCTACGTGCACCACACGCTGCACGACAACGTGGCCGAGGTGAACCGCGCCTACCAGGAGCACTCCGCGATCATCGTCGGGGTCGGCGCCCTCGGCCTCGCCAACCTGGACACCAAGCTGGATCGCACGGACCTCGTGCGCCCGTCGCGCTTCTCCAACCGCCGCACCATGGGCGTCTACCTCGACGAGGCCACGGTCAGCGACGTCATCGAGGGCGGCAAGGCGGCGGCCCACGGCTGGAAGGCTGGCGATGTGATCGTCTCGATCGACGGCGTCGCAGTCGCCACCCGCGAGGAGATCGTCGCCGAGCTCCACAAGGGCGAGACCAAGAAGGTGATCACGATCCTGCGCGGCGAGAAGCGACTCGAGTTCACCCTCGACTGGGCCAAGAAGTAGCGCCAGCCAAGCCCCGCGACCGCAAGGCCCAGAGGCCAGGCCAGCCAA
>JARGPD010000032.1:0-34151 GCA_029212845.1 Planctomycetota bacterium
CTGTGCAGTCGGGGCTACGCCGTGCTGCAGATCAATTACCGCGGCTCGGCCGGCTTCGGGCGCGCCTACCTGGAGGCCAGCTTCGGCCAGTGGGGCCTGGCCATGCAGGACGACATCACCGACGGCGTCGCCTGGGCGATCGAGTCGGGCCTGGCCGACCCTGGGCGCGTCGCGATCTACGGCGGCAGCTACGGCGGCTACGCGACCCTGTCGGGCATCACCAAGACCCCCGAGCTCTACCGCTGCGCCGTCGACTACGTGGGCGTGTCGAGCATCTTCTCCTGGCTCGAGGCCTTCCCTCCTTATTGGAAGCCGATGCTCGAGATGGTCCACGAGATGGTCGGCCACCCCGAGCGCGACGCCGAGCGCCTGCGCGCGACCTCGCCCCTGTTCCACGTCGACAAGATCCGCTGCCCGCTGCTGGTCGCCCAGGGTGCCAACGACCCGCGCGTGAAGCTCGAGGAGTCCGACCAGCTCGTCGCCGCCCTCGCCGAGCGCGGGGTCGAGGTCGAGTACCTCGTCAAGGACGACGAGGGCCACGGCTTCGCCAATGAGGAGAACCGCTTCGAGTTCTACCGGGCCATGGAGAGCTTCTTCGCCAGGCACCTGTAGGCCGGGCGCGAGGGGCGCGGCCGGCCTTGGTTTTCGCAGCTAGCCTGTCACCGAGCGCCGATCCGCACGTCCACAGGGGTGGAGGTCGGGGGTGGCCCACCCTGTGGGCCGGGGTCCCTGCGGGGCAAGCCCCGGGGTCGGCTCAGCCGACCGCGAAGCCGTCGAGGAAGGCGTCCAGGTGCTCGCGCAGCTCGGGCACGCCGTCGGCCTCGATCACCTCGCCATGGCCGACGAGCACGCGCTCGAAGTCCCAGCGCAGCATGCTCGCGATCGAGGCCCCGAAGGCGCGCTGGTCCTTGATCGTCATGCGGAAGATGCGCGTGGTGCAGATGCCGCGCTTGCAGGCGTTCAGGCGCAAGAGGAGGCCAGCCAGGAAGGGGCGCGGGGCCGTCAGGTTGAAGACGCAGTCGGTCAGGATCAGGGTCTTCGAGGCCACGTGCAGGAAGTCGACCTCGCTCACCCGCGGGGCGCCGCGCAGGCCCTGGTGGTGGATCTCGCCCGACCAGGGCGCGACGTACTGGTCGGCCAGGGTCTGGCCGATGCGCCAGTCGGGGTGGGCCCGCTGCAGCGCCACCGGCGCGTAGGTGGTCTCGGCCGGGATGCGCTCGAGCCAGGGCTCGAGGTGCAGGTCGTGGGTCCGGCTGGGGATGATCAGGTGGCGCGGGCCGCCTTCGGGGTCGAGCGCGTCGAGCTCGGCCTCGAGGGCCTCGGACCAGGCGATCGGCGAGTGGATCCAGAGGCCGCCGCCGGACTCCGGCTGCAGGCGCACGACCACCATGCGGTGGCCGAGCTCCATGCCGAGCATGCTGGCGGGCGCGTTGGTCTCGAACAGGTCGGGCGCGAGCTGATTCAGGATGGTGTTCTGCACCCGCGAAAGGTACTCGGGATCGCAGCAGGGGACCCCGCCCCTCCGGCGGAATCCATGGGGATCTTCGGCCTCGACCCCGGGGGGACCGCACACCTTGTCGCGCCGCGCTAGGATGCATCAATGAGCCCCGTCCTCCGCCTCCTGCTCCCCATCCTGGCCGCCTTCCTGGTCCTCGACCCCGCCGCCCGCGCCCAGGACTCCAACGACCTCGACCAGCTCCTGGCCGGGGTCTTCTCCCTCGAGCCGCCCACGGGCGCCCTGCCCGGCGAGGTCCTGTGCACCTCCGACGAGTCCTTCACGATCGCCAGCGTCCAGGCTAGCGACGGGCGCCGCGGGGTCATCGCCGCAACGCGCCACGGCGCCGGCCGCGCGGTGGCCTTCGGGCACAACGCCTTCCTCGGCGACTGGGGCCTCGGCGCGGGCGGCGGCCAGACCTTCATCCAGAACGCCATCGCCTGGTCCGGCGGGGCCGAGCTCGAGGACATCAGCCTGCTCCTGCTCGGCCGCTCGGGCTCCTTGGTCGAGCGGCTCGGCGGCGAGCTCGACGGCGTCTCGTCGCACAGCACCCTGCCCGAGGCCCGCGAGCTGGAGCGCTTCGACGTCGTGCTGTGGCAGTCCGGCGACCTCGACCCGGCCTCCATCGACCGGCTCGAGGCCTTCGTCGCGGGCGGCGGCGGGCTGCTCTTCGGCGTCTGCCCCTGGGGCCGCCAGCAGCTCTTCGACCGCCAGGGCAAGTCGATCCGCACCGACCTGCCCCACAACCAGCTCGGCGGGCGGCTCGGCCTGGTCTTCGGGCTCGACACCGCCGGCGGCCAGGAGCTCGGCCTGTCCCCCGCTGCCAACCAGGGCGTGCATGCCGGGCGGGCCGTGGCCCAGGTGCTCGCCGCCCTGGCCGGCCGGAAGCTGGGCACCGACGCCAGCGACCCCGCTGCTGCCGCGCGCCAGACCTCGGCCCTCGTGCGCGCCCTGCCCCCCGGCGAAGAGGCCTTCGGACCGCGCATCGATGCGGCCCTCGCGGGCACCGACCTCAGCGCGAACGTCCCGGGCCCCGGCCGCCGGATCGCGCGCTCGAACACGATCGGCCACCTCGGCATGCTCTTCTCGACGATCGCCTGGGGCCAGGCCGAGCCCGCCGACGTGCCCGCCGCACCAGGCCACGAGTTCTTCCCCGGCAGCGTGCCCGAGGACGCCGAGCGCAGCTCGCACCGCATCGTCGTCGAAGCCGACGCGATCGTGCCGAAGGCCTGGCGCTCCACCGGACTCTACGCCCCCGCCGGCGAGGTCATCACCGCCGCGACCGAGGGCCGCGGCTGGCAGCTGCGCATCGGCGCCCACAAGGACCTCCTCTGGCACAAGGACAAGTGGTCGCGCTGGCCCGAGATCACCATGCAGCAGCCGATCGAAGGCACGACCAAGCTCGCCAGCCCCTTCGGCGGCCTGATCTACCTGGTCCCGACCGACGAGGCCGCGCGGGCCACCACCGCCTTCGTCATCGACGGCGCCATCGAGGCGCCCTTCTTCGACCTGGACGACGAGGCCAGCCGCGCCGACTGGGAGCGCCGCCGAGGCGCCCCCGCACCCTGGGGCGAGCTCGCCTGCGACGGCGTGATCTTGACCCTACCCTCCGGTGCCCTGCGCCACCTCGAGGACCCGACCGAGCTGATGACCTTTTGGAGCCGCGCCATGGCCCACTACCCCGACCTGCTCGGTGAGCCCCTGCACGCCACCGGTCGCCCCGAGCGACTGGTCGAGGACCTGCAGATCTCCGCCGGCTGGATGCACTCGGGCTACCCGGTCATGACCCACGGCGCGGACGACACCGACCACTCCGCCGCCGCCGACTTCGCCGGGCTGCAGGCCGAGGGCAACTGGGGCTACTTCCACGAGTTCGGCCACAACGCCCAGCGGCCCGCGTGGACCTTCCAGGGCACGACCGAGGTCACCTGCAACCTGTTCAGCCTCTACCTCGGCGAGCGCATGGCCGGCATCGAGCCCTGGGAGAACCCCTGGCTCGTGAACCAGCGCGGCAAGCTCGCGCCCTACCTCGCGGCCGGCGCCGACTTCGAGCAGTGGAAGCGCGAGCCCGGCCTCGCCCTGCTCACCTACGCGCTGGTCCAGCGCGAGTTCGGCTGGGAGCCGATCGCCCAGGCGATCGAGAGCTACCTCGGCGGTGGCCCCGCGCCGAAGAACGACGCCGAGGAGCGCGACCAGTGGATGCTGCGCCTCTCGCGGGCCACGGGCCGCGACCTCGGCCCCTACTTCCAGGCCTTTGGCATCCCGACCTCGGAATCCGCCCGCGCCGAGCTCGCCGACCTCGAACCCTGGCTACCCGCAGAGCTGCGCTAGCGGACCGGGTCCGCGGGAAGCTCGCACCCAACCGGCTGCTTGTGGGCGACCCGTCCGCTACACTCCCCCACGGCGGGCCCTTAGCTCAGTCGGTTAGAGCAGGTGACTCATAATCGCTTGGTCGTTGGTTCGAGTCCAACAGGGCCCACCACCCGCCCCCCGCGGGCGGCTGCTAGGATCGGCGCCATGAGCGACACGACCAAGATCCTGCGGCTGGGCATGTGGGGCGCCGGGCGCCAGGCGCGCGCGGCCCATGCGGCGAGCCTGCGGCACTGTGACTTCGCGCGCATCAGCGCGCTCGCCGCCGCGCCGGACGGTGGCGCCGAAGCCCTCGCCGCCGAGCTCGGCGCAGCCCTGTGTGCGCCGGACGAGCTCGCGGCGCGCGACGACGTCGACGCGCTCCTGGTCATCACGCCGCCGCACACCCACGCCGAGCTCGTGCGCGCCGCCCTGCGCGCGGGCAAGCCGGTGCTCTGTGAGCTGCCCCTGGCCCCGGACCCCGCCACCGCGCGCGCCCTCTTGGAAGAGGCCGAGGCCGCGGGCGTGGTCCACGCCTCGACCCTGCCGCGGCCGCTGCTGTACGGCGGCGCGCGAGTCGCCGAGGTGATCGCGTCGGGGGCCCTCGGCCCGCTGCGCTCGGCCGACCTGACGATCCGCCTGCCCGCGGCGGCCGCCGCCGGGCGCGGCGACGGCTACCCGCTGCTGGCCAGCATGGCCGCCGCCTGCCTCGCGACCCTCTTCGGTCCGGGCCGCGCGGTCGGGCGCGACCGCACGCGCCACGAGCTCGACCAGCGATGCGGTGGCGGTCAGCTCGAGGTCGGCCTGGACCTGGCCCTCGCGGAGGCTTCGGCGCCCGAGCCTACCGGCCTGAGCCTGGTCGGCGAGCTGGGCACGCTGACCTGGAGCTGGTCGGTGCCGGGCCACATCGAGCTGTGCCGCGGGGGCGCCGCCGAGGACGCCAGCATGGCCTTCGAGCCCGACCTCGGGCGCGCCTTCCCGTTCACGCGCGACTTCGCCCGCGCGGTGCTGGACGGCACCCGCCCGTGCCCCGACTTCGCCGACGCGGCGGCCACCCTCGACCTGGTCGGCGGCCTTCTGGCCGCGCGCAGCTAGCCGCCATGGGCAGGCTCCTTCGCGGCTCGGCGATCGGCTGCAGCGTGCTCTTCCTGCTGCTGTTCGGAGCGCTGATCTACCTCGGCAACACGGGCCCCGACGTCGCGATCTACGTCGGCGCCGACGTGCCGAAGAGGTACCTCACCCAGCTCGAAGAGCTCGGCGTACTCGAGCCGGACGAGACGCTGCGCTACTTCTACTCGGACGGACTGCTCAACATCGAGGAGGGCTTCTACTTCGTCTCCGACCGCAACCTCGTCCTGTACATGGACGCCTGGGAAGAGCCCGAGACGATCATCCCGCTGACCAGCATCGTGCGCCTCGAGCCGAGCTTCGACGACAGCTACCTGACCGACAGCTCGGTCACCATCGAGACCGACTTCGGCCTCGTGGCGACCTTCCCCTTGTCCAGCGAAGGGCAGCGCGACCGCGACTTCGTCAGGGCGATCGAGGAGGGCATGGCGCCCGCCCTCGGCGACGGCTAGCAGTTGCGGTACTTGTCGTTCAGGCCGACGCCGGCCAGGATCAGCGGCACGACCTTCTCGAGGCGCGAGAGCTTGGTCGCCTCGCGCTTGGCCGACGCGATGTGCTCGGCGTAGTCGCGCTGACGCCCCGGGGTCAGGCCGTCGAATGCCGCACGCCCACCCTGGACCGCACCTAGGGCAGCCTCCAGCTCGGCCGGCAGCTCGACCTCCTTGGCGACCTTCTTGCGCGGCACACGCGGCGCTTCGCTGGCGACCATGGCGCGCTTGAGGTAGTCCTTCAGCGCGCGCTTCTTGACCTGCCGCGTGGACTCGAAGCGCCACTGGCGCATCGTCTCGCTCTTGCCGCCCTTGGCCTGCTGCAGCACGCCGGCTGGATCCTCGAGCCCGGTGCAGTCGTGGAACCACAGGCCGAAGTAGTCCTTGAAGCCCGCCAGGCTGACGACGTTACGGCCGCCGTGGGTGTAGGTCGGCGCGCCCCACTTGAGCGTCTCTTCCATCCCGGTCGACAGGGCGACCTCGCGCAGCAGGGAGAGGCCCTCGGACCACTCGGACTTGGACTCGATGTACGCTTCGACGGTCTTGGCTTTCGGCATGGCTCGGAGGGGGGGACGAGTGCAGGAGGAGTGCCCAGCCTAGCGGATGGGCACGGATCTGCCGAGGCGCGGGGCACAGGCACGCCGTTGCGTGGCTGGCGCGGCCTGTGCCGGCCCGGAGCCCGGACGCTGCCGCTAGGGCCAGGGGTCGCTGCCGAGGTGCCCTTCGAGGAAGCCGAGCAGCTCGCGCTCGTAGCGCGCCGGATCGGCGCGCTGCAGGTCGACATGGCCGGCGCCCTCGAAGAGCGCCATGGCCTTCGGCTGCGCGGCGGCCTCGAACAGGGCGCGGGTGGCGGCGGGCGGCGAGTAGGGGTCGGCGCCGCCGCCCAGCACCAGCACCGGGCAGCCGGCCGCGCCGATGCGCTCGACCGGCCGGAGCTCGTCGACCGAGACCCCGAGCCGCAGGGGCACCTGCACCGTCAAGAGCGGCGTGAGCAGGCGCGCCCAGCCGCCCATGTGGTGGTCGAAGCGGTCCGAGACCGCCTCCTCGATGCTGGCGAAGACCTGCTCGATGACGAGCGCGTCGATGCCCAGGGGACCGGCGAGCACCGCCGCCGCGCCGCCGAGGGACCAGCCGATCACGACCACGGGCAGCCCGGGCTGGCGCGCCTTCGCGAAGGCCACCGCCGCGCGCGCGTCCTCGCGCTCGAGGTGGCCGAGGGTCACGCGCTCGCCGGGACTCTTGCCGTGGGCCTGCAGGTCGACGAGCACGCACGCGTAGCCCGCACCGGCGAGCAGCTCGGCCCGCCCCAGCATGGCGCGCCGGTCGCCCTCCTTGGGGTGCAAGAGCACGGCGACCCCGCAGGGCTCTTCGACGGGCAGGAACCAGCCGGACAGGGTCGCGCCCGAGGCGCTCTCCAGGGCGAGCTCTTCGACCGCGCGGTCGGGCTGCGACCAGGCCGGCGGCAGGCCGAAGGAGCGCGGGTTGGGCGCCACGAGTCGGCCGCCGGCCAGCCAGGAGAAGCCCAGGCCGGCGAACAAGCAGCCGCCAAGGCCGAGCGCCAGCCAGCGCCGCCGCCGCCCGGCGCGCACCTTGGGGGCTGGGCCCCTGCTCACCGCCACCCCAGCGCCAGGGCACGGCGAGGCACCCGACCGAGCGTGCCGAGCGTGGTGGCGCCTGCGGTCACCCGGCCTCCAGGGCCGGCCGCGGGCCCCTGGAACCGCTCTGCATCGGAGGTCGTCATGATCGCTGAGTGGAGTCAGCATAGCAGTCGCTGGGGACGTCCAGGTGCGCCTGCCCGGGGCCACGAGCCTGCTCGCCCCCAGAACTCCGGGCCCATTGCTATCATCGAGCTTCGGCTCGTCCCTTCGCATCCCGACTGGCCCGGACCCCCACCCTCGCATGAAAGCGGTCTCCTTCTCGCAGCATGGTTCCCTCGATGTCCTCGAATACGGGGACGTGCCCGACCCGGTGCTTGGACCCGGCGAGGTGCTGCTGCGTATCGAGGCCGCGGCCTGCAACTTCAACGACATCTGGGCCCGGCAGGGCCTGCCGCGGGTGACCCTGCCGCTGCCGCACGTGTCGGGCACCGATGCCGCCGGGGTCGTCGTCGCGATCGGCGAGGGCGTCACCGGCGTGGCGGTCGGCGACCAGGTCATCACCTACCCCGTGCGCGCCTGCCGCAGGTGCAACGCCTGCCTCGCCGGCGAGGAGGTCTTCTGCAAGGGCCTCAAGATCTGGGGCTTCCAGACCGGGCCCTTCGACGGGTCCTTCGCCGAGTACGCCAAGGTGCAGGTCGAGCAGGTGCTGCCCAAGCCCGCGCACCTCACGTGGGAGGAGGCCGCCGCGACGACCACGTCCCTCCTGTCGGTCTGGCGCATGCTCGTCACCCGCGCCCAGGTCCAGCCCGGCGACCAGGTCCTGATCTGGGGCGCGAGCGGCGGCACCGGCTCCTTTGCGATCCAGCTGGCCAAGGAGATCGGCGCGGTCCCGATCGCGGTGACCTCGTCCGAGGCCAAGGCGGAGTGGTGCTCCAAGATGGGCGCGACCCACGTGCTGCGCAGCGACTGCCAGGACATCCAAGCCGAGGTCGCCCGGCTGACCGATCGCCGCGGCGTCGACGTCGTCTTCGACCACGTGGGCGAGCCGGTCTGGTACACCAGCGTCGAGTGCCTGCGCTGGGGCGGCAAGATCGTGATCTGTGGCGCCACCGAGGGCTTCGAGGCCAAGATCGATCTGCGCTACCTGTGGAACAAGCAGCTGTCGTTCCTTGGCTCCCACATCGGGACGCGCAAGGAGTGGGTCCAGGCGATGAAGCTGGTCGAAGCGCGCCGCATCCACCCGCCGGTCACCGAGATCTTCGACCTGCCGGGCGCCATCGAAGCCCAGCGCCGCATGGAGAACCGTCAGCTGATGGGCAAGCTCGCGATCCGGATCGGGTCATGACGAGCCACGTCCAGATCCTCGGAATCGGACACAGCACGCCGACCCAGGTGCTCACGAACGAAGCGCTGATCGCACGCTTTGGCCTGAAGGTCGATGCGGAGTGGATCGAGCAGCGCACCGGCATCCGGGATCGCCACTGGCTCCAGGACGGGGAGACGACCTCGGACCTCGCCGTTGCGGCGGCGGAGCTGGCCCTTGCCCAGGCCGGGGTCAGGAGCACCGAGGTCGAGCGCATCGTGCTCGCCACGATCTCGCCCGACCACCCGAGCCCGTCGACGGCGACGATCGTCGAGCGCAAGCTCGGCGCGCGCTGCGCGGCCTTCGACCTGTCGGCGGCCTGCGCCGGCTTCCTCTACGGCCTCGAGCTCGGCGCGATGTCCGTGCGTGCCGGCGCGCGCAACGTGCTCGTGATCGCCGCCGACGCACGCAGTCGCTTCATCGACAAGCACGACCCTCGCTCGGCCGTGCTCTTCGCCGACGGGGCCGCAGCGGTCCTGCTCGGGCCCGCCGATGCGCCTGGCCTGCTCGCGATCCACCTCGGCGCCGAGGGCCGCGAGCGCATGGGCGCACACATGCCCGCCGGTGGAGCAGCCATGCCGACCACCGCCGCCACCGTCGAAGCGGGCCTGCACTTCCTCGTCGTCGACGGCAAGCGCGAGATCTTCGACCTGTTCGTGGCCTACACCCGCGAGGCCTGTGACGCCGTGCTGTCCCAGGCCGGGATCACGATCGACGACGTCGACCTGTTCATCACCCACCAGGGCAACGCGCGCATGGTCGAGCTGACGGTCGGAGCCCTCGGTGTCGATCCGGCGCGCGCGATGAACAACATCGCCCACCACGGCAACACCTCGAGCGCGACGGTCCCGATCGCCCTCAGCGAGGCGATCGCATCCGGACGCCTCGCCAGCGGCCAGACCGCGCTCCTGACCTCGGTCGGCGCTGGCTACACCTTCGGCGCCGCCCTCTACCGCATGCCCTGATGCCGACCACCACCCACCAACGCACCGCGCTCGTCACGGGCGCCTCGCGCGGCATCGGTCGCGCCATCGCCCTCGAGCTCGCCCGGGGCGGCCACAGGCTGGTGTTGCACGAGCACGAGCCCGGGAGCGGCGCCGAGACCGATGCGCTCCTGCGCGCGGCGCACAGCGAGCCGCGCTGGATCCACGGCGACCTGGCCCGTCCAGTTGGCGCCGGCGACACGGACGAGCCCGGCGGCCTCGGCGACCTCGCCGGGCTCGAGATCGACGTCCTGGTGCACAACGCCTCAGCCTTCGCACCCTATGGCCGAGTCGAGGACGGCGCGCGCGAGGCCGATGCCGAGGTGCTCGGGGTCGCCCTCACGGCCGGCATCGGTCTAGCCCGCGCCGTGACACCCGGCATGCGCGCGCGCGGCTTCGGCCGCTTGGTCTTCATCGGCTCTGCCGCCGGTCGCCTCGGCGCCGCCGGGCAGGTTGCCTATGCGACCGCCAAGGCCGGCCTGCTCGGGCTGACCCGCAGCCTCGCGGTCGAGCTCGGCCGCGCCGGCATCACCTGCAACCTAGTCGAGCCCGGCCTCATCGACACCGAGCGCACCCGCGCGGCGCTCTCGGGCGCCCAGTTCCAAGCCCTCGCCGCATCCACGCCGGTCGGCCGCGCCGGGAACCCCGAGGAGCTCGCGCGGCTCGTGGCCTTCCTCGCCAGTGACGACGCGGGCTATGTCACCGGCGCGGCGATCCCCGCGGATGGCGGCCTCGGCCTCGGGGTCGTGCCACGCAACCAAGAGCCGCCGTGCTGATCCAAGACCTGCTCGAGCGCAGCGTCCAGCTGTTCCCGCACCGCACCGCCGTCGACGACGGCGAGCGCCGCTGGAGCTTCACCCAGCTGCGCGACCAGGTCTGCAACCTCGCAGCTGCCCTCACCCGCGCGGGCGTCGAGGCCGAGGACCGGGTCGCGCTGCTCAGCCGCAACCGCGCCGAGTACGTCGCCCTGTACTTCGCTGCCGCTCGACTCGGCGCCGTGCTCGTACCGCTCAACTGGCGCCTGACCCCGCCCGAGCTGGCCACGATCCTCGGCGACGCCGGGCCCGAGCTCGTCCTGGCCGAAGCCGAGCTCGCACCGCGGCTCGAAGGTTGCGCACATGTGGTCCTCGGGCAGCTGCTCGGGGAAGGGCCAGACGCACCGGCCGACCCTCGCGATGGGCGTGGACGTCGCGCGGCTTCCTGGCAGCCCAAAGAGCCCAGCTCCGACGCCGCGGTCGCCGTGCAGATGTACACGTCGGGCACCTCGGGCCGGCCGAAGGGTGCCATGTTGACCCACCGCAACTGCCACAGCATGACCAGCGCGTGGCTGCTCGACATGCCCCTCGATGCCGGCGACCGCTTCCTCCAGGTCACGCCGCTCTTCCACGTCGGCGGCCTCCTGATGCTGCTGTCCTGCGTCGCGAGCGGCGCGACCCTGCGGCTCCTGCCGGAGTTCGATCCCGTGGCCGCCATCGACGTGCTCAGCGGCGAGCCGACGACCCACACCTTGATGGTGCCGGCCATGCTCGAGTGGCTCCTGGCCGAGCCCTACCTCGTGGGCAAGCAGCTCGCGCACCTCCGGCTGGTCGTCTATGGTGCCGCGCCGATCCCGCCAGCGACCCTCGAGCGTGCGCGCGCGCGGCTCGCCTGCGACTTCCTCCAGGGCTACGGCCTGACCGAGAGCACCGGGGTCCTGTTGACCCTGACCCCGCGCGACCACCGCGAGGGCGATGCGGTGCGCCTGGCCTCGGCCGGCCGCGCTGCGCCCGGCTGCTTGGTGCGCGTGGTCGACCGGAATGGCGAGGAAGTCGAGGCCAGTGAAGATGGCCAGCCCGGTGAGGCCGGCGAGATCGTTGCCCGCGGCGACAACCTCTCCCCCGGCTACTGGAACGACCCGGACGGAACCGCCGCCGCCTGGACCGACGGCTGGTTCCACACCGGGGACCTCGCGCGCATCGACACCGCGGGCTACATCACCATCGTCGATCGCATCAAGGACATGATCCTGGTCGGCGGCGAGAACGTCTACCCGCGCGAGGTCGAGCTCGTGCTGCTCGAGCACCCCGACGTGCGCGACGCTGCGGTCGTCGGCATCCCCCACGACGTCTGGGGCGAGGAGGTCCTTGCGCTAGTCGTGCTCGAGCCGGGAAGGACCCAGACCGACCGCAGCCTGACGAGTCACTGCCGCGGCGCTCTGGCCCGCTACAAGTGCCCCACCCGCTTCCAGTTCCCTGGCGAGCTGCCGCGCAACGCCGCCGGCAAGCTCATGAAGAACGAGCTGCGTGCTCCCCACTGGCAAGGACGGCCCCGCCTCGTATGAAGACGCCCCCGACGCTCCCCACGGTCCTCGCTCTGCTCGAAGAGGCGACCCTCGCCGAAGAGGGCACGATCGATCCCGAAGCGCCGCTGCTCGGCATGGAGGGCTGGGACTCGATGGGCATGGTCATGTTCATCGCGCTCGTCCAGGACCACCACGGCTTCGAGCTCTCGATCACCGACCTGCGCGACTGCGTGTGCGGCAACGAGCTCTTGGTGGTCATCGCCGAGCGCGCCCGGGAACCGTCATGACCTCGGGCGTGCGGCTGATCGCGAGCGCGGCCTCTGGTCCCGTCGACCTGGTCGGCGCGGCCGCACGGGTCGACAACCAGGCGCTCTTCGACCGCGCGCCCGTGCTGGCGCGCCACTTCGACCTGGACCAGCTCGAGGCGCGCTTCGGAGTGCGCTCCCGCCAGTGGACCCGCGGCGTCGGGCTGGACGAGTCCGACCTGGCCCTGGGCGCGGTCCGCAGCCTGCTCGCCAAGGCCGCGCGGCGCCCGGACGAGCTCGCGCTCCTGATCGCGGTCACGTCGACGCCGAGCCGCGCCACCAGCTCGCTCGCCGGGCGCGTCGCGCGCGGACTGAGCCTAAGCTGCCCGAGCTTCGACCTGCGCGCCGGTGGCGCAGGAGCGCTCTTGGCCTGGCGCGCCGCCGAGCGCTGGCTGGCCGGCACCCATGGCCTCGCCGTCGTGGTCGCCGCCGAGTCGATCTCGCCCTGGCTCGAGCTCGATACCGCGGCACCCACGCCGATCCTCTTCGGCGATGGCGCTGCTGCGATCCTGCTCCAGGGCGCGGCCGCGCAGCCCGGCCTGCTGGCCTTCGAGGGGCGCACCGACGCCCCCGCCGGCCAGGCCTTCACGGTGCCGGCGCCCCTGCCTCCTGGGCCGGACTCGACCCCCACAGACTTCTGCTTCCAGGACGCCGACCGCACCTACGCCGGCGCGATGGGCGAGCTGCGCGCCGCGCTCTGCTCGCGCCTCAGGGCGGCCCACGAGCTCGCCGCTACCGAGCGCGGCCTGCCGGCATCGATCGACGCCTTCTTCCCGATGGCGCCGAGCCTCGCGAGCGCCAGCGCCCAGGCCGATGCCTTCGGAGTCCCCGCCGAGCACACGCACACCTGCCTCCTCGACTGGGGCTGCCCCGGCGCCGCCGCGCCGCTGATCGCCCTCGCGGCGACCGACCTGACCCAGCCCAAGACGCTCGCCCTCGCCGCCGTCGGAGGTGGCGCCCACGGCGCCGCGCTGACCTGGCGCCACTCGCCCCCCACCCAGGACTGCCCGTGACCCTTCGACCCGTTGACGGCCTCTTCATCTCCTACTACGAAGACATCGACCGCTGGGGCAACGACCACGCGCCGAGCCGCTCCGGTCCGACCGGGTCGCCGGCATACCTGGCGGCCGAGGCGGGCTCCGGCAAGGACACCCTGACCCACCGCATGGGTCGCCAGAGCGTCGGCATCGACGGCATGAACCACGACATCGCGCGCTACCTGTCGCGGGCGCGCTATGGCACGTCGATCGAGTACCGCCGCTACGACGCCTTCTCGCCGACGCACCTGAGCGGCGCGTACTACGAGTCGCTCGCCAAGCGGCACGGCTATGACCTGCACCACATCAACCACGCCTCGCGGGTCGACCTCGAGCGTCTCGCGCCGCAGCTAGCGCCGCGCTTCGTGTTCCTCTCGACGACCTACATGACCGAGACCTCGATGGCCCTCGACGCCGCCCAGCACGTGCGCGCGAACTGGCCCGGCGTGCCGGTCATCATGGGCGGTCTGGTCCTGGTCGAGCTCGAGAAGAGCCTGCCCGACGCGGTCTTCCAGACCTTCCTCAAGGCCTGGGGTGCCGACGCCTACGTGATCACGCCGCTGGGCGAGGCGGCCTTCCTGCGCCTGCTCGAGAGCGACGGAACCGACATCCCCGGGCTCCGCCTGCCCAAGACCTGGGTCCTGCGCGACGGACGCTACGCCGTCGACGCGACGATCGAAGAGCCCGGGCTCGACATCAACGAGAACCACGTGCGCTGGGAGCTGCTCGACCCTGAGCGCTTGTACCACACGGTGCACACGCGCACGGCGCGCAGCTGCGCCTTCACCTGCGCCTTCTGCAGCTACTTCTCGAACCAGGGTCCGCTCGTGCTGAGCGACCCAGCCACCCTCGACATGGAGCTGCAGCGCCTGAGCTCGGTCGGCAGCGTGAAGAGCCTGATCTTCACCGACGACACGCTCAACGTCCCGATGCCGCGCTTCCTCGAGCTGCTCGAGGTGCTCAAGCGCTACGACTTCGAGTGGTACTCCTACTTCCGCGCGCAGTTCGCCGACGAGGACTGCGCCAAGTCGATGATCGACTCGGGCTGCAAGGCGGTCTTCCTGGGCATCGAGTCCCTCGACGACAAGGTGCTGAAGAACATGAAGAAGGCCGCGACCCAGAAGGCCTACACGCGCGGCATGCGGGCGCTCAAGGCGGCCGGCATCCACACCCACGCCAACTTCATCGTCGGCTTCCCCGGCGACCGGCCCGAGAACACGAAGGCGGCCATCGACTGGGTCGACGGCGAGGGCGTCGAGTTCTTCACGTTCAGCCCGTGGTACTGCTCGCCCGCGACGCCGATCGGCAAGCAGGAGCAGAAGGACAAGTACGGCGTGCGGGGCAACTTCTGGCGCTGGGAGCACGACACGATGAACTCGAGCCAAGCCCTCGAGCACGAGATCTGGGCGATCGAGAACGCCAAGTCCTCGGTCTTCGTCTCGGAGCTCTCCGCCCAGTGCTTCTGGTCCGAGATCCAGCTGTACGCCAACGGCTTCTCCGCCGCCGAGATCCAACAGCTGATGACCTCGTTCAACGGGCTCGCCGGCAGGAACAGCCACATGGGCGACGTCCAGGAGCTGCCCGCGTACCAGGAGACCCAGCGCATCCTGCACACCCGCGAGCTGCCGGTCCCCCCGGGCTGCGAGCTGTACCGCACCGAGGTCGAGTCGCGCGCCACGATCGACCGGGCGACCGCCAAGGCATGAAGCCCGAGGTCGAAGCGAGCATCCGCGCCGAGTGGCGGGCGGCGCGGGCGCGGCCGGGTGCCGCGGGCGGCGGCTTCCAGGTCGCCGGTGACGTCTACAACGACTCCGAGCTGGCCGAGCGCGAGCGCCACCTGGTCTTCGCCCGGGCGTGGCTGCCGATCTGCCGGGCCAGCCAGGTCGAGGCCCCCGGCAGCTACCGCACCGCCGACCTCGCGGGGACGCCGATCGCGGTCGTGCGCTCGCTGGGGTCGGGGCAGCTGCGGGCCTTCCTCAACGTCTGCCCGCACCGCGGCAACCAGCTGCTGCGCGCGGCAGAGGGCAGCCTCGCGGACCGCGACGGCGTCGTTGCCTGCGCCTACCACGGCGCGGCCTTCGACGCGGGCGGCCAGGACGAGGGCGATCGGCAGCGACCGTTCGGCGCGATGGTCCCGGGCTCGGGCGGCTTCCAAGGGAGCGAGCTCGGGTGCCTCGAGGCGCTCGCGGTGGAGAGCCACTGGGGCTGGGTCTGGGTCCGCCGCAGCGGCACGATGTCCCTGGCCGACTTCCTCGGCGAGGAGCTCGCCGACGAGCTGGCTGGTTGGGACCTCTTGCGCGCCGCGCTGCACCGCAGCCACAGCTTCGAGGGGGCCTTCGACTGGAAGGTCGGGGTCGAGGCCTTCCTCGAGTCGATGCACCTGCCGACGATCCACCGGCGCACGGCGGCGCCCCTGCTCGACCACATGGCCACGGCCCAGGCGCAGCTCGGCAGCCACTCGCGCATGAGCACGCCCTTCCGCATGCCCGGCGCCTATGGCCCCGACGGCCTGCTCGGCAGCGCCGCCGCCGAGGCTGGCGTCGGGCTCTTCCCCGGGCTCAACGAGGTCCAGCGCACGAGCAATTTCAGCTACCTGCTGTTCCCCAGCACCGTGCTGAACCTCCTGCCGACGCACTTCACCTTGTTCCGCATCCTGCCCCTCGGCCTCGAGCGCTGCCGCGTCGAGTACGAGCTGTACGCGGCTCCGACGAGCACGCCGGCCCAGGCGGCCTACGTCGACTCGCTCGACCCCGGCTACCTGCAGCTGCTCGACGAAGACCTCGACAACCTGGCCTGGATCCAGCGCGGCGTGCGCCACGGGGACCGGCCGCTGCTCACGCTGACCTCCCAGGAGCGGCGCATCCTGCACTTCCGCGAGACCCTCGCCGCCTGGATGGCCTGACCCGCGGACCGGATGTCCTTCGCCAGCTCCCCCTACCTGCTCTTCCTGGCCCTGGTCCTGGCCGCCTTCCCGTTCCTGCCCCGGCGCGGGCGCGTGTGGGGCATGCTGCTGGCGAGCTACCTGTTCTACTTCGGGCAGCAGCCGCTGCACATCCTGGCGCTCTTCCTGTCGACCCTGCTCGACTTCGGCGTCGGCCTGGCCCTGGCTCGCTCGACCGAGCCACGCGCGAGGCTGCGCTGGCTGCTGCTGAGCCTCGTCGTCAACGTCGGCGCGCTGGTCGGCTTCAAGTACACCGGCTTCCTGGCGGAGACCTGGAACCTGACCGGCGAGCACCTCGGCCTGGCCCTGCCGGTGCCCGACTGGGCCCTGCCGCTTGGCATCTCCTTCTACACCTTCCAGACGATCGGCTACACGATCGACGTCTACCGGGGTCGCATCGAGGCCTGTCGCAGCCTGGCCGACTACGGCCTCTACGTGGCCTTCTTCCCGCAGCTCATCTCGGGTCCGATCGAGCGCGCCGAGCACCTGCTGCCCCAGCTGCGCAACATGCAGCCGCCGACATCAGGCAACCTGTCGGTCGGCCTGCGCCGCATGCTGTGGGGCCTGTTCAAGAAGGTCGTGCTCGCCGACCGCTTCCGGCCGCTGGTGCTCGGCAACCTAGCCGACCCCGGTGGCCTCGACAGCATGACGCTGGGTGCCAACAGCCTTGGCCTCTTGGCGCTCTTGTACCTGGACTTCAGCGCCTACACCGACCTCGCCCGCGGCAGCGCGCGCCTGTTCGGGGTCGAGCTGGTCCAGAACTTCGACCGCCCCTTCGCGGCGACGTCGCCGGCCGACTTCACCCGCCGCTGGCACATGTCCCTGATCCGCTGGATCGAGGTCTACCTTTACGCTCCGCTGCTGCGCGGCCGCCTGACCCACGCCAAGATCTGGGGCACCAACACGCTCCTGATCGGGCTGTTCGGCCTGTGGCACGGTCCCTTTGCCAGCTACCTGATCGGCGGCGTCTGCCTCGGCGCCTGCATCTCCGTGCAGCAGAGCCTGCGCCTCTGGGCGCACCAGCAGCGACGGCGCCCGAAGCCGCTCGGCCCCGCCGCTGCCCTCGCCGGTTGGGCCCTGACGATGGCGATCTGGTCCCTGTTCGTGGTCGCGCTCTTCGCGCCCGACTCGGGCCAGGCTGGCGCCTACTACGCCGCGCTCTTCACCCCGAGCCTGCCGAGCGCTGGGCAGCTGCCGGGCCTCGCGACTGCCTTCGCGCTGATGGCCCTAGCCCTTGGGGTGCACCTCGCCGCGGGCCGCATGGACCTCGACCGCGCCTGGTTCCGACTGCCGCGCGCCCTGCGCCCGGCCCTCTTGCTGCTCGGCGCCTGGGGCATCGCGCGCTTCGCCGCTCCGGCCTCCGAGGCCTTCATCTACTTCCGCTTCTGATGGCAGCCACCTCCACCCGTCGAGCCCGCATCGCGGTGCTCCTGGTCGTCGCTAGCCTCGTGGCCGGCGAGGTCCTGCTGCGTGCCACGGCCGACCTGCGCAGCCTGGCCCAGACGCCCGATCCCGAGCTCGGCTGGCTGCTGCGCCCGAACTTCGACGGGCGTCTCGAAGGAGCCCGCGTGCAGACCAACTCGGACGGCTTCCGCGGGCCCGAGTGGTCCGCGCCAGAAGACGGCGGCCAGCCCGAGCCCACCGGCGACGTGCCCCTGCGCATCGCCGTGCTGGGCGACTCGGTGGCCTTTGGATTCGGGGTCGAGCACGAAGAGCTCTTCGCGGTGCAGCTCGAAGCGCGGCTCGCCGCCAGCCTGGGCGAGGGGCGCGTCGAGGTGCGCAACTTCGCCCTGCCCGGCAAGTGCTGGACCCAGATGCGCGCGATCCACGACCGCTACGTCGCGCCCTGGCAGCCCGACGTCGTGGTCGCCATGCTGAACGACGCGTCCCACCGTCCGCCCATGCCGATCGAGCCGCGCACCTGGAGCGACGCGCTGCTCGCGGAGTCGGCCCTGCATGCGGCCTGGGAGGCCAGCCTCGAGCTGGGGCCGAAGCTCGAGCTGTGGAGCGCGCCGCCCGTCCGCAGCCCGGCCTGGCGACGCAGCTACGACTGCCAGCGCTTCCCCTTCGCCCTGCGCAACCGCGAGCCGTTCGTCGCCATGACCGAGGACCTCGCCCGCCTGCGCGGCCAGCTCGCGGAGCGGGGCTCCCAGCTGCTGCTCGTGGCCCTGCCCCAACAGGCTCACTTCCGCGAGCACCCGGACAGGCGCCTCGGCCTGTTCTTCCAGAAGCACGCTGGGCAGCTCCAGCTCGCGCTGATCGACCCCGCGGTGCGCTTCCGCGCATGGGCCAGGACCGCGAGCGCGAGCCCAGCTGCGCGTGCCGCCAACGCGGCCGGTCCGGAGCCTACGTTCGGCCGCGAGCTGTTCCTCGCCCACGACCCTGATCACTGGTCCCCCGCAGCCCACGCCCTGATGGCTGACGTCGTGTCCGAGACGCTGCTCACTCGGCAGGAGCCGTAAGCTGGCCGGCATGTCCCTGCTCCTCGCTCCGCTCTTCGCGCTGGTCCTCCAGGGGCCGCTCAACGTCCACCAGCCCGGTCCGAGTACGGGCTATGGACTGGCCGTGGCCGTCTCCGATGACGGTGCCGAGCTGCTGCAAGCGCGCGGGCCCGAGCTCTGGCGGCTGGACTTCGCGCGCATTCGCGCCGAGGTGCGCGCTCCCGCGGGCGACTCCGACACACCCTCCGACGCGCCCTCCGACGCCCCCTTCGAGGTCCACGACGCGCTGCTGCAGCGGGTCGCGCTCGACGTCCCGATCCGCGCTCTTCGCTCGTTGCCTGGTGGCGGCGTGCTCGTCGCCGGCGGCGACGGCGGGCTGCTCTTCGTCGGGCGCGACGGCGGCCAGCGATTGCTCGACGAGGCGCCGGACGGGCGCTGGTGCGTGGACCTGGACCTGACGCCCGAGCACCTAGTCGTGCTCTGGAGCGGCTGGGACGACAGCCTGCTGCGCAGCTACGACCTCGCCGGGCTCGACACCACGGCGCGCGAAGACCGAGCAGGAGCGCCGGCAGAGTCTCCCCGCGCGAGGACCGGTGGCGCGGCCCTCGACACACCACTCACCCAGCTCGGCGAGGCCCGCTTGCGCTCGCGTTCCAGCGGCGGCGACCTGCGCCATCCCGCGAACGGCCTGGCGTGCCGCGTCCACGACGGCCAGGTCTATGTGGCCATGGGCGGCAGCGGCGTGGCCCGCGTGGCCTTGTCCGCGTCGGGCGAACTCGGCGCCGTCGAGCAGGGCCCGGTGTTCCACCCCGAGGCCGGCGCCGAGCGCGCCAGGCGCGAGCGCTTCCGTGCCAGGGACCTCGACATCGCGGGAGGCGTGCTCTATGTCGCCGCCGACGAAGCTGGCCTGGTCGTGCTGCCGCTCGATGCCCTCGAGCGCTGGACCGAGCAGACGCCCTACACGCGCCACGGGCAGGACCCGGGCCCTGCCCACCGGTCGAGCTCGCCCAGCTTCCTGCGCGGCCCCGGCTACCGCAGCCATGCCGTGCGCGTCGAGGCCGAGCTCGACGACCGGGGCCGCACCCTGGTCGCCGTCGGCGCCCTGCCCACGACCAGCGCCGAGGTCGAGTGGGGTCCCTACCGCAGCTACACGACGTTCACTTGGGACCTGCGTCCCGCGGCCATCGCTCCGGACCCTGCGATGAAGGGCAAGGGCGTGCACCTGCAGCTCTTCGAGCGACGCGCTGACGGTCAGCTGGTGCCTGGCAGCGACCACGGGTCGAGTCGTAGCGCGAGTCATGGTGCGAGCCCACGAAGCGGCGCGCGACTGCACCTCGCCCAGGTCCGCGAGATCACCGACCTGCCCCAGGTCTGGGCCGGACTCGCCATGCACATCGAGCCGGGTGGGCGCGCCTGGTTCGTGGACCACGCCCTGACCATGCAGCATGTCGAGCGCGCCGACGGCGAACTGCAGCCGATCGTCCCGGTCCCCGTGGAGATGCTCGCCGACGACCGGCCGCTCTTCACCCTCTACACGACGGCCAGCTTCTCGCGCGTCGACCCGAGCGTGCTGTTCACCGCCGTCGACGGCTGGGAGACCCTGCCCCACCTGCGGCTCGTCGGCAGCTACCCGAACGTCGCCCTCGAGCCGATCCCCGGCAGCGAGTCCCTGCGCCTGCCGGTCTTCGTCCAGGGCTCGTGGATCGAGGCGCCGCCCAGCGGTGGTCCGGCCCCACCGGAGGAGTGGCTGGTGGCCGGCATGGACTCGCCGTGGATCCTGAACCGCGTGCGCCATACGGCCGAGGGCTTGGACATCGCGAGCTGGGAGCTGCCCTTCGACGTCGCCGGCGAGCAGCCCTGCGGCACCGACGGCGGCCGCGGTCGGTCGTACGCGGCGGCGGCCATCGACCCGGCCAGCGACCTGATCGCCCTCTCGCGCTCGAGCGTCGACCATGGGGTCAGCCTCTACTCGCGCGCGGCCTTGGTCGCCGCGGCGCGCGCCCAAGAAGTCCAGCCGATGGCCGCGCGCCAGCTCACCGCCTGCCAGCCCCTCGGTCACCTCGACACCAACCCCGAGGTCACCTGCGACTACGCGAAGTCGCTCGCCTTCCGCTCGGGCTTCTTCCCCTGGCGCTCGGGCGAGGACGAGTCCGTGCTCGCGATCGCCGCCGGCAGCTACCTCGACCCACGGTCGCCCCACTACCAGCTGCCGAAGCTCGCCCTCTTGCGCGTGGACCCTGCCGCGCACCTCACCACCGGTTCGCCGCCAAGCGCGGTCCCGGGCTCCACGAACACGACCCTGCTCGTCGGCTCGGGCCGTCGGGGCCTCGCCTTCTCCTTCGCCATCGCCGAGCTCGAGGGGACGCAGTACGCCTTCGTCGGCGACTCGGTCGGTGGCCTCGCTGCCTTCGACCTGACCGGCGCCTTCGGCGGCGCCGAGGGCGAGCCCTTCACGGTCCTCGGCGAGGTCGCGCGCTGGGACCTGCCACGCTCCACCTTGGACGGCCTGGGCGCGCCCCTGACCGACGTGATCGCGCGGACCGAGGTCAAAGGAGCGCGCCGCGAGGCCAGCCTGCACCTGTACGTCGCCGCCAGCCGCTGGGGCGTCGCGCGCTTGGCGGTCACGTCCACCGGCGACCCGCGCGCCCCGCTCGCGATCGAGCTGGCCGAGCGCCTCGCGACCCCGATGCAGGCCTCGGGCCTGACCCTCACGTCCATGCCCGAGACGGGTGAGCCCGTGCTCGCCGTCTCGGACCACGACGGCACGACCGTGCGCCTGTACACCGAAGCCCCCTAGGCCGCACAAGGGGCGGCACCCGCCCGATTCGCTCGCATCGAATCGGCTGCACCCGGCGACCGCTCAGCCTGGGAGCCAGGGCTAGCATGCCCGCCTACAGGCCCGCCCTGGGCCGCCTACAAGCCCGCCCTGGGCGGGCCCTCGGGAAGAATCCGCGATTGGCGGATAACGTGGGGCAGCGTGCGCGCCCCTTGGCGGTGGACCCATCCACCTCACAGCAACCACGCAGCAACCATGCAACGACTCCTCGCCCTGCCCGCCCTGGCGCTCCTGACCCTGGCCATGCGCTCCTCCCTCGAGCCCGCTCCCACCGCAGCCTTCGCCGCCGGGCCGCCCGCGGTCTGCTTCCCGATCGACCTCGGCGACGACCAGGCGATCCCCGAGAGGTTCGGCGAGGGCTTCGGGCCCGACCAGCTGGTCAGCCGCATGCACGCCGCGCTCGAGGGCTCGGACCGTACCCTGGTCCACATGGAGACCCTGCGCTGTGCGACCTGGTCGATCCTGAACATGACCAAGGGCCAGGGTGTGACCAAGGAAGGGCTCGGCCACGCGGTGACCTCGCACCTGCGCTGGCGGCTCGTGCGCGCCCTCGCCGACGAGCGCGCCCGTCGCGAGGCTGGCCTGCCCGCACCCGAGGGGCAAGAGCGCGAGCTCGGCCTTGCGTGGTTCGACCTGGCCTACTTCCAAGGCGCCATGGGCCAGGCCTTGCGCTTCGAGACCGCGGGCTGCGAGGACGCCATGTCCCAGGCCATGCAGCTCCTGCCCAAGGACGCGTCGGCCCAGTTCGGCTGCGCCCTAGCCCTGTGGGAGTCCGACCAGTACGGCGAGCTGGGCTTCTACCCGCGCCTGCGCAGGGCCCTCGACCTCGAGGCCGCCGGCCATGGGGACGCGCAGCTGCTGGAGAACATGCTCAACACCTGCGGTCACCTGATCGGGACCGAGGACCGCGCCGCCATGGACGCCAAGGTCAACGCCAGGCTTGCGGGCGAGTGACGCCAGCAGCGGGTCGGCGCCACGCGGCGTCGGCTCGAGCGAGGGCCCTGGGAGGGAGCCGCCTGGGGTGAGCAAGGTCGCCGAGGTTGGGGTCGTGCAGGACGGCGGCATGGGCCCCGCGTGGACCTCCCAGGTCCGCGCGGCCCAGTCCGGCGACCGCGAGGCCTTCCGCGAGCTCTACACCCGCTTCGCGCCGATGGTCCACGCCGTCGCGCTCGGCAGCGTCGACTGCCACGCCGCCGACGACGTCACCCAGGAGGTCTTCCTCGGCGCCTGGCGCTCCTTGGCCGACCTGCGCGAGCCCAGCCGCTTCGGCGGCTGGCTGGCCAGCATGGCCAGGCGCCGCGCCCTGCGGGTCGCGACGTCGAGCGCCCGCAAGCGCGAGCGCAGCAGCGGCACAGCGGCCGAGGTCGAGGCGACCGCCGGGTTTGGGATCGCCAAGATTGCGGCCGGCTCCGACCGCACTGGGCCCCATCCGCTTGGCAGCGCGACCGAACGAGCAACAGCCACCGACTCCCCAACCATCGATGAGGTCCTCACCCACCTTGCGGCACTCCCAGAAGCCCTGCGCATGCCCCTGACCCTGCGACTCGTGGAGGGCCTGTCCGGCATCGAGATCGCGACCCTGCTCGACCGGCCTCCCGGCTCCGTGCGCGTCAGCCTGCACCGTGGCATGCAGAAGCTGCGCGAGCGCCTGGGGGTCGCGCCCTCCACGAGCCCCCCCGGACCTGGGAACGAGTCCTCGCCGACCAGCAGCACCAAGCCGGGGGGCCACACCACGCCGCCGGACAGCACCGCGCCGAACCACAGCGCTCCGTCGGCGGACAGCACGCCGCGACCCGAGCGATCCAAGCCCTCGGACCAACCTGGCCCGAACCGAAGCCAAGCATGAAGACCCCCGACGACTCCATCTGGGACCCCGCCACCCCGCCGAGCGAAAAGACACCCGACCTGGTCGAGCTCGAAGCCCTGCTGGCCCCCGCCCGCTGGAGCGGTGAGCTGCCCGAGCTGCCCCACCACGCACCGGCCAGCGCCCCTCCACCACGCCCCACCCCGACCACGACGCGACGCCCCTCCGCCCGCCCGAGCCGCACCCCGCTGGTCAGCCCAGCCGCCTGGGCCTGCCTGGCCGCCGCCGCGGCCGTGATCGCGGTCATGGTCTGGTGGCCCTCGCCCCTTGGGCCCGGCTCGGGCGCGAAGAAGCCCCAGCAGCTCGCGCGCCTCGGCTCGCCCTACACCCTCCAGCACGTCGCCGGCCAGCTGCTCGTCGGCCCCAGCGACTCGAGCACGGGCGGCACCAAGCCCCCAGGCGCACCAGCCAGCCCCGGCCTCCAGCCTTGGCCTGCGTCGGGCAAGTCCACGGCCGCATCCCTCGCCGTCGGCGAGCGCATCACCACCGGCCCAGGCGGCCGCGCCGTGCTGCACATCGACGGGCTCGGCACGCTCGAGCTCGAGGCCGACACCGCGCTTGCGATCCTCGATCCCGCCGTCGACGGCGCCAGCGATGACTTCGATGCCCCCGCCGCGTCCCTGCTCTCCCTCGAGCGCGGCGCCGTCGAGGCCGTGATCCTCGCCAGCCCCGGCGCCTTCCAGGTCTTCACGCCCGCGGGCCTGTCGGTCGATCTCGGCTGCATCTACCGCGCCGAGGTCACCGAGTCCGGCACCACGCGCCTCTCGGTCAGCACCGGCCGCGTCGCCTTCGAGGGCGCAGGCCGCCGCGTCTTCGTGCCCGCCGGTTCCGCCATCGAGGCCGAGCCCGGCGGCGCGCCGTCCACACCCCTGCGCACCGACGCCTCGGCACGGCTACGCACCCTCGTCGCCCAGGCCGACCGCGACGGCGACCTCGATCCGGATGCAACCGCGTCCCTGCTCAACGCCGCCACGCCCTCCGACGCAATCACGCTGCTGCACCTCTTGCACCTCCCCAGCGCCGGCCCCGAGCTGTTCGAGCACCTGCGCGCGCTCGAGCCCCTGCCCCGGGACACGACCCGCGAAGCCGCCCTCGCCGGCGACCCCGCAGCGATCGAGTCCTGGTCCTGGCGGCTGTAGGAAGTCTGCGCCGAGAGGTGCGCCGCCTTAACGCCCGAAGGCAGAACGGGGCCCCGCTGAACCGAGCGGCCTGGCGGCAAGGCATGGACGTATCGGGGGCGGCGAGCTCGCCGAAATCCACGACCTTGGGATCCCCGAGGTGAACCCGATGGCGGCAACCCGATCGCGATCATGAGCGGGCCCTGACGACCTTGCGGGAGCAGGTCGCGAGCCCTGGAAGCCGGCTTTGCAGCTGCCCGACCACAGAAGTCCGCCAGGGAAGTCATTTACGAAACGGCGCGCTTGGCCGATGATCGAGGGGCACGCTTCGCTCGCTCGCCCGGCCTCCAGCTCGCCTTGCAACCCAAGGCCACCACGATCCCTTGACTCGAAACTCGCCGTCCTCTGCCTGCTCGCCGCCGCAACCCCGCTCGCCCACGGACAGGTCTTCGCCCCGGCCGAGAGCGTCCACCAGGACTCCGGTCACCTCACGAGCCTCACCGCCGTGGACTTCGACCTGGACGGCGACCAGGACCTCTTCGTACATCGCGATTCCACCTTCGAGCCCTTGGCCTGGGTCGAGAACGACGGGACTGGCAGCTTCACCGAGATCCACGAGCTCGAGGCATTGCCAGTCAATCCCACCCTGGCGAGGTACGTCGACGTCACGGAAGATGGCTGCCCCGACCTAGTTCTGGGGGCCAAAGATTCTGGCGGGACGCCTGGCAGGGTGCTGCTCTTCGAAGGCCTCGGTGGCGGCGAATTCGCCGACAGCCAAGTCCTTGGGGAGTCCAATGGTTTCGAGCCGGCCTGGATCGAGCTCGCCGATGTGAACGGTGACGGCGACGTCGACCTGCTCACCAGCTGGCAGACGGGCACCCAACAGGGCAGCTCCGTCACCTGGTCCGAGGGGCTCGGTGCCGGCCAGTTCCTTCCCACGCTCAACCCGATCATCCCGCTCAGCGTGGGGCCGGCCCACACCTACACCAAGGTCCAGGCCGTGGACCTCAACGGCGACGGCGACCTGGACCTGGTCATCACCGACCGCGCTACCAACCAGATGATCCAGGTCAACAACCTGGGGGCTGGTGTCTTCTCGCCTGGGTTCGTCTTCCTGACGCTGCCCCTCGTGCTCGACGAGATCCCCAGCGACTTGGATGACTACGACAACGACGGAGACGTCGACCTGGTGATCGGCAACGGCACCAAGTTTCAGATCTACGACAACGATGGCACGGGTCAGTTCGCGCCGCCGCACTTGGCCCCGATCTTCGACGAGGCCTCGGCCCTGGACCTGGCGGATCTCGATGGCGACGGCGACCTCGACCTGCTGTACGGGGCCCAGGCATTCTCACCGTTCTCCAAGGACACCGCCGGGTGGATCGAGACGCTCGGGCCGGGATCCTTCGCGCCCTATCAGCTGCTCGACAACGGACACCAAGGCATCAAGACCGTCGAGGCCGCCGACTTCGATGGCGACGGCAGCATGGACGTGCTGCTGGCCTCCCACTTCGATGGCCTCGTCAGGACCCACGAGAGTGGCGGCGCGGGCGCGTTCTCCTTGGCCAGCCAGGTCTGGGGCGAGCCCGAGAACGTCAACACCCTGGCCCACGGTGACATCGACCAGGACGGCTACCCCGAGGTCCTGCTAGGGTCGTGGTCCATCGGACCGCTGCACCTGTTCCACAACCAGGGCGACGGCGCGTACTCGACCTCCAGGGCATTGAGCGAGGTCCCGAACCAGGTGAACTCCATCGCGGTCGCCGACCTCAACGGGGACTCCATCCAGGACATCGTGTGCGCGGGCCTCGTCTCGGGCGAGATCAGCTGGTACGAGGGGCTTGCGTCCGGGGACTTCGGTCCCCACCAGTCGCTGTTCACGAAGCCGTCCACCACGGCCAGCGTCGTGCTGACAGACGATGTGGACGGGGACGGGGACGAGGACATCTACTTCGGGCTTGCCGAGGGGAATGACCTCCAGTGGATCGAGAACCTCGGCGGTGGCAGCTTCGCTCCGGCGGTGCGCGTCAGGAAGACCGCCGACCCGGTCACCGGCCTGACCCTGGCCGACCTCGACGGCGATGGCGACCGCGATCTGATCATCGCCGTGAACGGCCAGAGCACCGGGAGCGTGCAACGCTGCGACAACCTGGGCGTTGGGCAGTTCAGCCAGCTGACCTCGCTCTGGTCGGGTCTTGCCAACGACGTGATCGCGACCGTGTCCGACGTCGACGTCGACGGCGACCTGGACGTGCTGCTCGCCGTGGGTGCCAGTAAGGAGGTGCGCTGGTGCCAGAACCTGGGCGGTGGTTCGCTCGCGCCGGCGTTCGTGACCTTCACCGTCAGCGGTACCGAGTCCCCCCGCGAGATCGCCCTCGCCCCGATCAACAACGACGCCCTGCCGGATCTGGTGCTCAGGATCGGCTCGACCGTCCAAGTGTTCCATGGCCACGGAAACGGAAGCTTCAACAGCGCTCCGATGGCGAGCATCCAAGGTGCGTCCAAGTCGATGCTGGTGAACGACCACGACCTGGATGGCAAGGCCGACATCACCTTCCTCTCCCAGTCGGGCGACGTCTTGGTGAGTCGAAACATCAGCTTCTTGGACTGCAACCAGAACGGGGTCCACGATCCGGTGGACCTGTCCAGTGGCACGAGCTCTGACTGCAACGGCAACGGAGTGCCCGACGAGTGCGACTTGCTGGCTCCCTTCGCCGACGTGGATGGCGATGGCCTGCTCGACGAGTGCTTCCCGCCCGCGCTCGAGGCCAGCCGCTATGAGGTCTCGCTCGCTTGGGGCGGGCTCCAGCAGTTCACCCTGAGGGCGCCGACAGCGAACGAAGGCTACCTGCTGCTCGGCAGCCTCTCCGGCGAGTCACCCGGCCAGCCCCTCGGCAGCCTGGTGCTGCCCCTGAACCCGGACGCCTACTTCCTCTTCACCCTGACGCACCCCAACAGCTACCCGCTCGGGTCGACCTTCGGCGTGCTCAGCCCAGCGGCGGTCGGGGGTGAGGCCACGGCCTCGGTCGACGTCGCCACGGCATCGTTCCCCACCCTGGTCGGCCTCACGGCCCACCACGCCTTCGTCGCCTTCGACGTGCTCAGCGGCCAGGTGAACTTCGTCAGCAACACGGTGCCACTGGTCTTCCAGCCTTAGGTCGCAGGACTAGCCCATGTTCGCAGGGCTGGCCTGGGCTAGGCGCGCGCGGGCCGCGGTGGTGACGAGCTGCCGCGGCCCGCGTTCTTGGGACTGGCGGGCGACGGAGTCGTGCGGCTTGCGCGACTGACGAGCCGCCCCTGCTAGCGTGGCACCCCGCCCTCAACAGCCCACGGCCGTCTCACCCGGCTGCGACCTCGACGCCGGCGCGGATCGGCTCGACCAGCTCCGGGTCCATGAAGCCGTGCTCGTCGGGGATCTTGAGCACGTGCACAGGCCGCCGCCCAAGCTCGTCACGAAACGCCGCCTGCAACTGGGACTTGTGCTCGGACTCCATCACGAAGATGCGCTCGGCCCAGGCCACGTCCTTGGCCGTCAGCCGGCGCACCGCACTCGAGCTCAGTCCCGCCGAGCGCACATCGAAGCGCGGGTCACGGGCGTAGACCTTCTCGGCGGTCGGGCTGCGCCACTGGTTGCGGCGACAGACGAAGAGCAGCTTCTCGGGCATGGGCGCTCCTTAGCCCCGAGCAGCCCAGCGGCGCGGCCATAGCGAAGGCCGCAGTGGTGCGAACCACTGCGGCCTTCGAAGAGCTCGGCTTGGGCGTGTGCCTCAGCCGGCCGAGGTGCCCGGCTCGGGGATCATGCCGATCAGGAAGCCGCGGCCGCCTTCGCCGCCGTCGGGGTCGGCGACGGTGAAGTCGAAGCGGATCGTGTAGCGGCCGCGCTCGTGGTGCGTCTCGACCTCTTCGATCGTGCAGGGGATGTTCGAGTCGAAGGTGACCATCTCGGTCCAGTCGATCTTGAACTCGCTCAGGGTCGGCATGCCGAGGGCGTCCTTCTCGACGCCGTGCTTGTAGCAGAAGTAGCCCAGCATCAGCTGCACGATGTAGCTGTAGGTGCCCATCTGCGTCAGGTGGAAGTGCTTGGTGCCCGACCACTCGTTCTTGACGTCGAGCTGACCGGTCAGCTGCTTGCCGTTGCAGATCAGGTGGTGGATGTCCTGGGACTCGCCCGAGAAGGTGCCGCCGGTGTAGGTGTCCTTGGGGTCCATGCCGATCAGTTCTGCATGGGTCGCATAGGTCGCCGGCTCGGAGAGCTGACCGGCGGGGACCGGCGGCTTGCTGATCGGCAGGAAACCGGTGATCTCGCCGCTGACGCCACCCTCGGCCACGTCGAAGGCGAAGCGGTAGACATAGACGCCGTTCTCCTCGGTGTGACCGAGCTCGACGAGGCGCGCGGGCACGTCCTTCGACGTGCGCACGAGCTGGTGCCAGATCATGTGGATGCCGTTGAGCTTCGGCATGCCGATGCCGTCCTTCTTGACCCCGTGCTTGTGGCAGATGTAGCCCTGGATCAGCTGGACGACGAAGCTGTAGGCCGCCATCTGGGTCAGGTGGAACGAGGCCGTGCCCGAGTACTTGTTGATCACGTCGAGCTTGCCCGTGATGGCGTTGCCCTCGATGCTGATGTCGTGCAGCTCGTGGGTCTCGGCCTTGAAGGTGCCACCGACGTAGGTGTCCTTCGGGTCCTTGCGGATCAGCTCGGCGTAGGTCGCGTACTCGCGCGGGCGGCGCTGGAACTCGGTCAGGTCGTCCACTTGGGCGTTCTCCAGGGTGGCGGCACACAGGGCCGTCAGGTCTTCGAGTGAGGAATCTTGGGTGAAGAGCTCTTCGCCCTCGGGCAAGGCGGGGAAGGCTCGGCGCAGGCGCCGGTCGAGCTCGACCGCCATCAGCGAGTCGAAGCCGATGTCGCGGTGCAGCACGTGGCTCGGCGCGAGGCGCTCGGGCGCGGCGCCGGCCACGTGGGCGACGATGCGGCGGATGCGCTCGGCGGGGTCCTTGACGTCGAGGGCCAGGTCGGGCGCGTTGGGCGCCGCGGGCGCCGTGCCGGGCACGCCCGCGAAGCCACCATCGAGGCCGCCAGTGTGGCCACTCGCCAGGCCACCAAGGTCCGGCAGGCCCGCGAGGCGCGCGATGATCGCGTTCTGCTCGCGGAAGAGGCGCGCCACCTCGGCGGCCAGGGAGGCGGGGCTATCGCTGGGCTGTTGCATCGGAAGGCTGCGGTGCTGGGGCGTCGGAAAGAGGGCGGTCGTGGTGCGCTCGGCCTCGCCCTGGAGCTGGATCCAGTGGCGGCGCGGCTCGAAAGCATAACGCGGAGGAGCGAGGCGCTGGCGCTCGCCGGCCTGCTCGGGGTCGAGTGAGGCGAAGTCGAGGGCCACGCCGTGGGTCCACAGGCCACCGGCGGCGTCCATCACGCCGCGCCAGCCGGGGCTCTGGCTCTTCATGCTGGCGAGCAGCGGCGGCGGCGAATCCACGCCACGCAGGAGCCGTCCGGCGAAGCCGGTGCAGACCGCGTGGGGCCCGACCTCGAGCACGATGTCGACGGGCACCTGGTCGTCGGCGAGCAGGTTGGTGAGCGCTTGGCTGAACAGCACGGGCTCGCGCAGCTGGTCGCTCCAGTGGCTCGCATCGAGGGCGCCCTGGACCTTGGCGCCGGTGCGCGAGGAGTACAGCGGGCGCTTCGGCGCGTGGGGCGCCATGGCGCTGGCGAGCTTGGCGAGGTCGGCCAGCGCCGGCTCCATGTGCGGCGAGTGGAAGGCGTGGCTGACGTCGATGCGCGTCACGCGCAGGCCGTCTTCGGCGAAGGCCGAGCCCTTCTGGGCGGCGGCCTCGATCGCGGCGGCGTCGCCGGCGATCGTCGCGATGCCCGGCGCGTTCCAGCCGGCGATCACGAGGCTGCCGTGCTGCTGGGCGCTCGCGTCGACCGCGGTCGCGAGGCGTGCCTCGAACTGCTTCGTGCTGCCGACGACCGAGGCCATCGCGCCGCCTTCGGGCAAGGCGTCGAGCAAGGCGCCGCGCTGGGCCAGGAAGCACAGGCCGTGCTCGATGTCGAGGGCACCTGTCACACAAGCGGCAGCGACCTCACCGACGCTGTGGCCGAGGGCGGCGGCCGGCGTGACGCCGACCGAGCGCCAGAGCTCGGCGAGGGACCAGGAGACGGCCAAGATCGCGGGCTGGGCGTAGCGCGTGCGCGCGAGGGCCTCGCCGTCGGCGAGCACCTCGAGCAGCGGGCGGTCCATGTGGTCGCAGAGCACCGCGGCGCAGTGCTCGAGGGCGGCGCGGAAGGCCGGCTGGCTCTTGGCCAGGTCCAGCCCCATGCCAGCGTGCTGGCTGCCTTGACCGGGGAAGAGGAACAGCACGCGCGGCTTCTTGCCGCCGGCGTGGCCGCGGTGGGCGCCGAAGGGCGCGCCACCTTGGGGGTCGGCGCCGAACTGGGCCAGGCGCTCGGCCAGGTCCGCGTGGGACGTGCCCGAGACCGAGAGGCGCTCGGCCAGGCTGGCGCGCGTGCCGTTGACCGCACGGCACAGGTCGCCGAGGTCCTGGTCCTGCTGGTCGAGCAGCCAGGTGGCGATGCTCGTCGCGTTGCCGGCCAGGGAGGCCTCGGTCGTGGCCGAGACGAGCAGCGTGTGGTCCGCGCGGGCTGCGTCGGCCTGGGCCTGGGCAGGCGGGCGCGGGGCGGCCTCGAGCACGACGTGGGCGTTGGCGCCGCCGAAGCCGAAGGACGAGACGCCGGCCGTCGGACGGCTGCTGGTCGCGGGCCAGTCACGCAGCTCTTGGACGACCTCGATGCCGAGGGCGTCGAAGTCGACGTGCGGGTTCGCGCCGGTGAAGTGCAGCTGGGGCACGAGCTGGCCGTGGGACAGGCACAGGGCCGCCTTCACGAGGCCGGCCACGCCAGCGGCCGCCTCGAGGTGGCCGATGTTGGTCTTGACCGAGCCGACCTGCAGCTTGTGCTCCGGGCCCGAGTCGAAGGCCGCGTGCATGGCGCGCAGCTCGATCGGGTCGCCGAGCTCGGTGCCGGTGCCGTGGGCCTCGACGAAGTCGACGCTGCTGGCAGGGACGCCGCCGCTCTTCAGCGCGCGCTCGATGACGCGCGTCTCCTGGGGACCGCTCGGCGCGGTCAGGCCGTGGCCGTGGCCGCCGTGCGCGATCGCCGAGCCGCGGATCACGGCCAGGATGTTGCGGCCGTTCGCCACCGCATCCTCGAGCCGCTCGAGCAGGACCAGGCCGCAGCCCTCGCCGCGCACGTAGCCATCGGCGTCCTTCGAGAAGGTCTTGCAGCGACCGTCGGGCGCCATCATGTTCGCCTGGCTGAAAGCGACCGTCCACTCAGGGCTCAGGATCACGTTCACGCCGCCCACCAGCGCCAGGCTGCACTCGTCGTCGAGCAGCGCCTTGCGCGCGATGTGCGTCGCGACCAGCGAGCTCGAGCAGGCCGTGTCGACCGCCAGGCTCGGGCCGGTCAGGTCGAACACGTAGCTGATGCGGTTGGCCGTCGTGCTCATCGCGTTGCCGGTCGCCGCGTAGGCGTCGATCGACTCGGCGTCGGACAGCTGGATGCGCTGGTAGTCGGCCGAGCCGACGCCGACGAAGACGCCGACGTCCTTGCCGCGCAGCGAGTCCGGCGCGAAGCCGGCGTTCTCGAAGGCCTCCCACGAGGTCTCGAGCAAGAGCCGCTGCTGGGGGTCGAGGCGCGAGGCCTCGCGCGCGCTGATCCCGAAGAGCGACTCGTCGAACAGGTCGACGCGGCTCAATAGACCTGCGCGGCGCGTGCGGGTGCGGCCGTCGGCGCCTTCGCTGGAGTACCAGGCGTCGACGTCCCAGCGGTCGGGCGTGATCTCGGCCACGGACTCGCGGCCTGCGGAGAGCAGGTCCCAGTACTCGTCCAGGCCGTGGGCGCCGGGGAAGCGGCAGCCGACGCCGATGATCGCGACGGCGCCCTCGGGCAGGTCGGCGGGGTCGAGGGGCTCGGCCATCTGGTCGGAAGCACCGGCGTCGCTGGCCTGGCCTGACGCAGCGCCAGCAGCGGGCACGTCCGGCGCGCTGGGCTTGACCTTGGCGAGCGCTTCGGCGGGCAGCTCCTTCTCGAGGGCGGCGGCCGCCGAGGCGACGGTCGGGTAGTCCCACACCAAGGTCGCCGACACGGGCGCGCCGAAGCGGTCCTCGAGGGCGCCGGCCAGCTCGACCGACAGGATCGAGTCCAGGCCGAAGTGGGCGAAGGCCACGTCGCCGTCGAGGCCGGAGGTGTCCGTCCCGGTCAGGTCCTCGAGCTCGGACAGGATGATGTCCTCGAGGTCGAGCTTCTCGAGCGGTGCACCGGTCGACTCGGGTCCCTCTGCGGGAGCGGACTCGGCGGAGGCTGACGGCACGACGGGACCGAACAGGGCGTCGAGGTCGAGCTCGGGCTGCAGGAAGGCCTTGGGCTCGATCTGGTTGTGAGGCTCGCCCGCCTTGTCGGCGGCGTCGAGCAGCTCGAGCACGCGCTCGAAGTCGAGGCCCAGGCTGCGCGGGTCCTCACCACCGGGGCTGGCGAAGGGCGCCAGCAGCTCGGCCAGCTCCCCGCCGCGCTTGGCGGCGCCCGCGGGACGCGCGAGGCGCATCGCGATGGCGGGGTACTCGAGGCCCCGCACCAGATTGCGGCTGAGCAGCCGCTGCACCTTGCCGGACGAGGTCTTGGGCACCTTGCGCGGCGGCACCAGGATCACGCAGAAGACGGGCAGCTCCATCGCCTCGCCGAGGCGCTCGATGATCGCGTCGGCGGCGGCCTCGGGGTCGCCGCGGTTCGGGTCGCACTCGGCGACGACGAACAGGCGCTCCTCGCCGTAGCACGCGATCGAGAAGGCCGTCGAGCAGCCCGGGCGCAGGCCCGGCGCGCTGAACTCGGCCACGCGCTCGACGTCCTGGGGGTAGACGTTGCGACCATGTAGAACGATCAGGTCCTTGATCCGGCCGGTGCAGTAGAGCTCGCCGTCGGGATCCATGAACCCGAGGTCGCCCGTGCGCATCCACGGCTTCTCCGGCGTGTCGTCGCCGGCGGCCATCTTCCAGCCAAACACCTTGGCGGTCTCGTCGGGCCGGTCGAGGTAGCCCATCGCGACGCTGGGGCTGCGCACCCAGATCTCGCCGATGGTGCCTGGCTCGGTGTCGAGCAGGGTGTCCGGATCGACCATGCGCACCTCGGTGTCGAGGATCGCCTTGCCGCAGCCCACGCCCCACAGGCCGCGCTTGTCCTGGGTGGTCTCGACGACCTTGCCCTGCTCGAGCTCGGCGCCGTCGAGCCAGCGCACGATCAGCTCGTCGCCGCAGTTGGACGCGGTCACCTTGACCGTCGACTCGGCCAGGCCGAAGCCGGGGCAGAAGACCTCGCGCTTGAAGCCGCACACACGGAAGGCCTCGGCGAAGGTCCGCATGGTCTCCTCGCGCACGGGCTCGGCGGAGTTCAGGCTCACGCGCCAGCTGCTGAAGTCGAGGCCCTGCTTCTCCTCCTCGGTCACCTTGCGGGCCGAGAGGTCGTAGGCGAAGTTGGGCGCCGCGGAGTGGGTCGCCTTGTTGTCGCTGATCGCCTTCAACCAGCGCAGGGGCTTCTTGACGAAGGCCTCGGGCGGCATGAGCAGGCAGCCCGAGCCCGTGTGCAGCGGCACCGAGATGCCGACGATCAGGCCCATGTCGTGGAAGATCGGCAGCCAGGACACGGTCAAGGAGTCGCCGTCGTAGATCCAGCCCGTCGCGATGTCGGTGCAGGTGTACTCGAGGTTGCCATGGCTGATCACCACGCCGCGCGGCGACGAGGTCGAGCCTGAGGTGTACTGCAGGAAGGCCGTCGCGCCTGGGTCGATGCGTCCCGGGTCGTCGGCGGGTCCTTCGGCGGGCGCGATGCCGTCGGTCTCGATCACCTTGGGCTCTAGCCCATCGCCGATGGCGGGCGCC
>JARGPD010000032.1:34161-35338 GCA_029212845.1 Planctomycetota bacterium
GAGGGCGAGCTTCTGGGCCGCGCCGAGGCGCGCGCCGATGGTCAGGATGGCGCTGGGGCGCGCGTCGCGGGCCACGGCGGCGAGGCGCGGCAGCAGGCGCTCCTCGCGGCCGGCGGCCACGTCGGGCACGGGCGCCGAGACGACGCCGGCGCGCAGGCAGGCCAGGAAGGCGACCACGAAGTCGAGGCCGCTCGGGTACAGCAGGATCGCGCGCGTCCCCGCGAGGCCTTCGGCTTCCAGCAGGGCGGCGGTCGAGCGCACGCGGGCCTCGAGCTGGGCGAAGGTCAGGCGCTCGGACTCGTTCTCACCGTCGGGCAGGAAGGCGAAGGCCAGGCGGTCCGGGTGCTCGGTGGCGGTGCGAGCGAGGCGCTGGACGAGCCCGAGGGGCTCTGAGGGCTGATCCGGTCCGGACATGGGGGGATTCTGGGGGCGCTCCAAGGGCGTCTCCGAGGCTTCCGAGAGGGGGTGGGGGTACGGGCACCTGTTAATTTAGCACGCGTCCCCCACCATCGGCCCGCAGGCTGGGAGAGCCGTAGGGATTCGCAATGGGTCTTGGGGCGATCCGGCCCTGCGTCGCGGCCCGGTGCACAGGCGCGCCGGGGGCCGGATCCCGGCTGGGCTCGGCCGTGCTGCCCGCCGGACCACCGCGGCTTGGCCGGGATGTCTTGTGGGTCCGTGGATCCCGGACACCGAAGGGCTCGGCGGCAGGAGGGCGGACACCGCGGGGCCCGGACCGCGGCTGCGCGACTCGCGGGCCGACCTCGCCCCGGCCGGATCACCTTGCGGGGTCGCCTTGCGGGACCGCCGTCTCCGAACGGCGGTCAGGACCGAGCCGTAGTGCGTGGCCCTATTCGGGGTTCTCGAGGAAGGCCATCAGGTCGGCGAGCTCGTCGGCGTCGAGGGTGTCGAGCAGGCCCGTGGGCATGCGCACCAGGCCGTACTGGTCCGAGCGGTCGCGGTCGGGCTCGATGATCGCCTGGAGCAGGTCGTGGCGCGAGAAGCGGCGCGCGGCGCCCGACAGGTCGGGACCGAGGGCGCCGCCCTGGCCGGCGATGCGGTGGCAGCTGGCGCAGCTCACGGCGGTGAAGAGCGCCTGGCCGCGGGCGCGGTCGCCGGCGGCCGCGGCCTCGACCGCCTGGGCGGCCTCGGTCGTGGTCCAGGTGCGGACGTGGTCGCG
>JARGPD010000215.1 GCA_029212845.1 Planctomycetota bacterium
AACGGGGATTGGACAGACCGGTGTTGCGGGCCGTGCGGGGTGGCGGGGGCTGCATAGCGATTCTGGCGAGGGTGGGGCGAAGTCCGTTGGCGAGCATGGGTTGCGGGCGAGGCGGGCGAGGTGGGGGGTGCTATGCAGTTCTTTGTAGCACGCTCTGCGGGAAGCGGGCAAGGGGAGGGGGTGAGGGGCCTTGGGTGCTGCTAGGGCGTGAAGGGCGGGCATGGGGGGCGGGAGCGCGGGCCCCAGCGGGTAAGATCCTGGCCATGCGCATCGTCACTTGGAATGTGAACTCGATCCGGGCCCGCATGCCGCGGGTGATCGAGTTCTTGGAGCGGGTCTCGCCCGACATCGTCTGTCTGCAAGAGACCAAGGTCGTGGACGAGCTGTTCCCCGAGGGCCAGCTGGCCGAGCTGGGCTACAACGTCGCGTTCCATGGGCAGAAGACCTACAACGGCGTGGCGATCCTGTCGAAGGCACCGATCGAAGACGTGCACCTGGGCTTCGGGGACGCCGAGTTCGATCAAGAGGCGCGGGTGATCGCGGCCACGATCGGCGACGTGATGGTGCTGAACCTGTACGTGGTCAATGGCAAGGAGGTCGGCCACGAGAAGTTCCTGTACAAGCTGGCTTGGATGGACTGCCTGGCGGACTACGTGGACGAGCACTTCCCGCGGGCCGAGAAGGTCGTGGTGACCGGGGACTTCAACGTGACGTTCGACGAGCGCGATATGTACGACCCCGTGAAGTGGGAGGGCAAGATCCACTGCTCCGAGCCCGAGCGCGCCGCGATGGCCAAGCTGACGGACCTGGGCCTGCACGACGCCCTGCGGCACTTCACCGACGAGCCCGGCATCTACACCTGGTGGGACTTCCGCACGCGCGGCTTCCAGGGTGACCGCGGCCTGCGCATCGACCACTTCCTGGTCTCCCAGCCGATGCTGGACGTCACCAAGGCCGTGACCGTCGACCTCGAGGCCCGCGGCGGCGAGAAGCCCAGCGACCACGCGCCCGTGGTGCTAGAGTTCGAGTGATGGGGCTCAACGACTCCGTGCGGCCCCCGTACCCCTGCTGATGGACTTCTCCGAACTCCCGGCCAGCTGGCCTCCCGAGGAAGGCGGCGGCACGCGCGTGCTGCCGATCTTCCCCCTGCCGAACGTGTGGCTCTTCCCGGGCGCGATCATGCCGCTCAACATCTTCGAGCCGCGCTACGTGCAGATGATCGAGGACTGCCTGGACGGCCCCGGCCGCTTCGTGCTGGGCACGATCCTGGGCGGCCACGAGGCCGAGTCCCTGGGCACGCCACCCTTCGGGGACGTGGCCGGCTTCGGCGAGATCGGCCGCCACGATCGCCAGGACGACGGCCGCTACCACATCGTGCTCGTCGGCCTAGGCCGCGTGCGCGTCGAGGAGGTCGAGTCCGACCGCCTGTACCGCAAGGTCCGCGCCCAGGGCCTGTTCGAGGTCGGCATGGGCGCCGACGACGAGGACGTGCTGCGCGTGCGCCTGATCGAAGCCATCCGCCGCCGCACCAAGCTGGCCATGCCCGGCCAGCCCCTGCCGCCGATCCCACCCGACGTGCCGCTCGGTCGCCTCGCCGACCTCTTGTCCCTGCGCATGCCGCTGACCTACGAAGCGATCGAGCAGCTGTACGCCGAGCTCGACGTCCGCGAGCGCGCCCTGTTCGCCCTGCGCCAGGACGAGCTGCGCCCCAACATCCCGCCACCCCAGCCGCCACCGGGCAGCGGCGGCCCGCCCGCGCCCCCCGGCCCGCCCGCGCTGTAGCCCCGCGCCGCCCCCGCCGTTTGGCCCCAATCGCCCGGTCCCAAGGCTGATTCCGGGCTAGGATGCGCCCATGTCCCCCGAGGTCCCGACGATCGATGCGCCCGCCCAGGTGCCCGGGCCGCCCGCCCTTGCCGGGCGCTCCCCGCGATCCTGGCGCGAGGACCTCGTGCTGGCCAGCAGGGCCCCGCAGCGCGACCTCGCGGCGGACCCCAGCCCACCCCGCTGAGCCCCTCGCATGCTGCCGTCGCCGTGGGCGCCGGCCACCCTGCCCGCGGCGACCTGGCCGCACGCCGGCGGTGCTCGCCGCGCCCAAGCCGCCCTCCCCCCGAACCCGGCCGCCCTTGGCCTTGCCCCCTGGATCGTCAAGTCGTGAGCCAGCCCCTCCCCGCACCCGGTGACCGCTTCCGCTTCACCTGCCTCGGCCACCGCAGCCACGGCCTGTGCAGCCCCCTCTCGGCGCCCAAGCTGGAGCGCCTGCTTGCGCAGCTGCGCCTGCAGAGGGGCGAGGTCATGCTGGACCTCGCGGGCGGCAAGGGGCTGCTAGCCCGCGCGGTGGTCGAGCGCACCGGCGCCCGCGCCGTGGTCGTCGACGCCAACCCGCACTTCCTGGCCGAGGGCCGCGCCGCCCTGACCGACCCCCGCGCCTCGCGCGGGCTGGCCGCCGACCTCGACGAGCTGGTCTTCACCCACCCGCGCTCGCGCAAGTCGAGCCACCCGAGCCACCCGAGCCACCAGGGCACCGCCGCACCCGCCGACCTGATCGACTACGTCCAAGGCGACGTCGCCGAGCTCGCGGCCGCCGGTCGCCTGCCCACGCCCGCCGCCCTGGTCGCCTGCGTCGGCGCGCGCCCCTGGGCCGACCGCCGCACGACCCTCGCGGCCCTCTGCGACCTGACCGCCCCCGGCGGCCAGGTGCTGGTGGGCGAGGGCTACTACCGCGCGGCCCCCGACGCCGAGTTCATGGCCTTCCTCGGCGAAGAGGACCCGGCCGAGTTCGAGGTGGCCTTCGACGACCACCCGCGCCTCGCCGCCGAGCTCGGCCTCGAGCTGCGCTGGTCCCACGCCGCCAGCCTCCAGGAGTTCGCCGACTACGACGGCCGCTTCTGCGAGGCGCTCGAGTCCTGGTGCCTGGCCCACCCAAGCGACCCCGACGCGCCAGCCTTCCTCGAGCGCATCCGCGCCTGGAGCGGCGTGATGACCCGCCACGGCCGCGAGGTCATGGGCTTCGGCTGGTACCTGTACCAGCGCGCCTAGGCACGCCGGAGAGAGGCGCGCAGCGCAGCCGAGCCGGGGCCCGGCCGCGCCGCTCGAGGGCTACTGCAGGGTGACCGTGCGGGTCGCCGTGAAGCCCGCGTAGCCGAGCCCGACCTGGGTGGTCAGCGCTTGCAGGTGCAGGGGCACGCCGGCCAGGGACGGGGCGGTCGGCGCCTCGAGCACGATCGAGTCCGGCAGGGTGCCGGGGGAAGCGACGCCGCTGGCCAGGATCCAGACGCCGTTCAGCTCGAGGCCGTGGTACCAGTCCTGGGCCAGGAAGGGCGCCGGAGCGGCGTACTTCATCGAGGACATGGCCAGCACGAAGATGCCTTCGTCGCCGTTGTGGAGGGCGAGCTCGACGGTCTCGCCGAGGGCGACCGTGGCGGGGGCTTCGAGCGCGGGGTAGCGCACCTGGGGAAGGCTGCTGACCCCGCCGGGGGTGGTGACCTGGACCTCGGTGACGCCGCCGGGGATGTGGGGCTGCAGGTCGAAGCGCAGCTCCTCCTCGGTGTCCGTGGTCAGGACGACGGGCTCGCCGTCGACGGTGACGGTCGCGCCCTCCAGGAACAGGCCCTGGATCGAGACGCTGCCGGACTCGACGCAGTGCAGGCCATCGATGAAGCTCACCTTCGGCGCGATCACGTCGCCGCTGCCGAGGTAGACGGTGACCTTGTCGGCCTCGTACAGAGCGCCGACCACGTCGGGGGCGCCGTCCTGGTCGAGGTCCGCCACCAGGATGTCGCGCGCGCCGTCGGCGGCGCTGTCGATCAGCTGCTTGGCGGCGAAGTTGCCGTCGCCGAGGTTCTCGTGCCAGGCCAGCTGGTCGGACAGGCCCGAGGTCACGAAGACGTCGAGGTCCCCGTCCAGGTCGAGGTCGGCCACGTCCAGGCCGTAGGGCAGGACGTGGGTGCCGATCGTGACGCGCGCGGCGAAGTCCCCCATGCCGTCGCCCTGGAACCAGGCCACCATGTTGGCGTTGTTGCCGGTGCCGATCACGTCGAGGTCACCGTCGCCGTTCAGGTCGAAGCAGTCCAGGTCGAAGACGGCCGAGATGACACCGAACTGGACCGGCGCGCCGAGGCCGCCGAGCCCGTCGTTGGTCATCAGGAACAGCTGTCCGTTCGAGGCGCTGCCGGCGATCACGTCGAGGAAGCCGTCGCCGTCGAAGTCCCCGCTGGAGACCGCGCCCACCTGGGGGATCGTGGTCACCGCCAGCTGGGCCTCGGTGAAGGTCCCGCCGCCGAGGTTGTCGAAGCGCAAGAGCTGCCCGTCGCCCTTGGCCGCAGCCAGCACGTCCAGGTCGCCATCGCCGTCGAGGTCGGCCAGCTCGAGCCCGCGCGGCTCGCTGACGCCGACCGCCAGGTCGTGGGCCGTCCACGCCGTGCCCGTGCCGAGGTTCTCGAGCCACGTCACGCTGCCAGCGCCGACCACGGCCGCGACCAGGTCCATGTCGCCGTCGCCGTCGAGGTCCCCGGCGCGCACCTGGGTGGCACCGGCGAGCGCCGGACCGGCCGCCATCGGCGCGCTGAACACGCCCGGGCTGGTCTGGAACAGGATCGAGACGCGATTGCCGAACTCTTCAGCGACGGCCAGGTCGAGGTCGCCGTCGCCATCGACGTCGACCGCCTGGACGCTGGAGGCGCCGTCGGAGACGCCGCTGGCGTCGATCTTCGGCTCGAAGGCACCGTCCGCGAGGGCGGCCGGGACGACGAGTGCGGAGAGGACCAGGGCGCCGGTGAGCTGGATCGAAACGGAGGAGAAGAGCGTGTCTTTCATAGGAGGCGTACCGGTGCTGTTCGAGGGGGGCATGGGCTCGGGGGGCGCGCTGGACGGGTGCGAGGCGTCGCGCGGGGCTCGGGGGGGGACTGCTCGAGCGCAAGTCCTAGCCGATCTCGGACGGTGGGTTACCGCCCGCCCGATCGACCTGTGGGCCACCGGCCCAAGGTCTACGACAGTCTACCTTATGGGGTGGCATCTTCCTAGTAACAAGCGGTTTAGGCCGGCTCCCCCCAGGTCCAGGGTCGGCCCGATTCGCAGGCCTAGCAGCCCGTTGAAGGAGTCATCCGGCGCCATGACGACATCCTCCGCTCCGGTACGGCACCTGAAAGCCTC
>JARGPD010000033.1 GCA_029212845.1 Planctomycetota bacterium
CCCCAGGCGGCGAGGGCCTCGTCGCCGCGGCGCAGCTCCCAGCCCTCGGGCAGGGCGCCTGCGTCCAGGGCGGCCAAGAGCTCGCGATCGCCGGAGCTGGGCAGGGTCCGGAGGACGAGCTGCTCGACGCGGGCTCCACGGGCGGGCTCGGGCGCCTCGCCCCGGGCTCCCTCGGCAGGCCGGCAGGTCCCGCTGACCCGGAACCAGCGCGAGTCGCGGCGCTCGTAGCCGGTCACCTGGGCCCGGCGCCGGCGGACGGCGGCCAGCTCGATGCGCGCGGCCAGCCCGGGGGCGAGCCCAGCGCGCAGCCCAGCGGGCAGGGCCTGGAGCCAGGCGACCAGCAGGCGCTGCCGCGCGCGCAGGCCCAGCCGCTCGCGCCAGGCGGCGCACAGCACGACCAGGTCGCGCTCGAGCACGCCGGCGCGGAGGGGTTGCCGCAGCTCGGCGGCCTGGAAGTCGATCGCCCAGAGCCCACCGGACTCGTCCACGAGGGCGTTGCCAGCATGCAGGTCGGCCTGGTCGAGGCCGGCGGCATGCAGCCGCGCGAGCAGACGCCCTAGTCTTGCGAGCAGGGCGCCCAGCTCGCCGGTCGTACCGTGCGGGTTGTCGCCAAGGGCCGCGAGCAGGGCTTCTTCGGCCGTGCGTGCTCCTGGCACCAGGGCCATGCGCAGGCGCCAGCCGCCGCCCGGCTCGCGCTCGAGGCCGCGCGGCTCGGGCACCGGCAGACCGGCGCGAAACAGCGCGTCCAGGGTACGCAGCTCGGCCGTTGCCCGGCGGCGGTCGCCGAGCCGGCGCGCGAGTCTGGACGCGCGCCAGACCTTGTGGGCCTCGCCCAGCTCGGGGTGCAGCTCGACGTGGCGGCCGGGGAGCTGGCGCCATGGGGCGGTCGGAGGCGGGGTGCTGGGATCGGTGCTGGCCATGGAGCGGAGGCTCGGGGCCGAGGATTATCCGCTTCCATCGCCATCGCGAACAGGCCGGGGTGGCTTTCGGGGCCCCGACAAAAGAGAATCAGCGCGCCGTGATCCTGCACCTCTACATCCTGCGCCAGCTCCTGTGGGCGATGGTGGCGGCCGTGGGAGGCATCACCTTCGTGATCTTCCCCGCCATCGCCGTCTCCGCCGTGCACAAGCTCGGCGGCGTCGGCATGGGGGCCTTTGCGAACTTCCTGCCGCTGGTCGCCATGGACCTGATGCCCTACCTGGTGCCGATGGGGTTCCTGCTGGCGACGGTGGCGGTCTTCGGACGCCTGGCCGCGGACAACGAGTGGACCGCGATCCGCATGGCCCGGCGCAACCCGCTGACGATGCTGGCCCTGCCGCTCGCCCTCGCGATGCTGCTGGGCGCCGGCACCCAGCGCCTGCAGAGCGACGTGCGCCCCGAGTGGAAGTACAAGCAGAAGGTCTACGCCAAGACGATGCTGCGCGAGAGCTTCAAGGAGCTCAACCCCGGCCGCACCGAGCTGGCCTTCGGCGACTTCTACCTCAACGCCGCGCGGCGTCCCTCGGCCGACAGCTTCGCCGAGGTGCTGGTCTACCTGCCGGGTCAAGACGACGAGGAGGACCGCAAGATCGTGGCCGACCTGGCGACCTTCCGCTTCCAGGGCGAGGACCTGGTCGTGGCCTTCGTCAACCAGCGCATCGTGCTGGGGCCCTCGGACACGTCGCTCGGGAACGTCGAGCTGCGCATCCCGCTGGCGGACATCTTCGAGGACCCGCACCAGGACCGCGACCGGGCCAAGTACTACACCTCGAGCCAGATCGCCGCGATGCTGGAGGAGGGCGGGCTGGACAGCAACCTGGCGCGCAAGTTCGAGTACGAGCTGCACCGCCGACGGCTCCTGTCGGTCAGCTATGTGCTGTTCCTGCTCCTGGGCGCGCCGATCGGGCTGTACCTGCGGCGCGGCACGCAGCTGGCGGCGATGACTACGGCGGTCGGGATCGCGCTCGTGTACCACATCTCCACGATCCGCGTCGGCAGCACCCTGGCCGAGCTCGAGAGCTTGCCCGTCGGCGCCGCGATGTGGAGCACGACGGTCCTCGGCCTCGGCCTCGGACTCGTGCTGACCTTTCGGGTGGTGCGTCGATGACGCGCCAGCCTGGCGACCGGGTGCCCGGAGCCCTCGGCACCGGCCTGCGCCTGGGTGGGCGCATGGACCGCTACGTGGCCAAGCTCTTCGTCGGCAGCTACGCGGTCGCGCTGCTGCTGGTCGTCGGGATCTTCGTGATCCTGGACCTGGCCAGCAACCTCGACGACTACCTCGCCACCGGGCCCGACGGCACGACTCCGTCCGGCTGGCTCGTGCTGGAGGCGTACCTCTACAACACGCCCTTCTTGTTCCTGCAGGTGGCGCCCTTCGTGACCCTGGTCGGCGGTCTCTTCACCGTGTCGAAGCTGATGAAGGCGCGCGAGGTGGTGGGCGCCCTCGGGGCAGGGGTGAGCTCGCGGCGCATGCTGCTGCCGGTGTTCCTCGGGGGCATGCTGCTGGGGCTGTCGATGTTCGGCCTGCGCGAGTGGGCGACCGAGTCCCTCGGGTCGCGCCGCGACGGGCTGTTCGACTACCTGGAGACGCGCCGCGAGCGCCCCGTCTTGGCCGACCTCTGGGTCAAGGACGCGACCGGCAACCCGGTCCGGATCGACAGCTTCTACCCAGCCTCCGAGGGTGCGCCGGCGCGCATCGAGGGCCTCGGCGCGACCCTGCGCCAGGGGACGCGCTGGACCAACGTCGTGGCTCGCCGGGCGACCTACGTCGACGGGACCTGGCGCCTCGAGGAGGGCTACCGGGAGGACGTCGACAGCGCCACCCGCAGCCGCGAGCAGCTGACCGAGCTGGGCGCCTTCAGCTTCTCGCCCAGGGACATCCGCACCGCCTGGCGTGCCCGCGAGCAGCCCACCGAGCTGTCCTTCTCCGAGACGACCGAGCTGCTCTCCCGGGACCCGGACAACGTCCAGTGGCAGACGCTCCTACAGACCAACCTGTCGTTCCCCTTCGCCCACCTGGTGCTGCTGCTGGTCGGCCTGCCCTTCCTCCTGCGCCACGACCGCAGCAAGGGCCCCGAGGGCGCCGGCATGGGCTTCATCCTCTGCATCTTCTACTTCGCGGCCGACTTCATCGCCCGCTCGATGGGCCTCGAGGGCGAGCTCGGGCCGCTCCTGGCCGCCTGGCTGCCGATCCTGTTCTTCGGCTCGCTCGGAGTCGTGCTCTTCTCCTCGGCACGGACGTAGCGACCTTGCAACGAATGGGGGGCATCGGGGAAGATTCCCCCCCGGGGGGCGTCTGCGCCTCTTCTGAACCTACCCTTCTACGATGATGAACCGACGCCACCTGCCGCTCCTCGCCGCGATCTCCCTGGTCGCCTGCCAGACGACCGAGGAGGAACCGACCGTCTCCGAGCACTTCCGAGCCGGCAACTACGAGAGCGCCCTCGCCCTCGCCCAGACCCAGGTCGACGACGCGCCCGACGATCCCTACTACCAGGGTGTCGAGCGCATGGCCGAGGTCGGGCTCAAGCTGGACCAGGCCCGCGACCTGGTCTTCGACAACGAGCACGCCAAGGCCCTCGAGCTCCTGTTCGAGGCCGACGACCTAGCGCCCGGGCACCCGGTCGTCGCCGAGTGGATCGAGAAGGTCGTGGGGGAGCTGACCGACGGGACCCTGCTCCAGGCCGGCCAGGCGCTGATGGACCAGGAGTTCGATCGCGCGGTCGAGCTGTACGAGCGGGCGCTGGTCTTCGACCCCGACGACGAGCGGGCCAAGGCCGGCATCGCGCGCTCCCTGATCCTGGTGAACCACCGGGCGGGCATGGGCGAGCAGTACTACATCGAGGGCGTGCGCTCCCTGCGCGAGTACTGGCTGGGCCAGGCGAACGCCGAGTTCGCCTACAACGGCAAGTTCGCTCCTGACGACAAGCGCGGGGCGGCCCGCCGCCGCCAGGTCGCGGGACTCCTGGCCGAGGACCGGGTCCTGATGGCCAGCGACTTCGAGGCCAACGGGCTGTTCCACGCGGCCCGCAACGAGTACCGCATCGCGCTGATCTTCGACGAGGACAACACCAATGCGGCCGAGGGGCTCGCGCGCATGGAGCGCGAGGTCGAGGCCTTCGCCCAGCTGAGCGAGGCCGAGCGCAAGCGCATCCGCGGCGAGTACGCGGACGCGGCCAAGGCCCTCGCCGAGGGCGTCGAGCTGAGCGAGGCCCAGGTCGCGGAGTTCGCCAGCGCGAAGATCGACCTGGACGAGGCGCGCTGGAAGGAGCAGTACAAGGAGGCCCTCGACGCCGAGGCCGACGGCCGCTACGAGCGCGCCGTGAAGCTCTTCGACCTCCTGCTGCAGGAGACCGGCTACTACGAGGACGCCGTCGCACGCCGGCGCACCCTGACCGACATGATCGACCTCGCCGAGCGCCTCTACAGCGAGTCCATGGCCGCCAAGCGCGAGGACGTCAAGCGCCAGAAGCTCGAGCAGATCGCCGTCTTCTGGCCCGAGTACAAGAACGTCGGCAAGCTGCTGGGCACCGCTCCCTGAGGCAGCGGCTCTAGCCAGCAAAGCAGGGGAGCCGCGGGGCTCCCCCGCTTCGTTAAGGGTGCGCCGCGAGCACGGCCTCGGCCACCCGTTCGGGGTCCAGGTCGTCGAGGCACACGGGGCCGCGGGGGTGGCTGCAGGTGCGCGCGAGGCAGGGGCGGCAGGGGAGCGCGTCGGTAGCAGTCAGGACGCGGTGGGGGGAGGGCGGCCCGTTGCGACCGGTGAGCTCGCTCGGGACGGGCCAGGGGCCGGTTCGGCGTGGGTCCTGGGGGCCGGCGAGGCCGAGCACCTCGAGGCCCATGGCCCAGGCGAGGTGCATGGGGCCGGAGTCGGCGCTCACGAAGAGCGTGCCGAGCTCGGCCGCCCCCGCGAGGTAGGCGGCCAGCTCGGCCAGGCCGCGCTGGTCGATCCAGTGGATCGGGGGGACGCCCAGGTCGCGGCCTTCGAGGGCGGCCAAGAGGGCGCGGCCTTGGTCGGCCTCGGCGGGGCCCGAGAGGACCAGGACGCGGCGTCCGGCGGCGGCGAGCTGGGCGACCAGCTCGGTGCTGTGGGCCAGGCTCCAGCTGCGCGGGTCGCCGGCGCGGCCGAGGGCCAGGATGACCGGCGGGGCAGCGCCGGTGTCGCCGAGCTGCTCGCGGGCGGCGCGGCGTCCCTCGGCCAAGAGCTCGGCGGGCAGGCCCAGGTCGAAGGCGCCCTCGGCGCGGGCGGTCTCGGGGGTCGGCCAGGCGCCGGGCACGAGGTGCCTGGCGAGGTGCAGCATGCGGTCGACCGCGTGCATGCCGGCTGCGGGCTGGGCGGGGCGGCCCGGGACCAGGAAGCGGGCGCCGGGCTCGCGCCACTCGGATGCGTGCAAGCCCGAGCGGCGGGGCGCCCCCGAGAGCCGCGTGGCGACCGCGCTCTTCCAGTTGCCCTGGCAGTCGACGGCCCACCTCGCGCCAAAGGCCGCCAGCTCCCGGCGCAGCGTCAGCCAAGCACCGGCGCCGCGGTCGCGCCCGAAGGCCACCAGCCGCTCGCAGCCGGGCAGGTGGGTCAGGAGCCCGTGGTACTCGGGCTGCACCGCCCAGGCGAGGCGCGCGCCGGGGTGCGCCAGGCGCAGGGCGTGGTAGACCGGCAGGGCGTGGACGATGTCGCCGAGGTGCGAGAGGCGCACCAAGAGGATGCGCTCGTCGCCCGAAGTCGCGGCGGGGCTCGTCTCTCGGGCTGGGTGGGGCGGCGTCATCGGGTACGATCCATCTCGGATGCGGCGCATTTCTACCAAGTTGGTGCTCCTGGTGCTCGCCGCCGTGGCTTTGCCTTTCCTGGGCTTCGCGGTCTACATGGACCAAGCGGTGACCCTCGGCTTCACCCGGCGCGTCACCGAGCAGGCTCTCAAGGGACTGGCGGGCGATCTCGCCGCGCGCCTCGACGCGCGCGTGACCGCTAGCCGGGAGGGTCTCGTGCTGCTCGCCCAGCAGCCGATGCTGAGCTACGCGGCCCAGCGTCGCGCCCTCTACCTCGACGGGGACGCGACCGCCGGGCCCGACGAGTTCCGCGACGAGGTCGAGTCGGCCTTCGACGCGCGCCTCGCCCATGGCGACTTCTACAGCCTGCTCGTGCTGGTCGACTACAAGGGCCGCTTCGTGGCCTCGAACCAGCGCGACGCGGGCGGGATCCTGATGCGCAAGGACTTCCTGGACACGATCGCCCAGGGCAACTACCAGAACGAGGACTGGTACAAGGAGGGCATCCAGGGGCGCACCTTCGCGATCGGCCAGCACAAGAGCCGGCTGATGGAGCCGGTCGTGACCGACCCGGCGGATGCCTACCACCTGGGCTTCGCGGTGCCGGTCCACGCGGGCCGCGCCAAGCTCGGCGACCCACCCGTGGCGGTGCTCTTCGGGCTGGCCCCATGGCGGCCCTTCCAGGAGGTGATCAGTGCCCAGGTCGTGAAGGAGACCTTCCGCGGCCTCGTGCGCCCGGGCGAGGACCCCTCGCCCTACGCGTGGATCTGGGACAGCAGCGCCAACGTGATCCTGGCGCACCAGGACATCTCGATCTACGGCACGCGCATCACCGAGGACCTCGGGCTCGGCAGCATGACCCGCGACGTGATGGAGGACGAGGACGGCTGGGGCATGTACAGCCCCTACGAGTTCCGCGGCGTGGAGAAGACCGCCGCCTTCAAGCGCAGCCGCGGGCCCGACGAAGGCGGCTTCGGCTGGGTGGTGGGCGTGGGCATCGACGACGAGGACATGTTCGCGACGTCGAAGGATCTGCAGACCGTGCTGCGCGGCGGGACCGTGTTCGTGCTGCTGACCGTGCTGCTCGGCACGATGGTCGTCGCGCGGCGCATGACGCGGCCGATCCACGACCTCCAGGAGCTGACGCGGCGAGTGGCCGGCGGCGACCTCGCGGCGCGGCTCGAGCCCACGACCAAGGACGAGCTCGGTGCGCTGACTCGCGACTTCAACGCGATGACCGAGCGCATCGCCGAGCAGCGCGAGCAGCTGATCAAGGCCGAGAAGGACGCGGCCTGGCGCGAGATGGCGCGTCAGATCGCCCACGACATCAAGAACCCGCTGACGCCGATCAAGATCTCGGTCGACCTCCTGCGCACGAGCCACGCCGAGGCCTCGCCGCAGTTCGACCGCATCTTCGAGCGCACGATGGAGATGATGGACCGCCAGGTGAGCAACCTGCGCGAGATCAGCCGCGACTTCTACGAGTTCACCGGCGGCCGGCGTCCCGAGCCCGAGCACTTCGACGTGCACGAGCTGGTCGACGAGGTCCTGGACCTGCACGCGGCCTGGGCCGAGGAGGCCGGCGTCGACCTCCAGAAGAGCGGCCCCGGTGGCGCCCTCTTCGTCGATCGCGGCAAGCTGCGGCGCGTGCTCGAGAACCTGATCACGAACGCCTTCCATGCCCTCGTCGACGGCCAGGGCGCGATCGTCGTCCACTGCGAGCAGCGCGGCGGGCGGGTCTTCATCGAGGTGCGCGACTCGGGCAGCGGCATCTCGGCCGAGGCCCGCGAGCACCTGTTCGAGCCCTACTTCACGACCCGCGGGGAGGGCACCGGGCTCGGCCTCGCGATCGCGTCGCGGGTGATCGAGGAGATGGGCGGCACGATCGAGCTGCTCTCCCGCGCGGACCACGAGGGCGCCGGCACCCCCGGCACCCTGGCGCGCGTCGAGCTGCCCGCCGCTGAGGCCGCGCCCGATGCCTGAGCCCGCAGCCCTCCTGGTCACCGGCGCCACGGGCTTCGTCGGAGGCCACTTCCTGCGCGCCGCCCACGCCGCGGGCCACCCGCTCGCGGCTCTCGCCCGCCCGACCTCCAAGCGCGAGCATCTCGCCGAGCTGCCGATCGACTGGTGCCTCGGGGACGTCGCCTCGAAGGGCGAGGTCGATGCCGCGGTCGCGCGCCTCGCCGCCACCGCCGAGGGTCGCGCGACCGCCCTCGTGCACGGCGCGGCGGTGATCAGCTACAAGACCGGCTCGGGTCCTCTGCAGGACGCGGTCAACGTCGAGGGCACCCGCCACGTGCTCGACGCCGCGGCGCGCCACGGCATCGACCGGGTGCTGCTCGTGAGCTCCGTCGTGGCCGTCGGCGTCGCGCCCGATGCGCGCTCGACGATCGACGAAGAGGCCCCCTTCGAGCTCGTGCGCGAGGTGACCGGCAAGCCCTTCGTCTCCGACTACATGCGCACCAAGCGCGTGGCCGAGGAGCTGGCCCTCGGCCGCGACGACCTCGACGTGGTCGTCGTCAACCCGGGCGCGATCTTCGGCGAGGCACCGACGCCGTCCAACACCGCCCACGTCTTCCAGCGCGTCGAGCACAGCCCGATCGGACGCATCGCGGCGCCGGGCTCGCTCTCCGCGGTGGGGGTCGAGGACGTGGCCGCGGGCATGCTGCTGGCCCTGGCCAAGGGCCGCAGGGGCCGGCGCTACCTCTTGACCGACGAGAACCTGTGCCTCGGCGAGCTGGTCGCGCGCATCGAGGCCGCCATCCGGCCGGGCGCCCCCGGCCGGCGCGTGCTCAAGCCCGGGCGCGGCACCTGGGCGGCCCTAGTCGCTGGCGCGCGGCTCGTCGACCGCTTCCACCGGCTCGAGGTGGTCACCCCGACCGCGCTCGAGCTGCTCGGTCTACACTTTCGCTACGACTCGAGCCGCGCCCGGCAGGAGCTGGGCTGGAGCCCGCAGAGCCTCGACCTGGTTCTCGCGAAAACCGCGAGCTGGTTGCGCCGTATTGGTTGGCTTCCCCCAGTCTGACCGAACGATCCGATCCCCCCCTGGCCTCCCCCCAGGCCCTCCGATGAACGCGAACCGCACCCTGCTGCTGCTCCTGGCCGCCGTCCTGGCCGGACTCCTCTGGCTCTTCCTCGGTGGCGAGGACCCCCCCGGGCCCATCGACTCGCCGCCCCCTTCGGCGCCGGGCCGCTCGGTCGCCGGGACCCAGGCCAGCGCCAGGCTCGAAGGCGCTTCTGGGGGGACGAGCCTCGAGCTTCCCGCGGGCTCCATGCGCTCCGAGCTGACCGCCATGGGGTCGGGCGTGCGCTTGGCCGGTGAGGGGCGTCTGACGGGCCAGGTCGTCGCCCGCGAGGGCGGCAGCGGCGTGGGGGGCGTGCGCGTCGACCTCTACAGCTTCCCGCCCCAGGGCGCGGACTTCGTCGGGCGCATGCTGCGGCTCGCCAAGACCGGCGCGGACTTCGAGGCGCGCGCCAAGCCGGTGGCCACCACCGAGAGCGAGGCCGACGGCAGCTTCTCGTTCGAGGGCGTCCGCCAGGGCGAGTTCTTCGCCGAGGCGCGCGGTGGCTTTGCGATCCCCGACCCGATCCAGAAGGTGCTTGTCGCCCCGTCCGGGGAGGGCGGTCCCGTCACCCTGCACGTGCGCCTCGGCGGCCAGCTGACCGGCCTCGTGCGCGACCAGGCCGGGCGGCCCGTCGCGGGTGCACGGGTGATCAGCGGCCAGGGCGAGGGCGTGTTCCTCGACAGCCTGCGCAGCGGCGATGTGGTCGTGCGCGAGGCTCGCACCGACGGCAAGGGTCGCTTCGAGCTCGACGGGCTTCCGCCGGGCAACGGCTTCCGCGTGACCGCGTTGCACCCCGGCCACGGGCTGGCCTTCGAGCGCGGGGTCGAGGTCGTCGCCGGCACCTCGCGCACGGTCGACCTCAGCTTCGGCCCCGCCGGCGAGGTCGTTGGCACGGTGGTCAGCACCAGCGCCGACGAGGCCGGGGACGAGCTGCGCCTGCCGGTGGCCGGCGCGCGCATCTCGGTCGTGCCGCGCGGCCTGCGCGAGCTGGTCTACGCCGAGGAGCTGCTCGACTTCGCCGGGGGCGCGAGCGATGCCGAGGGCCGCTTCCGCCTGGCGCCGGTGCCGCCGGGCACCTTCGACCTGATCGCCTGGGCACCGGGCCACCGCCCGATGCACCACGGCCCGGTCCACGTGGCCGGCTCGGGCGTCACCGACGGCGGCACCCTGCAGCTCGAGCGCGGGCCGATGATCGCGGGCAGGGTCCAGGACACCGCCGGTGAGCCCCTGTCCGGGGTCGCCGTGCGCTGGGACCTGGCCGACTTCCGCGGCAGCGCGGACTTCACCTTCGCGCCGATCCTGTACCAAGCTCTCGAGGGCTTCGAGTTCCCGGTGACCGATGCCGAGGGCCGCTTCGTCGCCGGTCCCTTCGAGGACGACTCACGCCAGCGCCTGCAGTTCTTCAAGGTGGCCCACTCGCCCAAGACCGAGCGCTGGAAGCCGAGCCAGGGCGAGCTGGTCGTGACCCTCTCCGGCGGCGGCGCCGTCGAGGGGGTCGTCGTGGATCGCCTCACCAAGCGCCCGGTGACCAGCTTCACCATCTCGGGCACCGACCGCCTCGAGGAGGCCGCCGGCACCCCTGGCGCCTGGAACCCCTTCGCCGGCGGCCAGCTCGTCGAGGACGAGGCCGGCCGCTTCCGCGTCGACGCCGTCGCCCCGGGCAAGGCCAAGCTGTTCGTCTCGGCCCCGGGCTACCGCACCGCTAGCGTGCCCAACCTGGAGGTCGTGGAGGGCGAGCTGCTCGAGGGCGTCGTGGTTGAGCTCCTGCGCGGCCACGTCGTGCGCGGTCGCGTGGTCGACGGCGACGCCGAGCCGGTGGTCGGCGCGCGGGTCGCAGCCACCCGCGGCAGCGACGGCATCGCCAGCATGGAGAAGCGCATGCAGGGCGGGCGTCGCGAGCAGCCCGACCGGATCGCGATGGAGGACTTCCAGAACCGCATGCCCGCGGGTGCCCTGGCGTTCGGCGTCTCGCTCGGCTTGGTCGAGTCGGCGCTGACCGACGAGACCGGCGCCTTCGAGCTCGAGGGGCTCGCCGCCGGCAGCTGGACCGTCCACGCGACCCACCGGGACTTCGCCTCGGGCAAGTCCGAGGTGGTCCAGCTCGAGGGCGATCCCGAAGCCGTCGTGGATGCCGAGCTCGAGGTGCCCGCGTCGGCCGAGGTCGTCGTCGAGATGCAGAACGGCTCGCGGCTCTTCGGCCGCGTCAGCGACCGCTACGACCGGCCGGTCGCGGGCACGATGGTGATCGCCTTCTCGCCTGCGGTCTTCGCTTCGGGCAAGACCGCCGGCGGCGGGTACCAGGCGGAGACCAACGCCGAGGGCCGCTACGAGATGGCGCACATGGTGCCCGGCGGCTACTTCCTCTTGGTGACGCGCGGCAACGAATCCCTCGACCTGCTCAGCTTCCTCGGCACGATGCAGTTCGAGCTGGTGACCGTGCCCGAGGGGCGCGACCTCGAGAAGGACCTGATCGACAGCTCTGCCGCGGCGACGCGGGTCACTGGCGTGGTGCGCGAGGCCGGTGAGCCGGTCTCGGGCGGCACCCTGATCGCCATGGCCCTGGATGCGGCCAACATGCTGGGGGTCGACGTCAAGGTCGCCTCCGTGTCGGGTGAGGGGCGCTACGAGTTCCCGGGTCTCGCCGAGGGGGGCTACCAGTTCCGCTACGAGAGCCGCGGCCGACGCGCCGCCATGGAGGTCGACGTCCCCGACCGGCCCGAGCTGCGGCTCGACCTGGACCTGCCTTCGGGGGTGATCGAGGGCACCGTGACCGACGCTGCGACGGGGCAGCCCGTGCCGCGCGCCTTCCTCACCCTGCGCAACCTGGACAAGTCCTACAAGCTCGGTGGGCTGATCGGCGGCATGGTCGGCGACAGCCTCTCGACGAGCTACGAGCGCGCGGACAAGGCGGGTGCCTACTCCTTCGATGGCTTGGCTCCCGGGAGCTACGAGCTGGTCGCGGCGGGCACCAAGTCCGGCAAGGCCGGCGTCGACTTCGGCCCGGCCGAGCCGGTCGTGGTCGACGTGCGCGCGGGCTCGGGACCGGTGGTGGTCGACCTGGCCCTGCCGCCGACCCGTGCGATCCGCGGCAGCGTGCTCGACGAGCTCGGCAGCCCCGTGCCCTATGCCATGGTCGTCGCCCGCCGGGATGGCACCGCCGAGCTTCCGCGCGAGGGCAAGGCCGACGCCGAGGGCCGCTTCGAGGTCCAGGGTCTGGGCCTCGGAAGCTACCTCGTCACCGTGCGCGCGAAGGGCTTCGCGACCCAGGCCGGCCTCGAGGTCGAGGTGGCGGACGACGGCGCCGAGCTCGACGTCGTGCTGCACCGCGGCACCCCGGTCGAGGTGCTCGTCCTGGCCGCCGATGGCAGCCCGGCGCCGGGGGCGATCGCCAACCTGACCCACGTCGCGGGAGAAGATCCTGGTGGCGAGCGCGCCAACCAGGCCCTCGAGACCTGGTTCTCGGGCAAGGGCGTGGCCGGCTTGAACGGGGTCGTCGACCTCGGCCGCTTCGCGCCGGGGACCTACGAGCTCCAGGTCCGCCGCGGTGGCGTCAGCGCCACCATCGAGGGCATCGAGGTGCCCGAGGGCGGCGAGCTGCGCATCGAGGCCCAGCTCCCCTGAGGCGAGTCCCTACTCGTCGGCGATCTCGAACACCGGCGAGTAGGTCCACATCGGGGTGCGCGTCGGGAAGAGCAGGCTCAGCTGCTCGCGCCCGAAGCTGTCGAGGACCTCGCTGCCGCCGGCGTCCGAGAAGGCCAGGTCGCGCCAGTCCAGGCGGCCGGTCAGGAGCGGGACCTCCCAGCCGGTGGGCAGGTCGATGTGCCGGTCCGACCGGCCGTGGTCGACCTCGACCGCGGTGGGGCCGTCCGGGGCCAAGAGGTAGTCGACCCCGTCGATGCCGAGGGACAGGTCGTCGAGCCCACTGAGCTCGAGCGCCCGGGACCAGGACGGCCCGGTGTCGGTCAGGACCCCGGTCCAGTCGACGATGCGCAGCAGGGCTTCGTCGTGGAAGTTGTTGCCCTCGGCCATGCAGCCGGCGCAGAACAGCTTGCGGAACAAGGGGTGCGGCGGCGGGAGGTGCACCTCGACCGTGCTGCGGTTGTGCTCGGCGGCGAGTCGGGCGAGGAAGGCGACCAGGCTCAGCACGGCGGTCGCGTCGGTGGCGCCACACTCCATCACCGCGAGGGTCTCGCGCACCCGGAAGCGCAGGTAGGCGTCGGCCTTGCCTTCGCGCTCGTGGATCACGGTGAACGCCTGGTCGGCGCTGCTCTCCCAGTCGATCGGCGCGTCGGTGCGCACCTCGCTGCCGTCCACGCCGGAGTAGTTCTTGGCGTAGATCGCGTGGATGACCGGGATGTCCTCGGCGGTCAGGCCGCGCCAGGAGGAGGACTCGTCGGCGACATCGTGGGCGGCGACGACGGCCTCGAGACGGTCGCGGCGGGCGTCGATCGTGTAGAGGTTGAAGGCGCCGACGTAGCCCCGGCGCTGGAAGAAGTCCTGGCCCCCGAGCACCACGGCGCCGCGGATGCCACGGTCGCCCAGGGCCGCGAGCCCGGTCTCCAACAGGAACGTGCCGACGGCCCGCTCGCGGACGTCCGGCAGGGTGCTGAACGGGGACGAGATGACCAGCGGGACCTCGCAGCCGCGGAACCGGAAGCGGCGCGGCAGGAACAGGGCGTAGCCGATGTCGGCGCCGCCGTCGGTCGCGACCAGGGACAGGCCAGGATCGAAGGTCGGGAAGTGGTGCGAGAGCTCGTGGACCAGCCGCGACTCGCGGCCGGGCCGCTGGAAGGCGGCATCGAGCAGCGGTCCGAGGGCCGGGTCGGACTTCGGGTCCGCGGTACGGAGTTGGTAGGACATGGGGGGGCGAGGGGGCCGGGTTCGGGCTCTGTCGTACCCGGGTGGACCCCATCGTACCTACTATGTCATACCCCTGCAGGATCGAGGCGTCGGTCGAGGGTGGTGGAGCCATGTCAGCCAAGTCGGAAGCAACGGAGCAAGGGGCAGATCGGGAGCGCGGCCTGGTGCAGGTCGGCGTCGTGATGCCGGCACTCGATGAGGCCGAGGCGATCGGCTTGGTGCTTGCCGAGCTGCTCGAGGCCCTCTCCGGGGAGCGCAGCGCCGGGCGCATCGGGGAGGCCCGCGTGGTCGTGGTCGACAACGGCTCGGGCGACGGGACGGGGGACGTGGCGCGCGGCTTGGGCGTCGAGGTCGTGCGCGAGGAGCGCCGCGGCTACGGCCGCGCTTGCTTGTGCGGGCTCGCGGAGCTGCTTGGCGAGGGCGGGCTCGGCCCCGGCGACCTGGTCCTGTTCCTCGACGCCGACCACTCGGACTTCCCCGAGGACCTGACCGCCGTGCTCGCGCCGCTGCTCGCGGGGGAGGCCGACCTGGTCATCGGCTCGCGGGTGCTCGGGGGCGCGACGATGCAGGCGCTCCTGCCCCAGGCCTGGCTCGGCAACCGCCTGGCCTGCTTCCTGATGTGGAGCCTGTTCGGAGCGCGGCACACCGACCTCGGACCCTTCCGCGCGATCGAGGTCGCGGCGCTCCGGCACCTGGCGATGGGCGACGAGACCTTCGGCTGGACGATCGAGATGCAGCTCAAGGCGCGCCTAGCGCGGCTCGAGGTGGTCGAGGTCCCGGTGCGCTACCGGGCGCGGATCGGCACGAGCAAGATCACCGGGACCCTCAGGGGGACCCTAGGCGCGGCCTACAAGATCCTGGGCTGGATCTTCGGCTACCGCCTGCGGACCTGGCTCACTCCGGGGCGAATCCCCAGGTACCCGAGACCGTCGCGTAGCGCACGCCGATGACGTCGAGCAGCCAGTCGAACCAGCCCAGGTACGGATAGACCGTCGCGTCCGTGATCTGGGTGTTGGGCTGGCGAGCGTCCGAGGCGTTCTCGCGGGCGATGTCGATGGCCGACTTGGGCAGGTCGATCGACAGGATCGTGAAGGCCAGGCCTGTGGACTCGAAGGTCCCCGACGTGGTCGTGTCACGGTCGAACCTGACGCTGGCGCAGGAGACGGTCAGGCCAAGCAGCAGACTGGCAAGGAAGAGGCGCGGGGTGGCGGGCATGCACGTGAACATATCCCGCGAGAGCCCCACGGTTCAGCCCCCGGGGCGGAATTCCAGATAGGATCATGGGCATGGAGGTCCAACCCCCGCCGAGCCTCGCCGCTGTCTCGATCCCGACCGAGGCTCGCTTCGCCGCCCATCATAGGTCCTTCCTGGAGCGCTTCGGCTCCGGGGGCAGCCCCCCACGCCTGTTCTTCGCCCCTGGGCGGATCAACCTGATGGGGGCGCACCTCGACTACAACGGCGGCCCGGTCATGCCGATGGCGATCGACCGGGGCACCTTCCTGGCCCTGCGCCCGAGGACCGACGGGCTGCTGGTCCTGGCCTCATCGCGCGAGGCCGAGGGCCACGAGCTGCACCTCTCGGAACTAGGTGAGGCGAGCTCGAGTGGCCGCTGGTGGGACTATCCCGTGGGGGTCGCCAAGGCCCTCGCCGACGCCGGAGCCGAGCTTGGAACCTCGGGGGGCTTCGACCTGTACTTCGGAGGCGACCTGCCGGTGGGGGCGGGCCTCTCGTCCTCGGCCTCGATCACCCTGGTGACCGCCCTGGCCCTGGACGCGGGCCTCGACCTGCAGCTGGATGTGGAGGCCGCGATCGTCGCCGCCCTGTGGGCCGAGCGCGAGTACGTCGGCGTGCACTGCGGCATCATGGATCCCTACGCCGTCGGCTTCGCACGCCCCGGTCGCGTGCTGCTGCTCGACTGCTCGGACAGCTCTTGGCAGCACCTGCCCCTCGACGGGAAGCGCTACTCGGTCGGCATCGTGGACACCGGCGTGCGGCGCGAGCTTGCCCGGGGCGAGTTCAACCTGCGCGTCGCCCAGTGCGCCCAGGCCTTCGAGGCCCTGGGTCCCGCTGCGCCCGGTGCGACCTGCCTGGCCGAGGTGCCCCTCGAGGTGCTCGAAGGGGCCCGGCTCGAGCCCGTGGTCGCCCGGCGCGCGCGCCATGTGATCGAGGAGACGGCGCGCACCTTCGCGGCCAGTGCCGCGCTCCAGCGCGGGGACGTCGGCGGCTTCGCGGGCGAGATGTTCGCGGCGCACCACTCGCTCCGCGACCTGTTCGAGGTCTCGATCCCCGAGCTCGACACGATCGTCGAGGTGGCCGAGGCCCACTCCGGGGTGCTCGGCGCGCGCCTGACCGGTGCCGGCTTCGGCGGCTGCGTGGCCGCGATCCTCGAAGCCGGCAGCGAGGACGACTTCGCCGAACAGGTGCGGGCGCTGCACGTCCAGCGCCACGTGCGCGAGCCCCAGGTCGCCTTCTATCAAGGCTCTCCGGGGCTCGGCGAGGTCGGTCTCTAGGACCGGTCTATTCGGACCAGGCGGCTTCGGCGGGCTTCTTGGCGCCCCACTGGGCCTGCTCGGCCGCGGCGCGGATGCGCTCGGTCGCCACGTCGCCGGCGCGGGCCGCGGGCCCCTGCTTCAGGAGCTCGAGGGTGGCCTGCGGGCGGCCGCCGAAGAGGTTGTTGAGGGCCAAGACCAGGTGCGCGTCGACGTCGTCCGGGTGGTCCTTCACGTAGAGCTCCAGCACGGCGAGCTGGCGGTCGAACTCGCTCGGGTCGGTGTAGAACTGGTGCTTGTCCACCGGGACGTCGACCAGGCTCGGCTCGAGCTCGATGGCCTTGCGGATCTGGTGGGCGCCAAAGTGGTAGTCGCCGGTTGCGAAGAGCGCGTCGGCCAGGACCAGGTGCAGCATGCCGCGATCGGGATCGAACTCGACCGCGCGGGCATAGAAGTGCACCGCATCGGCGAAGCGCATGTCGGAGAAGGCGGCATCGCCCAGCTCGAGGTAGCGCAGGCCGGCAGCGCTCAGGGGAGTCGGGCCGGCGTCGACGGGAGCGGCGGCCTGGGCAGGCGCCGCTGCGGCGCCGCCACCTCCGGTGACCCAGTTGACGTCCGTGCCGGGGCTCGCCTCGACCGCGACGCCTTCACCGACGGCGCCGTCGGTGTAGACGAAGACCTGGGTGGGCTGGCTGTCGTTGACGATGTAGACGGGGTCCGGGTCGCTGTAGCTGTCGTAGTAGTAGTGGTGGACGGCCGAGGGGTAGTACGCGTAGGGCGAGTAGTAGCTCGGGCCCACGCCCCAGCCGTAGCAGTCGTACCAGTCCCAGCCGAAGGAGAGCTGCAGGCCCCAGCTGGTCGAGTAGCCGATGGACCAGCCCCACCACGACGTGTACGGGGAGGAGTAGGGCGGGTGGTAGTTGCCAAAGGAGTCCCACCAGCCGAAGCCAAAGCCCGTGTGACAGCCGTTGTTCCAGTAGGGGTTGTAGCCGTAGCCCGTGTAGGCGCTGCTGCTGCCGTCCCCGTAGCCGTCGAAGTCGGTCGCCACCGAGGCGTCCCCGACGAAGGGCGCCGAGACGAGGCGCGAGCCTGCGGTCCCGACCAGGGGCCGGGTGGCCATGGCCACTGCGGTGCCGGTGGCGGCGGCCACGCGCTCGCCGACGGTCGAGACGATCTTCGAGCCGGCCGGGTCCAGGGCGGCCGCCATGCGACGGCGGATCGTGGCCTCGCGCAGGTCGGCCTGGCGGGCCTTGGTGTCGGCGGTCGTGCGCAGGCGCGTCTCCTCGGTCAGTCGATCGCGGATCTCCTCGGAGCTGCGCGTGCGAGTCTGGGAGTCGGCGAGGGCGCGGCGGTAGTTGGCACCCGGGGAGTGGGGGGCGCGCACGCGGGTCTCGGTCTGGGTGCGCGCGGTCGGGGTGAAGGGGGTCGGCGAGGGCGGGGTGACCGAGGCGCGCAGGCGGCGCTCGGCTTCGATCGCGCTGGTCACGCTGCCGACGCCGCGCGCGCCGAGGGTGCCGCCGGTCTCGGGCGTCGCAGCGCGGTTGGCGAAGGGGTCGGCGGCCACGCCGCCGGCCGAGTCGAAGCGGCGGGCGTAGGTGGTGCGGCCCGAGTTGCTGGGCTGGGGGAAGGCCGAGGGGCGCGGGGCCGGCGCGTACACCTCACCGGTGCCGCTGACCGAACCCGTGCGACCGGTCTGGCCGCTGCCGTAGTTTGGCGTGCTGCCCACGGTCGGAGCGACGAAGCGCGTGCGCGACGAGCTCGAGCCGTAGCTCGGCGTCGAGCTGGTCCCCGTCACGACCGGCCGGGTGGGCGTCGTCACGACCGGGCGGGTGGGCGTCGTCGTGCGGCCGATGGAGCTTCCCGAGCTGCCGGACGAGCGGCCGATGGTGCCACCGGTGCTGCGGCTGCTGCCCGAGGAGCGGCCGATGGTGCTGCCGGAGCTGCGGCTGCTACCGGACGAGCGCCCGATGGTGCTGCCGGAGCTGCGGGTGCTGCCGCCCGAAGAGCGGCCGACCGTGCTGCCCGAGGAGCGCGTGCCGGTGACGGTGCTGCGCGAGCCTCGATCCTGCGGCGCCGAGTCGGCGGGCGGAGCGAGGTCGATCGCAACCAGGGCAAGCAGAGGCAGGAAGATGTAGTTGGCGGGATGTCGCATGGGGATGTTCCTCGTGGGGGCAGGCACTGAAGGTCCACTACTGTGCAAAACGAGTGCCGCTCGTGACCCCGGTGTTACAGGCTTCGGACCGGGATGTGCGGTCTTGGGGTGTCCTCCCCAGCGGACAGGGGCCGGGACATGGCGTCCCGGGGGCCTAGCAGCCCGATTCGGGGTGGTCTCAGCTCTAGAAGGCTGATCTCGGCGTGTTCCTAGGGCGCCTCGTCCGCTCGGTCCGGGGGCCAGAAGTAGCGCTCCTTGAACCAGCTCTGGAGCTCGAAGGTCTCGATCTCTTCCGACCAGATTCGGAGCGCCCCGAAGCTGAGCTCGAGGGTCGCGGGCCGCCGCAGGTTGCCCAGCTCGGCCCAGGTGCGCACATGCAGGATCTCCTCCTGGCGCCCCTCGGGGTCGATGGCCGTGAAGGTGACGCCCTCCTCGCCCAGGTCCTCGCGCAGGACGCTGCTGCCGTTCGAGCCCAGGGGCAAGCGGCCGTCCGCGTCCCAGCCGAGCTCGTCGAGCCCGTCGGCCATGGCCACCCGGCGCAGGTCGAAGCGCCGCAGCACCTGGGCTAGCTCCTCGCCGGCGTACTCGATCGACTCGCCGCTGTCCTGGGGCAGGAGAAAAGCGCGGGCGCCGCTGCGGTACTCGATGCGCCGGTCGGCGTCCTCGTCGGCCAGGCGCTGGAGGCTCCAGCGGCTGCGGTCGAGCCCTTGGTAGGTCGCCTGCAGCCTGTGGGGAGCGTCCGGCAGGGTGTCGAAGGCCAGCTTCGAGGTGATGTGCAGGTTGCGACCGCGCAGGGGGGCGAGGGTGCCTTCGTCCGGGGCGACGGGGCTGGGCTCGTCGCCGGGTTGGGCTGCTTCGACCCCCGCTCCGACCCCGGGGGTGACGGGGGGAGCCGGCTCCTCGCCCGAGCCGCAGCCGAGTGCTGCCAGCAGGCATGCGCCAGCCAGCAGCCTCAAGCCAGGCGCTCCCGCAGGATCACAGCTGCGCGCTCCAGGGTGCTGAGCTGCTTGGCGAAGCAGAAGCGGACGATGCCGTGGCCGTCGCGCGGGTCGGAGAAGAAGCTCGAGCCCGGGACCGTTGCGACGCCGCCGGCGCGGGCGAGGCGCAGGGCGAAGGCGGTGTCGTCCTCGCCCGCCTTGGCGTGGGCGCCGATGCCGGCCATCACGTAGTAAGCGCCCAGGGGCGGGACCACGTCGAAGCCGCAGTCGGCGAGGGCCGCGACCAGCACGTCGCGGCGCTCGGTGTAGCCCGCGCGCAGCTCGTCGAAGTAGCTGTCGTCGAAGGCCAGGGCCTCGGCGGCCGCAGCCTGCAGGGGCGCGGGCGCGCCGACGGTCAGGAAGTCGTGCACCTTGCGGATCGCGCCGGTCAGGTGCTCGGGGGCCAGGCACCAGCCGATGCGCCAGCCGGTGGCGCTCCAGGTCTTGGAGAGCCCGCTGATCGTGACAGTGCGCTCGGCCATGCCCTCGAGGCTGGCGATCGAGAGGTGCTCGGCGCCGTCGTAGAGGATGTACTCGTAGATCTCGTCGGTGATCGCGAGGGCGTCGTGCTCGCAGCACAGCGCGGCGATCAGCTCGAGCTCCTCGCGCGTGAAGACCTTGCCCGTGGGGTTGTGGGGCGTGTTGACGATGATCGCCTTGGTGCGCGGCCCGAAGGCGGCGCGCAGCTCGGCCTCGTCGAAGGTCCAGTCGGGTCCCGAGAGGCGCACGAAGCGCGGCGTCGCCCCGCAGAGGGTGCAGTCGGGCCCGTAGTTCTCGTAGAAGGGCTCGAAGACCACGACCTCGTCGCCGGGATCGACCACGGCCATCATGGTCGAGACCATCGCCTCGGTCGCGCCGCAGCAGACGGTCACGTGGGCGTCGGCATCGGTGGGCACGCGGTTGTAGGCGCTGGTGCGCGTGGCGATCGCCTGGCGCAGGTCGGGCGCTCCCCAGGTGACCGCGTACTGGTTGATGTCCGCGTCGATGGCGCGCTTGGCGGCCGCCTTCATCGCGGCCGGTGCCGCGAAGTCGGGGAAGCCCTGGGCGAGGTTGACCGCGCCTTCGGCCGTGGCGACGCGGCTCATCTCGCGGATCACCGACTCGGTGAAGGGAGCCGTGCGGGCGGCGGGCCGGATGGCGCTGCGGGTGGGGCTGGGCATGGGCACGACCTTAGCCGCCCACGCTGATTCCAGGAAGGGTCAGGCCGCTGCTCAGGAGGCGGGCAGGTTCTTGGCCCAGTCCCGCCAGACCTCGGTGTCGTTGCCGAGGTGGCGGCCGGCGAGCAGCACCAGCGAGTAGACCACCGTGTCGCGGCGCGTCGGCCGAACCATGTCCAAGCGACCGACGAGCAGGCGCGCGACGCGACCCTTGTAGGTCGGGTCCCTGCGGGTCATGCGCACCAGGGCGGTGCCGGCGGCCTGGCCGACCAGGGCCACCTCGTCGTCGAGGCGGTCGCCGAGGTAGGCGATCGTGTCCCCGTTGCCGACCAGGCCGAGCACGGCCGCGGCCTGGGTGCGGACGCTGAGGTCCGAGTCGGAGAGGGCGCGCATGCAGACCGTGCGCACCAGGTCCGCGCGCTCGATCTCGATGCCCTCTTCGCGCTTGGCGGCGGCCTCGAGGATGCCCGACAGGGCGAAGGCGGCGTTGCCGCGGCGGATCGGCTCGGCCGAGCCATCGAGGGCGTTGCAGATCGGACCGAGGGGCGTCTCGGGCCGGGCCAGGATGCCCAGTCCCATGAGGGCGTTGGCCGAGACCTCGGGGTCGGGGTCCGAGATGGCGTTGAGCAGCGGGCTGAGCGCCTCGGCGCCCTTGTCGACCGGCGTGGTGGAGAAGTCCGCGCGCAGCACATCCATGCGGTTGGTGAAGCCGAGGGCGACCGCGGCCACGGAGCGGTTGCGCGCGGGGCCGGACTCGAGCTGGGCGATCAGCTCGGCCTGGCGCTTGGTGCACTCGAATTCGAGCACCTGCCTGAGGATGCGGGCGCGCTCGCCGTCACCGGCGAACTTGGCGCTGCTCCAGGCCTGGATCCGGTAGCCGACCTCGCCCAGGAAGGCGCCGATGGTCATCGTGTCGGCGTGCTCGATCGTGGTGGGGACGTCGAGGAACTTGTCGGCCTTGACCGGGGCGCCGATGTCGGGGAGCTCGTTGCCGTTCTCGTCCGTGGGGGTCGAGGAGCAGGCCGCGAGGGCGAGGGCCAGGGCGAGGCTGGTGAGGGGCAGGCGCATGGTGGTGGAGGGCTCGGGCGGGGTCTTGGAGGCGGGTCGGACGCGGGCGGAGCCGCCGTCTTCCTCCTCACCGGAAAATCGCCAAGGGGGGGCACAAGGTACACTCGGGCTCGCATGGGTATCCACGTTCTCGACGCGATGTCCCGGGAGGGCTTCGAAGAGGTCATCGGGGTCCACGACCGCAAGAGCGGTCTGCGGGCTCTGATCGCCATCCACGACACCAGCGTGGGTCCTGCCTTTGGCGGGATCCGGCGCTGGACCTACATCAGCGAGCGCCAGGCCCTGATGGATGTGCTGCGGCTGTCCCGGGCGATGACGCGCAAGTGCGTGCTCGCCGGGGTCGCCGGTGGTGGCGGCAAGGCGGTCATCCTCGACCACCCCAACCTCGACCGCGAAGCGGCCTACCGCCACCTCGGCCGCAAGGTCCACCAGATGGCCGGCCGCTACTACACCGGACCCGACGTGGGCACCGACGATGCGGCCCTCGGCTGGCTGGCCGAGGAGACTCCCTTCGTGACCTGTCCCGGGGACGCGGGGCCCGGGGACCTGGCGGCAGCCACGGCGGCGGGCGCCTTCGCCGGCATCCGGGCGGCCCTGCGGCACCTCGACGGCGAGGCCGACTGGCCCTCGCGGAGGGTCGTGGTCCAGGGCCTCGGCAGCGTCGGAGCCCAGCTGGCCAGGCGCCTGAAGGACGTCGGAGCCACCGTGATCGGCACCGACATCGACGTGGAGCATGGTCGCGCGGTGGCCACCGAGCTCGAGGTCGAGTTCGTCGAGCCCTCGGACGAGGTCGAGGTGCCCTGCGACGTCTTCGCCCCCTGCGCCCTCGGCGGGATGCTGCACGACGTGACCATCGAGCGCCTCTCCACCCGGGTCGTGGCCGGCGCCGCCAACAACGTGCTCGCCAAGGCCCACCACGCGGACCTGCTGATGGCCCGCGGGGTCCTGTTCCTGCCTGACTTCGTGACCAACGCCGGCGCGCTGCTGCGGGGCGCCATGTTCCACCTCGAGGGCCGCCACATGGAGCTGGCCGAGATCGAGCAGCGTATCGAAGGCGTCTGCGACGACGTGCTCCAGCGGGCTGCCGCCGAGGACGAGCCCCCGGCCCGGGTGGCCAAGGGCATCGCCGACGAGCGCATCGCCGCCCGCCGCGCGGCCCATTCCTAACGGGACCGTCAGCTACGCTTCCGGGCCGAGGCCCGTAACCCCAGCTGGATCCGTTCGTCCTCCCGGGTGCTCCGTAGTGAATCGCCCTTGGATCGGCTACTTTGGACCCGCGTTCCCCCTGAACCAGAGCCTCCCCATGCCCAGCCTGCACGCCATCCTGCCCCTCCTCGCCGCGCCGTTCCTGCTCGGTCTGTTCGCGGACGACGCGTCCAAGGACGTCCCCGTGGCAAACGAGACCCCGGTGGCGACGGCCCGCGAGGCCTCGCTGAAAGGCGCCATGGTCGAGGGCACCGCGCCCCTGTCCTTCCCGCTCGGCGGCGGCGTGCCGGACCTCCTGATCCCGCGGGGAGAGCACCTCGCCTTCGGCGTGCACGTGACCGTCGGCCCCGTGGGGGCGACGGTCGGCAAGGTCTTCCTCGACACCGGCGTCGACGCCTTCCAGGAGAGCCTCGTGCTGCTCGGTGGCGGAGGCGGCGACGACCGCGAGGTCGGCTGGCTCAAGGCCAAGGCCGAGGGCGGCTACCTCTTCTATGACATGGTGTCGGTGCTCGACTCGCGCTACCTGCCCCAGGACTGGCCGAGCATCTCGTACTACTCGCGCCAGACGGGCTCGGAGAACCGCCGCCGCGAGATCCAGATCGGCCTGCACGAGGGCGTGACCCACGCGACCTTCCGCAAGGACTCCTCCAGTGGGGCGCCGCGCGGCAAGCGCATCTGGCAGCCCCTCGCCCAGCGCGACGTGCCCGAAGGCACCATGGACATGCTCGGCGCCGTCTACCTCGCGCGCACCTTGCTGCTGTCGGGCGAGGAGCAGCTCGTCTTCCCGCTGATCGACAAGATGGACATCTGGAAGATGACCCTCAGCCTCGGGGAGGAGCGCCGGCTCGAGGTCCCCGCGGGCACCTTCGACGCTGTCGAGATCCTGCTCGAGCCCTCGACCTGGGAGGGTGAGCCCGAGCAGGAGTTCGGCAAGTTCCGCGGCCTGTTCGGCATCCGCGGCTCGATCCACCTGTGGGTCGAGCGGACGACCGGCGTCCCCATTCGCATCCAGGGCACGATCCCCGCGGGCCCCGTCGAGGTCGAGTGCGACATCTACCTCGAGACCCACACCGGCACGCCCGACGCCTTCCAGCCGATCGACCTCGAGGCCGAGGCAGCTGCCGCAGCTAAGGTCGCCGTCGAGGCCGGCGAGGCCTAGCGCGACCCCGTGAGCTTCTTCCCCAGCGAGATGGAGGAGTACGCTCCTCTGCCCGAGGCCCCGCCCTTCGATCCGGTCGAGGCCATGGCGGCCCTGGGCCCGCGCGTCCAGGAGGTCTTCGGCATCGAGGAGCTGCGGCCGATGCAGGCCGAGGCGATCGAGGCCAACCTCCAGGGGCGCGACCTCTTGCTGGTGCTGCCGACGGGCGGGGGCAAGAGCCTCTGCTACCAGGCGCCGGCGCTCGTGCGGCCCGGCCTGACCCTGGTGATCAGCCCGCTGATCTCGCTGATGAAGGACCAGGTCGACGGCCTCGTGCAGAACGGTGTCGCCGCGGCGATGCTGGGCAGCAACCTGGAGTCCGACGAGCGGCGCCGGGTGATGGACGACCTGCGCGCGGGCACGCTGGACCTCCTGTACGTCTCCCCCGAGCGGCTCTTCTCGCCGGGGTTCCTCGAGCTCGTCTCTCAAGGTTGCGCCCAGCCCCTGGCCGCGGTCGCGATCGACGAGGCCCACTGCATCAGCCAGTGGGGCCACGACTTCCGCCCCGAGTACCGGCGCCTCGGCGGCCTGCGCGAGGCCCTGCCCGGGGTGCCGCTGCACGCCTACACGGCGACGGCGACCAGCGACGTGCGCGACGACATCGTGCGCGCCCTCGGCTGCACGGACCCGATCGTGCTGGTGGCGCCCTTCGATCGGCCGAACCTGATCTACCGCTCGCTGCCGCGCACGAGCGTGCTCGACCAGATCCGCGAGGTGATCGCGCGCCACCCCGGCGACGGCGGCATCGTCTACTGCATCTCGCGCAAGGAGACCGAGCGCATCGCCGGCGGCCTCTCGAAGGCGGGCGTGCGCGCCGAGGCCTACCACGCCGGGCTGCCCGCCCGCGAGCGCGCCCGGGTCCAGGAGCGCTTCCAGTCGGAGGAGGTCGACGTCGTCGTGGCGACGGTCGCCTTCGGCATGGGCATCGACCGCACCAACGTGCGCTTCGTGGTGCACGCCTCGCTGCCGAAGGGCGTCGAGCAGTATGCCCAGGAGACCGGGCGCGCCGGTCGCGATGGGCTCGAGGCCGAGTGCACGATGTTCTACTCGGGCAGCGACTACTACAGCTGGAAGGGGCTGGTCGAGCGCAGCGCCGCCGAGAGCGCCGATGCCAGCGACGACGTCTGGGGCGGCGAGCAGGACGAGGAGGCGCGGGAAGAGGCCTCGTTCCAAGCGGCCAAGGTCCAGGAGGCGGCCATCGCGCGCCTGGGCAAGATGATGGGCTTCGCGTCGGGCGGGATCTGCCGGCACCGGGCCCTGGTCGAGTACTTCGGCCAGGAGCTGGCCGAGCCCGGGCAGGACTACGACTGCGGCGCCTGCGACGTGTGCCTGGGCGAGCTCGAGGAGCTGGAGGATGGCAAGGTCATCTCCCAGAAGATCCTCTCGTGCATCGTGCGCACCGGCCAGCGCTTCGGGTCGGGCCACGTGGCCGATGTGCTTAAGGGCGCGAAGACCCAGAACATCAAGAAGTACGGCCACGACGAGCTGTCGACCTACGGCCTGCTCCCTGAGTTCGACAAGGACACCCTGCGCTCCTTGATCGACCAGCTGGTCGGCCTGGGCTTCATCATGGTCGCGCCGGGCCAGTACCCGACCCTGTACCTGTCGCCCGAAGGCGGCGAGCTGATGTACGGCAACCGCGAGGTGCGCCTCGTGCGCGTGCCCCAGGCCAAGGCTTCGGCCTCACGCTCGGGGTCCGGCCGCCGCCGCAAGAGCGCCGCCGCCGAGGAGCTCGCCGAGGGCGCCAGCGACGTCTTCGAGCGGCTGCGGGCCCTCCGCCGCGAGCTGGCCCGCTCGCGCGGGGTCCCGCCCTACGTGATCTTCACCGACCGCACCTTGGTCGCCATGGCGAACCACACCCCACGCACCCTCGACGACTTCGGTCGCCTGCCCGGCGTCGGCGCGAAGAAGCTCGAGGACCTCGGCCCGATCTTCGTGGCCGAGCTGAACAAGTAGCCGTCCTCGGCCCGTGGCCCGAGGGCGCGCCGAAGGAGCAGCAGGTGGGTCGTGAGGGCCATGGGAGCCAGGAGCACAGGCAGGAGCCCGGGCGGGAGCTGGTCGAAGGCGCCGGGGGCGACCAGCACAGAGGCGGCTTGGGGGCCTGCGACCGGCGCACCCCCGAGGCTCATGACGTCAGCTCGGCCGGGTCGTCGAGCCGCGCGACCCCCGCGAGCAGGCTGTCGAGATCGCTCAAGAGGCGCTGGACCTTCGCTCCACCGAGGGCTTCCTCGAGCCCCGCCTGCACGACCAGCCAGTCCCCACGGGCGGCGGCCTGCAGCCTGCGGCCGGTGGGCGTCAGCACGAAGCGGCGGGTGCGCTTGTCGACGCCGGGGGCGCTCTCGACGAGCCCGCGCTCCTCGAGCAGGCCCAGGTTGCGGTTGAGGGTCGTGCGGTCGGTGGTCGTCAGCTTGGCGAGCTCGCTGAGCGAGCGCAGGCCGGCCTGGGCCAGGACCGACAGCAGGCTGAACTGCGGCGCGCTCAGGCCGTGCTGGCCGAGCGCCCGGTCGTAGTGCTGGCTCACCGCGCGGGCGGCGCGGCGCACCTTGAAGCACAGGCAGTTGGGCTCGAGGGCCAGGTCGGCGGGGGGCTTGGGGCTCATGGATCGGGGGTCTTCGGTGCCTGGGCGGAGCGTGGGGAGGTCGGCGGCTGGGGTGGTTCGGGTGCAATTGCACCCTATCGGCAGGACGGGGCGCGGGGCTGAGGTCGAAAGCCTGTGCAATTGCACCTGTTCCCTGGGCCGGAATGCGCCCTGGGGCGCTCGTGACGGGCCCTAGGTGCCCAGCTCAGGCCTCGTCCGGGCGGCGACCCACGAGCCTCATCCAGCCGATCAGGAAGCCCAGGGCCAGGAGCAGGCCGACCCAGGCGGGCCACCAGCCGCGGGCCACGGGCAGGTACCCGAAGACCAGCGCCGCGCCCATGGTGAGGAGGGCGTAGGGCGCCTGGGTGCGGACGTGGTCGACGTGGTCCGAGGCGCTCGAGATCGAGGACAGCACCGTCGTGTCGCTGATCGGCGAGCAGTGGTCGCCGAAGATCGAGCCCTCGAGCACGGCGCCGATCGACATCAGCATCAGGAAGTAGCCGCCGACCTCGGTGGCGCTGCCGAGCTGGAAGGCCAGGGCCACGACCAGGGGCAGCAGGATCATCATCGTGCTCCAGGACGAGCCCGTGGAGAAGGCGACCAGGGCCGCGAGGCCGAACAAGAGCGCGGGCAGCAGCAGCGGGTCGACGTGGACGCCGAGCAGGGCCGTCAGGTAGCCGGCGGTGTCGAGCTCACCGCAGACGTCGCCGATCATCCAGGCCAGGTACAGGATCGCGAAGGCCTGGCCCATGGAGGACAGCACGGCCCAGGCGGCGCCTGGGATCTCGCGCGCGATGCCCTCGCGCCAGCAGGCGCCGGCCGCGAGCAGCAGCCCGGTGGTGGAGCCGACCAGCAGTGGGATCGAGCCGCTGCCCGCGAGCAGCACACCCGAGAGGCCCTCGAAGCGGAACAGGGCGGCGGGGTCCATGGCGAAGGCGCCACCGCGGACCAGGATCGTGCCCAGGGTGACCAGCACGAAGGCGAACAGCGGCACGAGCGCGTTGATCGCGCGCGGGGTGACACCTTCGGCCGGCGCGATGCGGGTGGTGGCCTCGCCGACCATCGGCCTGGAGCCCGGCGCGACCAGCTGGCCGGTGCGACGCGCGCGGCGCTCGGCGCGCAGCATCGGCCCGAAGTCGCGGCCGCCGAGGGTCACGATGCCGACCAGGCACAGGGTCAAGATCGAGTAGAAGCGGAAGGGCAGGGTCTCGAGGAACACGCCGTAGCCAGCCTCGGGCGCGATGCCTGCGCTCGGCAGCTGGGGCGAGAAGGTCGAGACCTCGAAGGCGATCCAGGTCGAGAGCAGGGACAGGCCGGCCACCGGCGCGGCGGTCGAGTCGACCAGGTAGGCCAGCTTCTCGCGGGCGACCCGGAAGCGGTCGGTCAGGGGCCGCATGGTCGAGCCGACCAGCACCGTGTTCGAGTAGTCGTCGAAGAAGATGAACAGGCCCATCAGCCAGGTCGCGACCTGGCTGCCGCGGGCGCTGTTCGCGCGCCGCGCGACCGAGTTCATCACGCCAGCAAGACCGCCCGAGCGCACGAGCAGGCCGACCATCGAGAGCATCGCGACCACGAACAGGATCGTGCGCGTGTTGTCCCAGCTCGCGAGGCGCCCGTAGAGGAAGTGGGTGAAGACCTCGAGCCCGCCCTCGATGGGGGCGGCCCAGGTGGCCGAGCGCTGGTGGACGAGCAGCGTGGCGCCGACCCAGACGCCGAGGAACAGTGCGGGGATCGTGCGGCGGAAGAGCACCGCCAGGGCGATCGCGACGAGCGGCGGCAAGAGGGCGGACTTCGTCGGCAGGGAGAGCGGCACGACGACGTCCAGGGGAGGCAGGTCGGTGCCTTGCGGGTCCAGCTGGAAGTGCTGCTCGGGCAGCTCGCCGTCGAGGCCGCGGACCTCGAGCCTGAGCCGCGCGCCGCCCTGGTCGTGGCGCACGACCGGCGCCTGGCCGCGGGCGCCCAGGGCCGTGACCAGGGCCAGCTGCAGGGTGCGCTCGACCTCGTCCTCGGGGGGCGTGAGCACGAGCTCGGCCTCGCCGATGCCCAGCTCGAGGGCCTCGCCGACGGTGGTCGCGAGGCCACCGAGCACGACCTCGGCGTCCAGCAGGGAGCCGCTGGAGCGGGCGGCCAGGTGAGCCGGGTCCGGCCCCGGGGCGAGGGCCAGGGCGAGGCACAGGGCGGCAAAGACCGCGAGGGCGACGAGGCGGTGCATGGCCCCTTCCTACCCGATCGCCCACCAATCGCGAAGGGTGGGCTCGGCTCGCCATGCAGAAGGGCCCCACCAGGAAGGGGGCGGCGGGGGGTGCCCGGGTTCGTGCGGCCCGGGCGTGGGGCCGGGGGCGCACCGAGGCGCCGGGGCGGGGGGTGGTCGACGCTTTCCCCGCCGGCCGTCCCCGCGCTCCGGGGCCTAGATTCCGAAGGTCAGCGAGACGCCGAGGTAGTTGGTCGGGTCGCCTTCGCTCTGGCCGACGAGCGAGCCGGCGCCGTCGAGCACGGTGTACTCGCTCCACATCACCTGCCCGATCTCGATGCCGAGGCGGCCGGACTCGCTCACCTGCCAGTCGAGGCCGGCCGAGACCTTGATCTCCTCGTCGCGGAAGACGCCGCCGGAGACCGGGCCGCCTTCCTCGAGGCGGTACTGACGGATGTCGAAGCTGGCGCCGAGGTTCAGGCTCAGGTCCTGGCCGAGGTCCTGCTCGAAGCGCAGCTCGGAGCCGTGAATCGCAGCGCGGGTGTGCTCGCCGAGGCGCCAGTCGAAGCCGAAGAAGGGCATCACCCAGGCGTCGTCCTCGAGGCGCGACTCGCCGGCCAGGCCGAAGGTGAAGTCGACGTCGTCGGCGATCGAGTAGCGCACGCCGGCCAGGCCGCCGAGGATCAGCGAGTCGGTCGGGTTGACCAGCTCCTCGCCAGCCAGGGTGACCTCGAGTCCCGCGAGCCAGGTCCAGGTCTCGTCGGCGCGCACGGCCAGCTGCAGGCCGGCGCTGGTCTCGTACAGGTCGTTGAAGGGCTTCGGCTCGCCGGGGACGAGGGTGCTGCCGCTGCCGAACTTGTAGAAGGTGGACTCGTTGCGCAGGTGCAGGGCGAAGGCGCGCTCCTCGGTGCGGCGCCCGATCGTGGCGTCGAGCCCGGCACGCTGCACGGTCAGGTCGCCGCCGACGTCCTTGAAGTCGGTGGTGCCGTTGACGAGGGCGAACAGCTCGAGGCTGCTGAAGGTCTCGGCCGCGGGCGCCGTGGCCGTGGGCGTGAAGGCGTGGCCGCCGGCGAGCGGGGCCGAGGCCTCGATCAAGCCCGAGCGCGCGGGCTGGGCGGTGGCCTCGGTCACCGAGACGACCTTGGGGAAGGAGGCGGTGACCGTCGCGATCGGCGAGTCGAGGCCGAAGGCGGGCAAGGGGCGCGCCGTGGACTGGGCCGAGGCGGGCGCGGCGGCCAGCAGGGAGGCCAGGATGGCGGCGAGAACGAGGAGGGACTGGAGTCGGGGACGGCGCATGGGGATCCGGGGAAAGCGGACTTCGGATGGACCTCTTGCTGGGCGAACGAGGTCCGCCCAGGGAGGCTTGGTCTCCGGGACAGGAGCAAGCTCCTGGGTGCCGTCCTGGGCCCCCGGTTGGTGGGGGCGCGACCGGGGGAAGAGTACCCCCCGGGGAAGCCGCGGTCGGAATCTATGGGATTTCCTACAGGTGCCCATGCAGAAGGAGGACGCCTCGGCATGGCCGGGGCGTCCTCCTTCATTCGGGTGAGATGGACCGGGAGGCCTAGGCCCCGGGCAGCTCCTCGAGCTCGATCTCGGGGACCTCTTCGACGAGCGGCAGCTCGTCCTCGAGGGGGGCCTGGGGCGTCAGCATGACCACGGGCTCGGTGGGGGCCTCGTCCTCGACCGGCTCGACGAGGCGGTGGGGCTCGGCGCTGCCGTAGTGCTCGCGCAGGCGCGCCACGTCCGTGTCGGCGATGCGGACGGCGGCGCCGAGGCGCTCGAGGTTGTCCATCACCGCGCGGTGCTCGGCGTGCTGGCGGTCGAGGTCCGCGAGGCGCCGGCCGACGCCCTCCTTGCGGGCGCTGAGCTCGCCCAGCACGCGCTCCTGGGCGTGCTCGGTGTAGGCCGCTAGCATCGCCGTGCGCAGGTGCTCGGAGGCCTCCACGAAGAACTCGCCGGTGATCGAGTCGAGGGCGCGCAGCATGGCCTCGCGGCCAGCCTTGCCGAGGCGCTTGGCCTTGACCTCGGCCGGGATGCGCAGGTTCGGGCGGCTGGCGGGGCCGAACAGGCGCGCACGCACGCGGGTCGCACCACGGAACAGGACCCAGTCCCAGAAGCCCTTCTTGACCGGGATCTCGGCCGCCTCGATGCCGACGTCGGGGTCGAGCAGGGCGCCGAGCAGGACGACCTGCGCGAGGGCCGTGGCGCCGCCCTCGACCAGGTCCAGGCGCCCCTGGTCCAGGAGCCGGCGTAGGCTCGGGGCGACCCGCAGCCCGGCGTCGCCGGCGCGCACGGCGTCGCGCAGGGTCTTCTCGAGGTAGACCAGGAGCTCCTCCTGGTGGCCGCGCAGGGCGCTGGCGATCAGGTCGCGGTTGAGGGTCTCGAGGCTGTCGGAGTTCTGCTGCCAGGCCTCGACCGCGGCGTCGAGCACGCCGGTGGTGCGCTCCTCGATGTTGCGCGAGTGAGCGCGCGCCTTCTCGGCCAGGCTCGCCTCGAGCTCGCCGAAGGAGGCCGCCCAGTCGTGGTCCTCGAGCTGGTCGAGGGCCTCGCGCCGCCCGCGGGTGCGGGCCCGATCGCCCTCGATCCCCTCGGCCTCGGCGCGCAGCTTGTCGATCGCCGGGTGGGCACAGACGGTGTCGAGCTCGCCCAGCAGGGTCTCGGCGCGGCGCAGGCTGTCGCCGAGGAAGGCGACCAGGTAGTCCGTGCTGTTGAGGTAGCTGGTCAGGTCCTCTTGGAAGGTGTCGAAGCTGGTGCGCGACCCCTCGATCCCAGGCGTGAGCGGGCTGCCGTCGGGCATGGTCGGTGTGCCGCCGAGGCGCTCGGCCGCGGAGTGCAAGAGGTCGACCGGGTAGATCTTGAGGCGCCCCTCGTCGGCGGCGGCCTTGAGCGGCGCGCTCATCGCGAGGTCTTCGAAGGCTTCGATGATGCGCAGGGGGTTCTCCTGCTCGAGGCTCGGGCGCAGGCTGCCGTCGGGCGCTAGGTCGCGCTTGGTCGAGTCGAGGTTGACGACCAGGAAGATGCGGCTGAACAGCTCGAGCAGCTGGTTGAACTCGGCGAAGACCTGCTCGAGGAATAGGTTGTCGGTCTTGACCACGAAGATTGCGCAGGCGGCCGCGTCGCGGAAGTCGCGCGTCATGCGGTCGTAGCCGAACTTCATGCGGCTGTAGAGGCCGGGGGTGTCGACCATCACGGCGCCGGACTCGGCCAGCTCGCCGGCGGGGATCTTGAAGTCGATGCGGCGGATCGCCTGGGGCAGGTCGACGGCGGGGTCGAACTCCTCGCTGGTCTTGCCGGCGTCCTCGATCGCGCGCAGGCGCTCGGCCAGCTCGCCGTGGGCGCGGTGGATGGCGAGGTGCAGGGCGGCGGGGTCGGTGTAGGTTTCGGACCCGCCGGTGTAGCGCGTGACCGTGTACTCGCGGGTCTCGGAGTGCGAGACGTAGACCATGCACGGGTAGGCCGGCAGGCTGGTGACCTCGCTGACGTAGGTGGCCGCGATGGCGTTCATCAGGGTCGACTTGCCGCTCTTGAGCGGCCCGAAGATCAGCACGTAGGCCTGCTGCTCGGCGACCTTGTCGGCGAGGGTCTCGAACTGGTGCGACAGGTCGACGAGCGCCGGGCGCAGCTCGCGCCCCGACAGGTCGTCCGAGGCCGCTTCGAGGGCGGCGCCGGTCGCGGTGATCGGTTGGATGAGGGCGCGAACGATCGCGTCGAATTCCTCGCAGAACTGGCTGAGCAGGGTGCGCATGGCGGGGTCCCCGGCCTCGCGCCGGGGCTGCTGGATGGTTCGAAGTGGGGCGGCCTGCAGGCGCGGCTTGGGTGCCTCCCGGTGGGCCGGATTGCCGCCTTGGAAGGCGCATCGGGCTCGGGTGGGCTGGGCGAGCGCCTGCGGGGCACAAGGTAGCACGGTGGCGCTTGGAATCGGTGACGTTCGGGTGAGATCCGGGGGTGGAGAGGCGGGCGTCCGGCGAGGCAGCGGGTACCATGCGCGCCACTCCAGCCCAGCCCGAGAAAGAGCCATGTCCGAGACCCCCGAGAAGACCGTCCCCGCCTCCCCCGAAACCGCCGGTGCCAAGGCTGCCGCCGGCCAGGAGGCACCGCGCGACTTCATCCGGAACTTCGTCGACGAGGACATCGCCGCCGGCAAGAACGGGGGCCGCGTGCACACGCGCTTCCCCCCCGAACCGAACGGGTACCTGCACATCGGCCACGCCAAGGCGATCTGCATCAACTTCGAGATCGCGGCCGAGCGCGGCGGCCTCTGCAACCTGCGCTTCGACGACACGAACCCGGTCAAGGAGGATGTCGAGTACGTCGACGCGATCCAGGACGACATCCGCTGGCTCGGCTACGACTGGGAGGACCGGCTGTACTTCGCCTCGGACTACTTCGAGCGCATGTACGAGCTGGCCGAGCAGCTCGTCGAGCAGGGCGACGCCTACGTGGACTCGTGCACCAGCGAAGAGATCCGTGAGCTGCGCGGGGACACCACCCGGGACGGGATGGCCGGCCCCTGGCGCGAGCGGCCCAAGGCCGAGAGCCTGGACCTGCTGCGGCGGATGCGCGCGGGCGAGTTCGAGGACGGCGCCCACGTGCTGCGTGCGAAGATCGACCTGTGCTCGCCGAACATCAACCTGCGCGACCCGATCATCTACCGCATCCGCCATGTCGAGCACCACCGCACGGGCGACGCGTGGTGCATCTACCCGATGTACGACTGGGCCCACGGCATCGAGGACTCGATCGAGGGCATCACGCACTCGCTCTGCAGCCTCGAGTTCGAGAACCACCGGCCGCTGTACGACTGGTTCCTCGAGAAGCTCGGCGTGCACCACCCGCGGCAGATCGAGTTCGCGCGCCTGAACCTGTCGTTCAGCGTGATGAGCAAGCGCCTGATCACGCGCCTCGTGGACGAGGGCCGGGTCTCGGGCTGGGACGACCCGCGCCTGACGACCCTGCGTGGCCTGCGGCGCCGCGGCTACACCCCGGCCTCCGTGCGCAACTTCTGCAACGGCGTCGGCGTGGCCAAGTTCAACTCGACGATCGAGATGGTGCGCCTCGAGAACGAGCTGCGCAGCGACCTCAACAAGCACGCCGAGCGCCGCATGGCTGTGCTCGATCCGCTCGAGGTCGTGATCACGGACTGGCCCGGCGCCGAGCAGGCCGAGGACGGCTCTTGGTCCGGCGGCGAGGCGGTCCTGGTCGAGGCGATCAACAACCACGAGGACGAGTCCGCCGGTCGGCGCGAGGTGCCCTTCAGCGGGCGCCTCCTGATCGAGCGCGCGGACTTCATGGAGGACCCGCCGAAGAAGTTCTTCCGCATGGCACCTGGCCGCGAGGTGCGCCTGCGCTACGGCTACTACGTGACCTGCACGGGTGTCGAGAAGGACCCCGTGACGGGGGAGGTCGTGCGTGTGCTCTGCACCCACGACCCCGCATCGAAGGGCGGCAACACCGAGGACGGCCGCAAGGTCAAGGCGACCCTGCACTGGGTCTCGGCGGACCACGCAGCCGACGTCGAGGTGCGCCTCTACGACCACCTCTTCTCCAAGCCCAACCCGATGGACGTCGGCAAGGACGGCGACTTCTTCGAGAGCCTCAACCCGAGCTCCCTCGAGGTCGTCACCGCCAAGGTCGAGCCGAGCCTCGCGCTCGCCGAGCCCGGCTTCCGCTGCCAGTTCGAGCGTGTCGGCTACTTCTGCGCCGACACCGTCGACTCGAAGCCCGGCGCACCGATCTTCAATCGCTCGGTCTCCCTGCGCGACTCGTGGGCGAACGCCGAGAAGGCCGAGGCCAACAAGCGCAAGCAAGCGGAGCAGCGGGCGAAGAAGTAGGCGCTCTGTTGCCGCTGGGCAAGCGCCTTGCGGCGGGCAAGTGCTCAAGCGCCGCACGGGCTTTTTGTTGCGCTCTGTTGCCGCTGGGCAAGCGCCTTGCGGCGGGCAGGTGCTCAAGCACCGCACGGGCTTGGCGCTCATGTGCCGCTGGGTTATTGGCTGTTGCCCGGGTGGGTGGCACTTTGTGAGCGGGGGCGCTTGCAGCGGGCTTGCGCTCGGGTGGTCGGGCGAAGGGGGTGGTGGGGGGGGGGGGGGGGGGGGGGGGGGGGGGGGGGGGGGGGGGGGGGGGGG
>JARGPD010000216.1 GCA_029212845.1 Planctomycetota bacterium
CGCCCCCCCCCCCGAGGGCAGCCCGCACCCCGCGGGCCGCCCTCGTTGCCGTGGGGGAGCCACCGCCTGGCTGCACCACCGGCGCTGCTGCCAGCGACCACGTCGAACGGCCTCTGGCTCGTGCTCGGGAGCAGAGCGAGGTGAGCTAGGACGCGGCCCGTGCGCGCCCAAGCGAGAGGCCGGGGGCGTGCCAGCGCCGGCTCCGCGGGCTAGAAGTCCGTGGGCAGCTGGATGCGGATCCAGCCGATGGTCGGGATCGGCGGGTAGGTCAGGCGCACGCGGTAGCCGAGGAAGTCTTCGAGCTGCCAGCGCTCGCGCCCGAAGGAGTCGCCCGCCATGCGCACCGCGTCCTGGATGGCGTCGGAGTAGCCAGGGACCTCGAGCAGCGACTGACCGCCGGGGCGGGTCGAGAGGGTCTCGATGTGGAACGGGACCGGCAGGGGCGAGTCGGGTCCACCGAGCGGGCTCGCGGGACCCATCACCAGCTGGCCGTTGAGGCCGGCCTCGGGCGTCTCGAGGGGGGCGAGGGAGCGGTGCACGAACAGGTCGAGCACCAAGAGCTCGCTGGGGGTGCGCTGGTGCACGCCGGTGACCAGCTTGTTGGCCTCGTCGCTGCCGCTCACGTCGATGGCCGAGGCGCACTTGGTCGCGATCAGGCAATTGACCGAGCCCGTGCGGCCGACGCGCCCGGGCTCCAGGGTGAAGTTGTGGAAGCCCTCGGCGTCCTCGTGGCTGCTCAGGCCGGGCAGCGGCGTGCTGCAGTGGTCGTGGAACAGGGGCAGGTCGCCGTCGCAGCGCGGGTCGAGGGGTTGGAAGGCTGTCGCTTGGACGCCCGAGGTGTTGATCACGCGCTTGCGCCCGATGCGCCACGGGATGCCAGGGCGCAGGCGGCGCAGGTCGATGAAGCCCTCGAAGCCGGCCGTGTCGATGGTCAGATGCCCGGCGCCCGGGGCGATGAAGTCGGCCTTCAGCTGGACCCGTGCCTGGGCTCCCCAGATGGAGCTCGAGGTGCGGAAGTGCTCGCGACGGAGGTTCTCGTCGAGGGAGGGCTGGGCGCTGGAGGACAGGGCGGCGCGGGCCATGGCCTTGGCGGTGAGGCGGTCGCCGGCATGCAGCTCGATGTCCTGTTCGAGGGCATCGAAGGCGGCGTGAAGCTCCAGGTGGACGGGCTTGGGGACCTTGGCGGCGATGAAGGCATCAACCACGATCCGGGCGCCCTGGGGCCCTGGCAGGAACTCCAGCGCCTGCAGGGGCCGCTCGGCCTTGGCGATCCGGCCGATCTTCCACGCGATCGACTTGTCGAGCCCGAGGCTGCGATTGATCGCCGTGGGGCCGGGCTTCTGGACCCCGGCTTGGATCAGGGCTTGGCGGAGGGCTTGCTGGAGACGCTCGAGGCTAGCCTCGAGCGTCACGCTGAAACCGTCCTGGTGCTCGGTCATCACGGACATGGCCGGCGAGGTTATCAAACGTCCGGCCCTTCCAGTGGTCCAGGGTCGCCTGGACGGGTCAGGGAGGCCGCTCTCCGGGCTCGAAGTGGCCTTGGAAGGCACCTCGGACCGCCGCTCGGGGTCCTTGGGAAGGGGCTTGCTGCTGGGGTCGTGTCGAGACATGGAGCGTCGGCCGACTGGCTCGGTCGGGGCGATAGCCCAGTAGAGCACGGCTAGGATATTCCTGGGAATTTTACTCCAGAGAAAAATCGAGAGGTAGGTCCACGGGTCTGGATCAGACGGTAGCGTCTGGTATCGCGTCAGCATCGGTACCGGCCCCGCTGCTTCCCCATCCGTCCATCCACACCCACAAGAACCATCCCATGAATCAGCGTCACAACTTCACGGCACTGGCCGCAGCGGGTCTGCTCTCCGGCTTCGCCGGGGCCCAGGTCTGCACGCCAGTCCTTGACATGAACTCGATCGGCAGCGGCTTCTCGTCGAACCCCGAGGGCGAGATCCTCAACATCACCAACGACGAGGAGTACAGCTTCGTCTCCCTCGGCGGCGAGTGGTTCTTCAGCGCCGACACCCTGCTCGGCGGGGAAGAGCTCTACAAGACCGACGGCACCGCCACTGGCACCGTGCTGGTCAAGGACATCAACCCGGGCTCGGGCTCGTCCTTCATCTCGCGCATGACCGTCGCCAACGGCAAGCTCTGGTTCTCTGCTAGCGACGGCGTCCACGGCAACGAGCTGTGGACCTCCGACGGGACCACCGCCGGCACCATCATGGTGAAGGACATTCGCGTTGGAACGGGCGCGTCCTCGGTCAACAACATCCTCGAGTTCGGCGGCAAGATCTACTTCGCCGCCAACGATGCCGTCAACGGCAGCGAGCTCTGGGAGTCCGACGGCACCGACCTCGGCACCCAGATGGTGCTCGACATCCGCCCCGGCTCGAGCAGCAGCTCGGCGGGTCGCCTGACCCTCAGCCCGGTCCCCGGCAAGTTCCTGTTCCGCGCCAACGACGGCGTGAGCGGCATCGAGCTGTGGGAGTCCGACGGGACCGCCGCGGGCACCGTGATGCTTGCTGACCTGAACCCTGGCTCGCTCTCCTTCACCCCCGACTACATGGTGCACCACAACGGTGAGGTGTACATGAAGGCCCAGGACGGCACCAACGGCTACGAGCTGTGGAAGACCGACGGCACCGGCGCCGGCACCGTCATGGTCAAGGACATCAACCCGGGTGCCTCGGGTTCGAACGCGAACCTGGACTACTCCGCCGCGCTCGGCGGCGAGCTGTTCTTCCGCGCCAAGGGTCCCAACGGTGACGAGGTCTGGAAGACCGACGGCACCACCGCGGGCACGGTCGAGGTCATGGACATCGACATCTCCGCCAGCTCCAACCCCCAGGACTTCGTGACCCACGCCGGACGCGTGTACTTCACGGCCGACGACAACGCCGGCTTCGGCCGCGAGCTGTGGAGCACGGACGGCACCTTCGCCGGCACTACGATCGTCTACGACTTCGATCCCGGCTCCTCCGACGGCGTCGCGTTCAACAACAACAACCTGACGTCCTTCAACGGCTTCCTGTACCTCTCGGCCGGCCCCAGCACCGACCGCGAGCTCTGGAGGACCGACGGCACGACCACCACCCTGGTCAAGGACATCGAGCTGGGCCCGGTCGGCTCCAAGCCGGACTGGTTCACCCCGATCTCGGCCACCGAGTTCCTGTTCACCGCCGACACCGACGCCCTCGGGGAAGAGCTCTACGTCACCGACGGCACGACCGCGGGCACGAACCTGCTCGTCGAGGTGGACGCCAACGTGATCACCGCCGACGGCCTGCCCGACGACATGCACGCGGTGGGAGGCAGCTACTTTCTGTTCCTCGGCAACGACGGCGTGATCGGTGAAGAGCTGTACCGCTGGGATGCCGCGAGCGGCGTGACCCTGCTCATGGACATCAACTCCGGCGCCAGCGGCAGCTCGATCAAGGTGTTCTACACGTGCTGGATGGGGGGTGAGCACGTGACCTACTTCGAGGCCAACGACGGCGCCACCGGCAACGAGCTGTGGCGCACCGACGGCACCGTGGCGGGCACCTACCAGGTGCTCGACATCAACGGCGGCGGCAACAGCTCGCCGAACGGCTTCTTCTTCCACCCGCTGCACCAGATCCTGTACTTCCAGGCCAACAACGGCACCGACGGCGCCGAGCTGTGGCGCACCGATGGCACCGCGCTCGGTACCTGGATGGTGGACGACCTGCGCGTCGGTAGCTCGAGCTCGTACCCGTCGCAGTTCGTGGACTACGGCTTCGAGCTGCTCTTCCGCGCGAACGACGGCGTCAACGGCACCGAGCTCTGGAAGTCGATCGGCGCTCCGGCGACCTCGTCGATGGTCGTCGACCTGAACCCCGGCTCGGGCAGCTCGACGCCTGCGCTCTGGACCAAGTACAACGGCCAGCTGATGTTCGTTGGCAACAACGGCAGCACGGGGACCGAGATGTTCACGACCGACGGCACCGCCGCCGGCACCGTGCTCGTCACCGACCTGCGCCCGGGCACCTCGGGCTCCGGTGCCAAGGACTTCGTCCACTACAACGGTCTACTCTACTTCTACGCCAACGACGGCGTGACGGGCAACGAGTTGTGGCAGACGGATCTGACCGCCGCCGGCACGCAGCTGGTGATCGACCACTACCCCGGACTCTCGAGCGGCTCGCCCGCCGAGATCACCCTCTCGGGTGGTCAGATGTTCCTGTCGCTGTACGACCCGAACACCTTCGGGCGTGAGCTGTTCGTCTCGGACGGCACGGCCGCCGGCACCGTTCTGGTCAAGGACATCAACCCGGGCACCGCGTCTGGAACCCCCGGCTACCTCACCGCGGTCAGCAACGGCGTCTACTTCCGCGCTACCAGCGACAACGGCCAAGAGCTGTGGTTCAGCGACGGCACCGACGCCGGCACGGTCGAGGTCTGCGACATCTTCCCGGGCGCCTCGGGCAGTGGTCCGACCGACCTGATGCTCGCGGCCGGCGGCCTGTTCTTCAAGGCCGACGACCCGTACCTCGGCCAAGAGCTGCACACGATCGCGAACGTCGGTGCCTACTCGGCCGACCTCGGCCTCCCTGGCCTCGGCGCGCCGACCCTGCGCTCGACCGCTCCCGTCCTGGGCAGCAGCATCACCTTCGAGGGGGACAACACGCCCTCCGGTTCGATCGGCCTGCTCGTCATGAGCGGCCACATGGGCACGCCGAACACGCTGCTCGTCAGCGGCTTCAGCGTGAACTGGATCGATGTGTTCTCGGCCAGCATCCAGGGCGTCATCGCGACCCCGAGCTGGAGCCTCACCAAGCCGATCCCGGCGACCCCGAGCCTCTCCGGCGTGCAGCTCAACATGCAGAGCTGGTTCCTCCCGGGCGGCGGCTTCCCGGCCGAGACCAGCAACGGCCTGCACCTGGTGCTCGGCAGCTGATACGGAGCTGGAGGGGCCGGGGGTCACCCCTGCCCTTCTGACTGGGCGGGCGTCCTTCCTTCGGGGAGGGCGCCCGCTTTTCCTGCCCCTGCCGCCCTGGGCTGGCCTAGTGCCGAGCTGCCTGGGGGGCCCCAGAACGGGCCGGAATCTTTCCCGGGGGAAATACGCAAGGAAATCCCGACCCGCCGGCCCGGTCCCCCGG
>JARGPD010000034.1:0-16035 GCA_029212845.1 Planctomycetota bacterium
TTTTCTCCCCCGAGTGCGGCGAGTGCGTGCACTGCAAGAGCGGCAAGACCAACATCTGCACGGCGATCCGCGCGACCCAGGGCCAGGGCCTGATGCCCGACGGCACCTCGCGCCTCTCCCGCGAGGCCGGGCCCCTGCGCATGTTCATGGGCACCAGCACCTTCGCCGAGTACACGGTGATGCCGGAGATCGCCCTGGCCAAGGTGAGCAAGGACGCCGCCTTCGAGAGCATCTGCCTGCTCGCCTGCGGCGCGACGACCGGCATCGCGGCCGCGCTCTGGAAGGCCGAGGTCGAGCAGGGCTCGACCGTCGCCGTGTTCGGCGCGGGCATGGTTGGTCTGGGGGCTGTCGTCGGCGCGAAGAAGTGCGGCGCCGAGCGCATCCTCGTGTTGGACCCCTCGGCCAAGCGGCGCGAGCTGGCGCTTCAGTTCGGTGCGACCGAGGTCTTGACCGGCGGCGCGGACGGGGCGCAGATGGTGCTGGATGCGACCGATGGACTCGGTGCCGACTACACCTTCGAGGCCACGGGTCTGGTGGGGGTGATGGGCCAGGCGGTCGAGGCCGCGCGCTTCGGCTGGGGCAAGGCGACGATGTTGGGTGTGGCCGGCAAGGGCGAGAAGCTCGAGATCGTGCCGCGCCTCTTGATCACCGGCCGCACGGTCCTGGGCGGCAGCTTCGGCGGCGCCAAGGGCCGCACCCACGTGCCGCAGCTGGTCGACATGTACCTCGCCGGTGAGCTCGAGCTCGACGGCTTCGTGTCCCACCGGATCTCGCTCGACGAGGTCAACAAGGGCTTCGACCTGATGCACGACCAGGACGGAATCCGGTCGGTGATCACCTTCTAGTTCAAGCCCTCGATCCATCGCCGCCCTCGACCCCGCACCCTTCGACCATGACCCGCACCTCTGACCTCGGTCCGCTCCTGAACGCCTCGGGCGAAGCACTCGAGTACACCTACTTCGCCGCTCCCAACCAGCGCGCCGCCACGGTGGTCATCGGCCACGGCCTGACGGCCAACATGCACCGGGAGTGGGCCACGACCCTGGCGACCGAGCTGGCCGCCGCGGGGTATGGCTCGCTGCGCTTCTCCTTCTCCGGCAACGGGGACAGCGAGGGGGACTTCCTGGACTCTTGCCCCACGAAGGAGCTCGCCGACCTGCGCGCCGTGCTCGACACCCTCGAGGAGGCCGGCATCGCGCCCCTGGTGTACGTCGGCCACAGCATGGGCGGCGCGGTCGGTGTGATGCTGATGGGCGCAGGCGAGGAGCGCGTCAAGGCGCTGGTCTCCCTGGCCGGCATGGTGCACACCCAGGGCTTCGTCGAGCGGCGCCTCAGCGATTGCGGCATCGGCGAGCTGATGTGGGACAAGCCCGAGTGCCCGATGGGGCAGACCTTCCTGGACGACATGAGCGCGGTGGAGAGCGTCCTGCCCCTGGCGCCGGACGTGCGCGTGCCCTGGCTCCTGGTGCACGGCAGCCAGGACGACGTCGTGCCGCCGAGCGAGTCCGTCGAGGCCCAGGCAGCGGCGGGCGTGAGCGCTGAGCTGGTCGTGCTCGAGGGGGCCGACCACTCGTTCACCGGCGGGCGCGAGCGCGAGATGGCCCGTGCCGTCGTGAGCTGGCTGCGCGGACTCGCCTGAGCCAGCTGGCGTGGGCGTCGGGCGGGAAACACAGGCGTCCGGACAGGGCGTAAAGAGCGCCATGCGCTAACCTGCACGCCATGTCGCTGCTCCCCAAATCCGCAAGCCGTGGCTCCGGCCGCACGCGGCTCGGTCTGCTGCTGATCCTCGTCGTCTCGCTGGGCCTGCGCCTGTGGCCGATCGACCACGGGATGCCCGCCAACTACGTGCCCGACACGCACGTCGTGAAGAGCGCGCTCGGCATGGCTCAGGACAAGACCCTAGTGCCCGAGGTGGGGGACTACTCGAGCTACCCGAACCTGCTCCCGTACCTGCTGCTGCCCGTCTACGCCGTAGAGTTCGGCGTCGGCTACGCCGCTGGCGAGTGGTCCGATGCCGAGGGCTTCAAGCGCACCGTGCTCGAGCACCCCGAGGCCGTGCACCTACCCGCGCGCGTCTTGGTGGCCTGCCTCTCGGCGCTCTTGCCGCTGGTCGCCTTCGGCGCGGCGCGCGCAATGGGCATGGGACTCGGCGCCTGGATCGCGGCGTGGCTGGCTGCCACGGGCTTGCTCGGCGTGCACTTCTCAACGCAGGAGCGGCCTTGGGAGCCGATGGTGCTGTTCATGCTGCTGGCCTCCTGGCCGGCGGCCAACTACGTCGTGCACGAGTCGCGCAAGGCGCTCGTGCTGAGCGGCGCGGCCGCAGGGCTGGCCTTCGCCTGCCACCAGGCGGGTGCGGCCGCGCTGCTGATCACGGCGGTGGCCTGGCTGCTGGTGGCGGTGCGCAATCGCGGGGACCTGGGCGCGAGGGTCAAGCCGCTGCTCGTCGACGGCGTCGTGGCGGTGGTGGGTTTCCTCGCCGTCGGGCTGCTGGTCGGCCACCCCTACCTCTTGGTCCACGGCGGCACCGGCAGCGATGCGGTCGTGATGGGCGACCAGCTGGAGGAGACGGCCGGCGCGATCTCGATCGGTGGCCAGGGCTGGGTCCTGGGCCTGCGCCCCGAGTCCTTCGTGCGCCTCGCCACCGCGCTGATCTTCTACGACCCGGTCTTGGTCCTCCTGGGCCTCGCGGGGCTGCTCTTCGCCTGGCGCAAGCGTTGCATGTGGCCGGCGCTGGTGTTCCTCCTGGTGTGGGGGGTGGTCTTCCTCTTCAGCACCAACGACCACGTGCGCTACCTCCTACCCCTTGGCGGGCTCCTGTGCCTGCCGGCGGGGCTATTCGTCGAGCGCCTGGCCGCGCGCCAGGCTACCCGGGACGGCGGCGACGGCGGCAGGGGCACGGCCGAGGCTGCTCCGGCGCGCTTCGCCGACCTGCCGCGCCCGGTCGCCGCCCTGCTCGTCCTGGTCTTGGTCGTGCCCCTGGTCCAGGCCATGCGCCTGGCCCACGTGCTCGACCAGACCGACGTGCGCGCGGGCGCGGCCGAGAGCCTGGTCGCCGACCTACCGACCGACGCAGTGCTGGCCGTAGGTCGCTACGGCCCCGAGGTGCCGCGCTCCAAGGTCAGCCTCGAGCGCCTGGCCGACCTGCGCACCCTCGGCTCCCGGGAGGCGCACCGCCTGCTCTTCCTGCGCAGCCTGGCGGAGTCGGGCCATGACGCGAACGACAAAGAGATCGGACCGCCCGGAGGCGCCGGGATCGACGTGCTCTACCTGTCGGACTACTTCGACTTCGACGACCGCCGCGGCTCCTTCCACATCAAGGTCCCGGGGCTCGAGCACCTGACCGCCGACGAGCTGCTCGATCAGCTCGGCGTGACGCACCTCTTGCTCGCCGACAAGACGCCCGGTGACGGCGTGCTCGACCAGCTCGTCGCGCCCGAGGCCGGCTGGCAGGATCCCCGCACGCTCGAGGTCGGTCCCGTGCCCGCGCCGCTCTCGGGCTTGAGCCACACCACGGTCTGGGTCCCCGGCGACATGCACTTCGACTCGCGCGATCCCTTCGGCGCCGACCCCAGCGGCGCGACCCTCGAGGCGCGCCTGCCGACCGAGCTCGACCATGCGGGCACGTCGATCTGGCGCGTGGGCCGTCCGGGTCCCGCGCTCTACCTGTTCGAGCGCAGGCCTTCCTCCGAGCCGGGCCAGTGACGTCGCTGGCCCCAGGCACCGAGGTCCTCCTGGCCCTCGGCGGCGGCTCGGCGCGCGGCATGAGCCACATCGGGGTGATCCGTGCCCTCGAAGAGGCCGGCCTCGTGATCCGCGGCGTAGCGGGGACGAGCATCGGGGCGGTCGTCGGCGGCACCTACTGCGCCGGCGCGCTCGATGCCTACGAGGAGTTCATGTCCGCGATGGACAAGCGCGGCGTGATGCGCATGCTCGACCCGGTGCTGCCGCGCGGCGGCCTGTTCGCTGGGCGCCGCCTGACGGACCTGATGCAGAGCTTCGTCGGCGACGTCGACATCGAGGACCTCGCCGTGCCCTTCAGCGCCGTGGCCGTGGACGTTGCCGGTGGGGACGAGCTGCGCTTGACCTCGGGCCGGATGACCAGCGCGATGCGCGCCTCGTTCGGCATCCCCGGCCTGTTCACGCCCTACCTGCTCGAGGTCGATGGCCAGCCGCGCTGGCTGGTGGACGGCGGGATCGCGAGCCCGGTGCCGGTCGCGGCCGCACGCGCCCTCGGCGACCTGCCCATCGTGGCCGTGAACGTCAACCGGGTCTTCGGCGAGCCCGCGATCCTGCCCAGCACCAAGGCGCCCAGCAGCGGGCGCTTCGCGGCCTTCCTCGCCAGCGACCGGCTGCCCAAGGGAGCGCGCGACTTCCTGCGCGGCGCCTTCGGCAGCAGCTCCAAGGACGACGACCAAGCAGGAGCGACCCCGGCGGCGGAGGACGTGTCAGGGTCCGAGGTGCCTCCGGAGACGGAGGAGTCGACGAGCGCTTCCCTCCTGCGGCGGATGGGCTTCTCCGGAGCTGGACCCGACCCGAGCCGTCCGGGTTTGATCGACTCGATCTACAGCAGCGTGGTGATCCTGCAGCACCACCTGGCGCGCTCCCAGTTCGCGATCGAGCCCCCGGCCCTCTTGATCGAGCCCAACATGGAGGGCGTCGGCCTGTTCGACTACCAGCTCGGCGCGGCGCTCGTGGCCGAGGGCGAGCGCGCCGCCCGCGAGGCGCTCGGCGGCGCCTGAGGGCCGCCGTGCGCTCTCCAGCAGGCTACCAGGGCGAGTGGGGCATGCCCCAGGCGCGCGCTATAGCTTGCCGAGGCGCTGCAGGCCGTAGAACAGCGTCAGGGCCGTGAAGCCGTCCTGGAGCTCGCCCTCGAAGAGCTGGCGCTTGACCTCGGCCAGGGGGCGCGTGCGCACGAGCAAGCGCTCGGTCTCGTCGAGGTCGAGGCCGGCGACACGCACGCAGTCCATGGCGAGGAAGACGTGGGCGTAGTGGTCGCTGATGCCGTTGATCGGAAAGAAGCCCGTGAGCTCGACCAGCTCGCCCGCGCGAAAGCCGGTCTCCTCGAGCAGCTCGCGCTCGGCGGCGACCGCCGGGGCCTCACCCTGTGAGATGCGACCCGCGGGGATCTCCCAGTGGGTGCGGCCGTGGGGGTGGCGGTGCTGCCAGACCATGACCACGTCGCCGTCCGCCGTCACCGGCAGGACGGCGATCGCGTTGGGCACGCGGAAGATGTGGTACTCGCCCGTCGCCTCGGCCCCGGGCGAGACGCGGATCTCGTGGCGGTCGAGGGCGCACCACTCCGAGTCGTAGACGCGCTCGGACTTGAGGACCTCGTGACCGTGGAAGGGTGCGGGGTCCGGCTGACCGGCACCGAGGTGCAGGTCGTCGTCGGGAGCGGGCATGTTCGGGTGCGCGGGCGGTGGGTCAGGAGGGCCAGAGTTCGCGCCAGTCGGCGCGCGGGGCCCGGGGACGGCCGGCCAGCTCTTCGAGCAGGGCGGGGGAGATCGAGAGGTCCTCGAGGGCGGTCTCGCTGAGCGCCTGGCCGACGGCCTCGACGATCGAGTTGGCGTCGAGGGACTGGTACTCGTAGATCTGGCTCGGGCGGCCGCACTTGCTGAAGCGGCGCACCGCGAGGGTGCGCTGCTTGACGCCCACGATCGAGCCGATGTTGTCGACCAGGCCGGCCTCGCCGTCGCAGACCGCGACGATCGGGACCCGGCGCGCGGCCAGGGAGACGAGCTCGGACTTGCCCGGGGACTGGGTCGGCACGGCGTGCAGGTTGCCGTCGACGCCGAGGCCATCGAGGAGGTGGCGGTAGCCGTCCTCTTCGCCCTGGATGCCCAGCAGCAGGTCCTGGCTGGTGACGACGATCACGTTGGCGAAGATGCCCAGCTCGGCCAGCTTCTCGGAGGCGGCCAGGGCCTCGGTCGCGACGGAGCCGAGGGCGAAGACGTGCACGACGTTGTCGCCGGGCTCGTAGCCTTCGTACCCGCGCCAGTCGACCAGGTAGTAGCCGCCGGCCAGAACGTGCTCGCGCAGGCGCGCCTTGATGGTCGCGTCGTCGAGCGCCGCGACGCTCGACTCGTCCGTGCCGGGACCCTCGTCGCCCTTGGGCTTGAGCGCCACGCCGGCGCCGAGCTCGGCCTTGTAGGTCGCCTGGCGGCGCAGGTTGTCGAGCAGCAGGGCCTGGCGCACACCGCGGGTCACGGCACGGATCAGCACGCCCTTGCGGCCGACGTTGTCGCCGCTCATGTGGCGCTGCAAGGCGTCGCACAGGATCCAGTCGAGCTCGGCCGCGAAGAAGGGCTCCCAGGTCACCATGTTGGGGATCTGGATGTCGCTCTTCCAGCTGTGCTGGGCGCCCTCGCTGGAGAGGGTCACGCCGCTGGGCGTGCCGAGGATGACGAACTCGCCGCCCCAGTAGAGGTTGTAGTAGAGCTGGTCGAGGGCGCGCTTGATGAAGAAGTCGTAGACCGTCATCACCGGGAAGAACGGCACGCCGCCGAACACGTCCATCTTGCCGAAGCTGCCGACCGCGCTCATCGCGTTGGCCTCTGCGATCTCGAACCGGATGTGGCGCGTCCACGCGTCCCGGCTCATGAACATCTCGGGGTGGTGCGCGTCGAAGGCCGGCTGCAGGTCCTCGATCGTGCAGGCATCGCCCTCGCAGGAGGGCGGGCCGTAGATGCGCTGGTCCATGCCGGGCGCCAGGTTGGTGCTGGTGCCGACGTCGGGGGACATGGTCACGACGAGGTCCGCGGCCAGCTTCCAGCGCTGCTCCGACTCGGAGAGCTCCTTGTCAGCGCCCGCCATCTGGGGGCCGCCTTGGTCGCGGGTGCCGATGCGGATCAGCTTCGACGCGAGCTGGCCCCACATCCACTGGGTGTGGACGGTGGGGAAGAGCGAGAGGTCGATCTCGAGGCTGTCGGGCAGGCCGCCCTGGGCTTCGTAGGTCGCGTTCAGCTTGGCGCGGTTGGCCTCGGCGAGGTCGCGCACGGTCTGCATGCCGGCGAGGTACTCCGCGCCGCGGGCGGCGAGGAACTTGGCCTCGGGGCTGTCCTCGGGGAAGCGCTCGAACGGGCGCTCTTCGCTGAGGCCCTCGTCCTCGAGCAGCTTGGCCAGCTCCTTCTTCGACGCGAGCGCCGAGTGGTTGGAGGGGTCGGCGAAGCACTCCATGCCCCAGCCCTTGACCGTGTGCACGATCAGCATGGTCGGGACGTCGGCGTTGGTGCGCGACTCGGTCAGGGCGCGGGCGACGCGGTCGATGTCGTGGCCGCCCACGTCGTCGAGCAGGCGCAGGACCTCGGTGTCCTCGAGGTTGTCGATCACCTTGGCGGCGCCGGCGTGGTCCTTGCGTGCGGCGGCCCGGATGGCCTCGGCGTCGCGTCGGTACAAGAGGAGCTGGAAGTCGTAGTCGGTCAGGCTCTCCTCGAGCCAGTGCTTGACCGCGCTGCCGCCCGGCGCCGCGAAGATCTTCTCGCGGTAGTCACCGTGCTGGACCTGCACCACCTCCCAGCCGTTGGCGAGGGCCATCGCCTCGATGCGGTCGCAGTCGCGCGCCTCGTTGCCCTTGTGGTTGGGGATGCGCGTGCCGTCGAGGTTCTGGCGGTTGTAGTCGATGATCCAGGTGACGTTGCCCAGCTTGCGCTCGGCCACGTCGGGCATGCACTCGAGCAGGCTGCCCTCGCGGAACTCCGAGTCGCCGATCAGGCTCCAGTACTGGGCCTTCTGCACGAGCTCATGGCCGTGGTCGCGACCGTAGCGGTGGGCCAGGGCTAGGTAGGCCGAGGCCACCGGCGGGATGCCGACCGAGCCCGAGGGCAGGAAGTGGAACGAGTCCGGATCGCTCGCCGCGTGGTAGCTCTGGAAGACCGGCTGGCCGGGGGAGTCGGGGAACTTGCGCAGGCGGCTCATGACGCCCTCGGACTCCTCCTCGCTGAGGGAGCTGCCGTCGGGGTGACGGAAGATCCCGAGCAGGTGCCCGAAGCTGTGGTCCATCGGCGCCGCGTGGGGCTTGCACGCCACGAAGTCGTGGGGCTCGCGCGCGACGAGATGCAGGGCGCCGAGGATGTGCAGGGAGCTTGCGCAGGAAGCCGGGTGGCCGCCGACCTTGGGGTCACCGGGCTCCTTGTCCTTGCGGTTGTTCGCCTGCCAGATCATGGCGTTCATGTGCACGAAGGCACGGCGGGCGATGGAGTCGAGGACCACGCGGGTGGTGGTGGCTGGGGAGGCTTGGGTCGTCGTCATGGCGTTCTCACAGTGGATCGATGCGGGGATCCTACCGCTTCGGTGGTGTGCTTTCGCGCTGGATGCGGGGCTTCTCGCTCGCGCGTGGCGGGGGCCCTGGAGGGCTGGACTTCAGGCGCCCGACTTCGACGGCGCCACTTCGTCGGCGAAGACGAGGCCCTCGTACAGGCCCTCGTAGAAGCGCAGCATCTGGTCGAAGGCGTACTCCGCGTGGGCCTTGGTGCGGCCGAGCTCGCCGAGGCGGGCGCGTTCGGTCGGATCGCTAGCCAGGGCCACGAAGCGCCTGGCGAGGCCCAGGGCGGCGGAATCGGGTTGGTCCGTTCCCGGCTCGCTGGCGAGGGGCACGACGTTGCCGGCGGCCTCTTTGGGCATCATCAGCCGCACGTCGCCGACCTCGGTCGAGACCGCGGGCAGGGAGCTGGCCATGGCCTCGACGAGCGAGATCGGCATCTGCTCGGTGTCGGAGCTGAGGCAGAAGAGGTCCATCGCCCGGTAGGCCGGTGCGCAGTCGGCCCGGTGGCCGGCGAAGTGGACGTGGCTGGCCAGGCCGAGCTCGGAGGCCAGGGCCTCGAGCGCGGGGCGCTCGTCCCCGTCGCCGACGAGCAGGAGGCGCTGGTCCTGCTCGGGCGCGAGCTCGCGCGCGGTGGCCAGGGCGTGCACCAGGCGCGGGTAGTTCTTCTCCGCGCGCAGGTGGCCGACCGAGCCGACGACGAAGGCCTGGTGGGGGATGCCGAGCTCGGCTCGCAGGTCGCCCGGGGCCTGGCCCGCGCTGGCCCTCGCGAAGCGCGCGAGGTCGACGCCGTTGGGCACCACGTGCAGGCGCCCCTCGGGCACGCGCCACAGGTCCTTGGCGATGCGGCCGAGGTTGTGGGAGGGCACGACCACCGCGGGCACGCGCTTGAGGAGGTAGCGCCGGGCCCAGGTGCGACGGCGCTTGAAGCCATCTTTCTCGTCGGGCCCGAAGCCGTCCTCGTGATGGATCAGGGGGAAGCCGGCCAGGCTGCGCACCGCCAGGATCGTCTCGATCGAGCCCCAGTTGTAGGTGCAGATGAGGTCGGGCTCGTGCTCGCGCAGGAGCGCCTGGAGGCTCTTCAAGGTCGTGAAGAGCCCGGCCTTCTTCGGCGCGGGGACCAGGTCGAGCCGGATGTCTGCGTCGACCAAGGTCCGGGCGCTGTCCTTGCCGTCCATGGAGAGCACCGAGTGGCGCCAGCGCGGCCCCAGGCCGTTGATGATCGCGGCGGTGCGCGTCTGGGAGCCAGCGGGCACGAAGGAGGGGAAGACGTGCAGGGCGTGGCGCACTTCTCTGGGGGTGTCCATGGACCCGGAGTATCGCCCAGGAGGGGGCCCCGGGCCAGGGTGGTGGGCCAGTCCCAGGAAAAGCCTTGGACGTCGCTTGGCCGGGAAGTGGCAAGGAACCACGGATTGCGACCGCGATGTAAAAGAATGCCGAGGAAGGCCTCCGAAGGACTCTAGTCCAGGGTCTGGAATGTCGAAGTCATAAGCCTCCTCCTCTCTTGGGTCCGTCTCGTTGCTTCGGCTTCGGGTCGGACCCTTTCTCGTGGAGCGGCGGACGCCTAGGCGGGGAGGCGCTGGCCATGGGTTTCCGAGGGACTCGCGCCGAGACCTGTCGCGGTGCTTGGCGCGCCCCTGCCCGGGCCCTACAATCTCCGCCTTCCATTTCCCGCGCCAGGACCATTCGGGGGCCTCAACAGCCCCTGGAGCGACCCCGGACGCCGGGCGCTGGGCGCGTCGATTTCGACGAGAGGCCCGGAGGATCCGGTGATCCGGCGGCAGTTCGGGCAGGGCGAACGCGCCCTTACAGAGAAGCCTCCCATGTCCCTCTCCATTCCCGAAGGTCTAACCTTCGACGACGTCCTGCTCGTGCCGCGCCTCTCGGACCTGGTTCCGAACGAGGTCGACGTCTCCACGCGCTTCTCACGCCGGGTGTTCCTGAAGACCCCGATCGTCTCCGCCGCGATGGATACGGTGACCGAGTGGCGCCTCGCGGTGGCCCTCGCCCGCGAGGGTGGCCTCGGCATCATCCATCGCAACCTGTCGATCGAGGGCCAGATCGCCGAGGTCGACAAGGTCAAGCGCTCGGCCAACGGCGTGATCCAGGACCCCGTGACCCTGCCGCCGACGGCGACGATGGGCGAGGCGCGCGAGATCATGTCGCGCCACAACATCAGCGGCCTGCCGATCCTCAACGACGACGCGTGCGTGGTCGGCATCCTGACCAACCGCGACTGTCGCTTCGAGACGGTCGCCGGCACGCCGGTCTCCGAGGTGATGACCAAGGAGGGCCTCGTCACGGCGCCCCCCGGCACGTCCCTCGACGAGGCGCGCGAGCTCTTGTTCGAGCACAAGATCGAGAAGCTGCTGATCGTCGAGCCCGGCAGCTCGGGCTGCGGTCGGCTCAAGGGCCTGATCACGATGAAGGACCTCGACATGCTCGAGTCCTTCCCGCACTCCGCGACCGACCAGCGCGGTCGGCTGCGGGTCGGCGCCGGCATCGGCGTCCACGACTACGAGCGCGCCGCAGGCCTCGTGGGTGCCGGCGTCGACGTGCTGGTCGTCGACACCGCCCACGGCCACAGCCGCAACGTGATCGACACCGTGCGCAAGCTCAAAGAGACCCACCCCGACGTCGACGTCGTCGCCGGCAACATCGCCACGGCCGAGGCCGCCCGGGCGCTGGTCGAGGCCGGCGCCGACGCGGTCAAGGTCGGCATCGGTCCTGGCTCGATCTGCACCACGCGCATCGTCGCGGGCGTCGGCGTGCCGCAGCTCTCGGCGATCCTGGAGGTCGCCAAGGCGATCAAGGGCAGCGACGTCCCCGTCATCGCCGACGGCGGCCTGCGCTACTCCGGCGACATGGCCAAGGCCCTCGCCGCGGGCGCCTCGAGCGTCATGGTCGGCAGCCTGCTCGCCGGCTGCGACGAGAGCCCCTCCGAGCGCATCCTCTTCCGCGGACGCTCGTTCAAGGCCGTGCGCGGCATGGGCAGCCTCGGCGCCATGGTCGAGGGCGGCAAGGAGCGCTACCGCCAGGGGGACGTGAAGGAGATGGAGAAGCTGGTGCCCGAGGGCATCGAGGGCATGGTGCCTTACAAGGGGCCCCTCTCGACCTCCATCTACCAGCTCGTCGGCGGCATCCGCAGCGGCATGGGCTACTCCGGCTCGGGCACCATCCCCGAGCTCTGGGAGAACCACCGCTTCGTGCGCGTCACCTCGGCGGGCATGAAAGAGAGCCACCCGCACGACGTTCAGATCACTAAGGAAGCCCCCAACTACAACCACGAATGAGCGCCCCCACCAGCCCGATCGTCGAGGCCGCGCCGCGCGGCATCCTGATCGTCGACCTCGGCACCCAGTACGCCCAGCTGATCGCGAGGCGTGTCCGCGAAGCGCGCGTGTGGTGCGAGATCGCCCCGCCGCACCGCGCCCTCGAGCGCGCCAAGGACATGGACCTCGCGGGGATCATCCTGTCCGGCGGCCCGGCCTCGGTCTACGCGGAGGACGCCCCCGAGGTGCCCGTCGAGCTGCTCGAGCTCGGCGTGCCGGTGCTCGGCATCTGCTACGGCCTGCAGTGGATGTGCCAGACCCTCGGCGGCCAGGTCAACCCGGCCGACAGCCGTGAATTCGGGCGCGCGTCGATCCGCATCGAGAACCCCACGGGTGTGCTCGACTCGATCGACGGTCACACGGTCGTGTGGATGAGCCACGGCGACCAGGTCGCCTCGATCCCGACCGGCTTCGAGGTCTACGCCTCGACCGAGACCTGCCCCTTCGCGGTCATCGGGGACCCGGCGCGCAACTTCTGGGGCCTGCAATTCCACCCCGAGGTGACCCACAGCGTGCGCGGGCGCGAGGTGATCGAGAACTTCCTCGTGCGCGTCTGCGCGGCCCCGGCCGACTGGCGCCCGGGCTCGATCGTCGACCGCGAGGTGCGCGCCGTGCGCGAGCAGGTCGGCGAGGACGGCGAGGTCGTGCTGGGCCTCTCCGGTGGCGTCGACTCGTCGGTCGCAGCCGTGATCCTGCAGCACGCCATCGGCGACCGGCTGCACTGCGTGTTCGTCGACAACGGCCTCCTGCGCCACGGCGAGCGCGAGGCGGTCGAGACGCTCTTCGGCGGTCACTTCCACATGGACCTGACCGTGGTCGACGCGCGCAAGGAGTTCCTCGATGCCCTGGCCGGCGTCAGCGATCCCGAGACCAAGCGCAAGGTCATCGGCAAGGTCTTCGTCGACGTCTTCAAGCGCGAGGCCACGCGCTTCGAGAACGCGAATTTCCTGGGCCAGGGCACCCTGTACCCGGACGTGATCGAGTCGATCGCGGCCCACGGCGGCAGCACCGCCGTGATCAAGTCGCACCACAACGTGGGTGGCCTGCCCGAGGACCTGGAGATGGACCTCGTCGAGCCCCTGCGCGAGCTGTTCAAGGACGAGGTCCGCGAGATCGGCCGGCACCTCGGCCTCGGCTCGCCGGTCGTCGACCGCCAGCCCTTCCCGGGGCCCGGCCTGGCCGTCCGCATCCTGGGCGAGATCACCGAGGAGCGCTGCGAGCTCCTGCGCCGCGCCGACCACATCACGACCTCCGAGATCGAGAAGGCCGGCGAGGACAAGGGCCTGTGGCAGTACTTCGCCGTGCTGCTGCCGACCAAGTCCGTCGGCGTGATGGGGGACCAGCGCACCTACGAGGACGCCTGCTGCCTGCGCGTGGTGTCCAGCGAGGACGCGATGACCGCCGACTGGGCCTACCTGCCCCAGGAGCTGTTGGCGCGCATCTCGAACCGCATCATCAACGAGGTGCGCGGCATCAACCGCGTCGTGCTCGACATCACCAGCAAGCCCCCCGGCACGATCGAGTGGGAGTGAGTCCGGTCTAGGTCGCCCCCCTCCAAAGCCCCCGAATCCAAGCTAGCAGTCCCACCAGCATGCAGAGCGAGACCGAGAAGACCCCCTTCGGCCAGGGGGATGCGTCGTACCGTGCGGCCGGCGGCTTCGAGGGCCTCGTGGACCTCGTCGAGCGCTTCTACGGCCACATGGACGAGCTGCCCGTCGCGGCCCGCATCCGCGCCATGCACCCGCCGGACCTGACCACCTCCAAGGACAAGCTGGCGCGCTTCCTCGCCGGCTGGCTCGGCGGCCCGCGGCTCTTCGACGAGACCTACGGGCCGATCAGCATCCCGATGTTCCACCATCACCTCGACGTGCGCGAGGACGGCCGCGACGCGTGGCTGGCCTGCATGCAGGCGGCCCTGGCCGAGACCGACCACGACCCGGCCTTCAAGCGCTACCTGATGAGCGCCCTCGCGATCCCGGCCGAGCGGATCCGGATCGTCGCCGAGCGCTGACGGGAGCTTGGGCCGAAAAGTGGGTCCTTGGATGCCGGGTCGGTGACTAGTCTGGGGACTCCCGTGTCCCCCGAGTCCCGAGCCCCTGCTGCCATGCTGCACGTCGCCTTGCCCCTCCTCGCCCAGCTGCTCGCGCCCGAGCTGCCGAGCCACGCCCATGGCTTCACCTTCCCCGAGCTCGGTGTGACCGTGCTCGACCAGCGCCAGGTGCTGCCGGACGGGCGCGTCGAGCGCCTCGGCGTCACGGCCGACGGCGAGCTCATCGACGTGGACGCCCTGCGGGTCGAGGACCATGCCCGCGAGCTGCTGCGCACCGGCGGTGTCGACTCGACCCTCGCCCGGAGCCTGGAAGGCCTCGGCTCGACCGACCTGGTCGAGGTCGCCTTCTGGCTGAACGAGCCCGCCGATGGGCTCGATCCCCTGGTGCGCATCACCGAGCTGAGCGCCGGCTTCACCGGCGAGGCCTACCCCGAGGCCCTGCGCGCGGCGCGGGCCGACACCCTGGGCTGGAACATCGAGCGCCTCGCGCCGACGGTGGCGGCCTTCTCGGAGCGCGTGCTCGCGGCCGACGGCGAGGTGCTGTCGGCCGGGCTCGGCTGGCCGGTGGTGATCGCTTCGGTGCCGTCGGGTGCGGTGCCCAGCCTCGCCCAGGACGAGCTGTGCGACACGGCCTACTTCAGCGCGCCGGAGTGGGAGCACGAGGGCGACAACGCCCAGGGCACCATGCGCACCTACAACGTCCATGACCAAGGCGTCTTCGCGAGCGGCAACGTCAACGTGCTGGTCAACGACACGACGCCGACCGAGCCGAACAACATCTACCTGCCGCCGATCCTCGAGATGACGCCCGGCTTCCCCGGGACCCACGCGACCAGCGTCGCCGGCAACATCGCCAACATCCACCCGACCTACTACGCGTCCAGCTACACCCTGCCGAAGCTCTACTCGGCCGGTGGCACGGGCGACGTGACGGCGCCGATTAACTGGAACTTCGCCGTGACCCAAGGTGTCGACCTCGGCAACTGCTCGTGGTGGAACTTCCTCAAGGGCAAGATCGAGTTCCTCGACCGCTTCTTCGACTACACCGTGCGCAACTACTCGGTGATGATGTTCAAGTCGAACGGCAACCAGGGCACGACGGGCTCGCCCTACGGCACCTCGCCGGGCAACGGCTACAACGTCACCTGCACGGGCAACTACAACGACGCCAACGACGACGACTGGTCGAACGACACGATGACCGCGTCGAGCTCCTACTGGAACCCGATCGAGGGCCACGACAAGCCCGAGGTGGCCAGCCCGGGCGACTGCGTGGCGACGACCACCACCGGCGCGATGGGCATCACCACCTGCTTCGGCGGGACCTCCTCCGCGAGCCCCTTGACCTGTGGCGTGGCGGCCCTCTTGTGCAGCTTCGAGCCCGCGCTGCTCGGGCAGATGACGACCCTCAAGGCGACCCTGATGGCCTCGGCCTGGCACAACGTCGAGGGCGCCGCGCTCTTGTCCGAGAAGGACGGCGCCGGCGGCGTGCACGCCAAGGCGGCCCACGCGCTGCTCCGGGACGGCCAGTGGTGGCATGGCTTGGTCCAGGACGCGGACTTCGCCGGCGGGATCCTGGACGTGCCCATGGAGCTGGTCGCCGGGGACGAGACGCGCGTGATCGCGCTCTGGTTCTCGAACGCCGATGCTTCCTACAGCACCGACGTGCTCGACATGGACCTCGACCTGACCGTGCTCGACCCGGCCGGTGGCGTCGTCGCCGCTTCGCTGAGCGCGGTCAACCCCTTCGAGCTCGCCAGCTTCGTGCCCGCCTTCACGGGCACCTACACGGTGCGCCTGACCAAGCAGCGCTTCGACGGTGGGACCGAGCCCCTGTCGGTGGCCTGGAGCACACGCAACGACGCGGGCACCGCCGAGGTCTTCGTGGACGAGTCCGGCCCGAGCTTCGCCGTCGGCCAGACGCCGCTCTTCCAGTTCCGCGACCGCTACCTCGGCGCGGGGCTCGAGTACCTGGCCACGGCCTCGCTCGGCGCGACCTCGGCCGGACCCCTCGGCGGCGGCTTCGCGATGCCGATCGGCTTCGACGTGATCAGCGAGTCGATCCTGGCCCTGCCTGGCTGGACCGGGACCCTGGACGGCAATGGCGAGGCGAGCGCCAGCTTGCCCATCGCGGCCGACCCGGGGCTGGCCGGGATCGCACTGCACTTCGCCCTGGGCGCCTGGGCACCGGGCACCGTCCTGGCGCAGCCGCCGGTGACCGTCTCGGACCGGGTGACCCTGACCATCGCGCCCTGAGGGGCGGGGCACCATGCCGAAGCGGGGGGGGCGCCCCCCCTGACCACCACTACCCGCGAACGCCCGCGAGCGGACCGGCGGGCCATGGGTCGCCCCCCCCGCGGCGGCCCCGGCGCGGGGGGGTGTATTTGGTGCCGCTC
>JARGPD010000034.1:16045-34756 GCA_029212845.1 Planctomycetota bacterium
CTGCCCCCCCCCCCCCCCCCCGGGGGGGGGGGGCCCCCCCGGCCGGCCGGCCCCCCCCCCGGGGGGGGCCCCCCGCTTCGTGGTTCGCCGCGTGTGCCGAGGGTGGCCTCAGCTGCCGGTCGGCCGCGAGGTCGGTCCCTTGGCGGGAGCCTCGTCCTTCCGGTCGGTGAAGTCGGCGACGAAGTCGTGGTAGCCCTGGCGCGCGAGGTCCTCGGCGGGCACGAAGCGCAGGGCTGCTGAGTTCATGCAGTAGCGCAGGCCGGTGGGCTGGGGACCGTCGGTGAACACATGGCCGAGGTGCGAGTCGGCGTGGTAGCTGCGCACCTCCGTGCGCGGGTAGCCGAGCTTGTGGTCGGTGGACTCCTTGATGTTCACGGGCACCAGCGGACGTGTGAAGCTGGGCCAGCCGGTGCCCGACTTGTACTTGTCCTTGGAGCTGAACAGGGGCTCGCCAGAGACGACGTCGACGTAGATCCCCGGGCGCTGGTTGTCCCAGGTGTCGCCGGTGCGGGCGCGCTCGGTGCCGTCCTCCTGGGTGACCTCGTACTGGATCGGCGTGAGCAGCTTCTTGAGCTCCTTGTCGCTGGGCTTCTTGAACTTGGCCCGCGGGGTGTCGAGCAGGGGACCGTAGTTGAGCGTCAAGTCGTCGCCCCAGGTCTTCTCGAGGAACCTGTCGCGCCCGGAGCCCTTGCGGTAGCGCTCGTAGTGGGCGGTCTCCTTGAGGTGGTAGTCCTGGTGGTACTCCTCGGCCGGCCAGAAGACGTCGAGCGGCGTGATCTCGACGGGCAGCTTCTTGGCGCCGAAGCGACCGGACTCGGCCAAGGCGGCGAGGGAGCGCTGGGCCGCGCGCTCTTGGGCCTCGTCGTGGAAGAAGATGCCCGGGCGGTACTGGTTGCCGCGGTCGACGAACTGGCCGTCGACATCGGTCGGGTCCATGTTGCGCCAGGCGACCTCGAGCAGCAGCTCGAAGGACACGACGCTCGGGTCGAAGTGGACCTGCACGGCCTCGGTGTGCCCGGTGGTGCCCGAGCAGACCTGGCGGTAGGTGGGCTCGGGCAGGGCGCCGCCGGTGTAGCCCGAGACGACGGCTGCGACCCCGGGCACGGCCTCGAAGGGCTTCTCCACGCACCAGAAGCAGCCGCCCGCGAAGGTGGCCGTGGCGAGCTCGATGCCCTCGAGCTCGGGCACCAGGTCGGAAGGCTTCGCGGTCGCGGGGCTGGAGGTCGGACGGGACGCGGGCCCCTCGTCCTGCAGCGTGGCGCCGCTGGTCGGCGCGCAGGCGATCAGGCCGGTGAACAAGAGGAGGGCGGCGGTGCTCTGGAAGGGGCTCATGGTGGCGCTCGGTGGGATCTGTGGTGGGAGCTCGTGCAGGACAGACTACGCCAGCTGGGAGGGGGCGTTGGGGTCGGGATCGCTTTCGTACGGCTGCCGTACGGCGCCGTGATCGGTGCGTGAGGTTTGGGATCCGCTTGGCCGTCCGGCAGCGGGCTCGCTAGGCTCGGCCCCCAGCTCTGGACTCCCTCCGCAACCCGCCCCAGCCCAGCCCTCCGATGGACCCCTTCCACCTCGCGATCCCCGTGGACGACCTCGCCGCCGCCCGCGGTTTCTACGGCGCCCTGCTCTGCTGCCCCGAGGGCCGCAGCTCGGAGGCGTGGGTCGACTTCGACTTCTTCGGCCACCAGCTCGTGGCGCACCTGGTCCCTGCGACGTCGACGGACGCCGGCGCGAACCCGGTCGACGGCCACGCCGTGCCCGTCCCGCACTTCGGCCTGGTGATCAGCTGGGACGCCTGGCGCGACCTGGCCGACCACCTCGAGGCCCACGAGCTCGACTTCGTGATCGCCCCCAACGTGCGCTTCGAGGGCGAGGTCGGCGAGCAAGCGACCATGTTCCTGCGCGACCCCGCAGGCAACTGCCTCGAGTTCAAGGCCTTCCGGGATCCGGCCCAGCTGTTCGCGACCGAGGAGGATGCGGACCAAGGAGACGAGGCTTGATCGCCCGCGAGCTGCACGGTGACGTCGCCGTCCTGCGCATGCAGCACGGCAAGGCCAACGCCCTCGACGTCGAGCTGTGCGCTGGCCTGCGGGCTGCGCTCGAGGCCGAGCGCAGCTCCGGCGCCAGGGCCCTGGTGCTGGTCGGCAGCGGCTCGATCTTCTCCGCCGGCGTCGACCTGCCGCGCCTGCTCGCGGGCGGGCCGGACTACCTGGCCGAGTTCCTGCCGGCCCTCTCGGCGGTGCTGCTCGAGCTGGTCAGCCTGCCCCTACCCGTGGTCTCGGCGTTGAACGGCCATGCGATCGCCGGCGGCTGCGTGCTGGCCTGCGCGTCGGACCGCCGGCTGATGTCCTCGGCGGACCAGCTGTGTCCGCGCATCGGCGCGCCCGATCTGTCGGTGGGCGTGCCCTTCCCGCTGCTGGCCTTCGAGTGCTTGGCCCTGGCCGCCTCCCGCGAGCTGCTCGGCGAGCTGGTCGTCGGCGGCACCCTGTTGACGGCCAAGGAGGCGCTCGCGCGTGGTCTGGTGCACAAGCTGGCGCCGCCGGAGGAGCTCGAGGCCGAGGCTGTGGTCGAGGCCGAGCGCCTGGCCCGGATCCCCTCGGTCAGCTTCGCCATCGCCAAGCGGCAGCTGACCGCGCCGCTGCTGGAGCGCTGGGAGCGGGAGGGGGTCGCTGCCGAGGCCGAGGCCCTCGAGGCCTGGTGCTCCGCGCCCGTGCTTGCGGCGGTGCGCGCATTCGTCGAGAGGACCCTGGGCTAGTCGCGAGGACCGGGTGCCGGTCGCTCCCATGCGCCTCCGGCTTCGGCGCAGGGTCAGCGGGCGGGGCGCTTGCGGGCCTTGCGCTTGGCCTTCTTCTTGGCGGCCTTGCGCTCTTCGGGCTCGAGGCCGGCGGGGATCCAGTCGTCGGGTGGGGGCGTGCCCTTGAGCTCGTAGACGAAGCGCGAGGGCATCGACTTGACGCGCGTGCCGAACTTGTTGCGCTCGCGCGTATGGCTCAAGGTCAGCTCGAGCTTGGCGCGCGTGATCCCGACGTACATCAGACGGCGCTCCTCCTCGATGTTGCCCTCCTTGGCCGAGCGGCCGTGGGGCATCAAACCCTCCTCGAGCCCGATCATGTAGACCTGGGGGAACTCGAGGCCCTTCGCGGCGTGCAGGGTCATCAGGGTCAGGCGCTCGATGGGGCCCTCCTCCTTCTCGCCGCGCCCGGGGATCTCACCCGCGTTGAGCGCGAGGTCGCCGAGGAAGGACTTGAGGCTCGGCCGCTTCTTGCGCTCCTTGTGCCACTCGGCCCAGCGCTTGATGTCGTCGAGGCTGCGGCTGCGCTTCTCGCGCGCCACGGGATCGGGGTAGCAGCGCTCGAGCTCGGCGCGGTAGTTGACGCCCTCGAGCGTGCGGTCGATCAGCGCCTCCATGCTGATGCTGTGCTGCATGCCGCCTAGGGTCGCCAGCAGACGCCGCAGGTCGGCCACGGTCTTGGCGACGGTCGGGCTCAGCCCGGGGATCTCGGCCGCGCGATCGAAGGCGCTCGAGATCGAGATCTCCTTGCTCGCTGCGAAGTCGAGCACGCGGTCGAGGCTCGTGCGACCGATGCCACGCGGCGGCGCGTTGATCACGCGCAAGAGGCTGATCTCGTCGTTCGGGTTGACGAGCAGGCGCAGGTAGGCGAGCACGTCGCGCACCTCCTTGCGGTCGAAGAAGCTCTGGCCACCGACCAGCTTGTAGGGGATGCCGGCCGACTGCAGCTCCATCTCGATCGCGCGCGGCTGCACCGCCGTGCGGAACAGCACGACGAAGTCCGACAAGCGCCAGTGGGGCGTGCGGCACTTCTCCTGGATGTCGCGCATCACGAACTGCGCCTCTTCGATCTCGTCGCCGAGCCGGAAGAGCCGCAGGGCCGCGCCGCCCTCGCGCGCGGCGCGCAGGGTCTTGTCGTGGCGCTCGATGTTGTTCTGGATGACGCGGTTGGCCGCGTTCAGGATCGCCGAGGTCGAGCGGTAGTTGGTCTCCAGCTTGACCACCGTGCAGCCCTCGAAGTCGTGCTCGAAGGACAGGATGTTCGTGATGTCCGCGCCGCGCCATCCATAGATGGACTGGTCGTCGTCGCCGACCACGCACAGGTTGCCGTGGCCCTCGGCGATGCGCCGCACGATCTCGTACTGGGGCTTGTTGGTGTCCTGGTACTCGTCGACGAACAGGTAGCGGTACTGGTCCTGGACCTCCTTGAGCACCTCGGGGTGCGAGTCGAAGAGCTCGAGCGCGCGCAGCAAGAGGTCGTCGAAGTCGAGCAGGCGCGAGTGGCGCAGGCGCTCCTCGTAGCGCTCCCAGGTCTTGGCGACCAGCTCGTCGTCGATGTCGGTGGCGGCCGCGAGGGCCTGGGCCGGGGTCATCAGCTTGCTCTTGAACAGGCTGATCGCCGCCAGCACGTCGCCGGGGCGCTTCTTGGCGTCAGCGGTCGCGAAGTCGCCCATGGCGCCCTTGACCGTGCTGATCTGGTCGCCGGTGTCGCACAGGTAGAAGCCGCGCGGGAAGCCGATCTTGTCGAGGTGCTTGCGCAGGAGCTCGAGGCAGAAGGAGTGGAAGGTGCCCGCGAAGAGGGCCTCGCCGCGCTCCTTGCCGACGAGCGCGCCGATGCGCTCCTTCATCTCGCCGGCGGCCTTGTTGGTGAAGGTCAGCGCCAGGATCGACTCGGGGGGCGTGCCCTTGGCGACCATGTACGCGACCCGCGTCGTGATCACGCGGGTCTTGCCGCTGCCCGCGCCGGCCAGCACCAGCAGCGGGCCCTCGGTGGTCTCGACCGCGCGGCGCTGCTCGGGATTCAGCTTGGCGACCAGCTCGGCGGGGTCCGGCAGCGGGGCGGGCTGGGGCTCGACCTCGAAGAGGAAGGACTCGCTCGGTGGGGTGGAGGCCATGGTCCGGCGGAGGGTAGCCCGCCCATGGCCCACGCTCCAGAGCGGCGCCGCCTTTGTCCTCCGGCTCGGGCCAAGTGGTGCTCAACTGGATGCTAGGATGCCAGCCGATGAGCGCGCGGCCACACTTCGGAGAGGTGATCGACTTCGTGGTGTCCTGGCTCGAAGAGCGGGGCGCCGTGGTGGAGCGCGGGTACGTCTCGACCGAGGGGGGCCCCCAGGTCCTGCGCGACTTCGGCGAGCGACGGACCAAGGACATCGAGGCCTGGTTCCACGGGCGGCGGGACGCGCTGCTTCCCGAGGGTCTGCTGGAGGCCTACAGCGAGCTCGGTGGCGCCCTCAGCTTGGGCTGGGAAGAGGACGACTCGAAGGACGACGGGATCGAGCCCTTCTACCCGGCGCAGGGCGGCGTTCGGTTCGAGCCGCTGATCGACGTGGCCCTCAGCAACGGGGACTGGCTCGACCAGTGGCAGCGGTCCCGCGGCGGCCTGCGGGGCTTCTTGGGGCGGAGGTTCGGGAAGCCACGCCAGCCCCCGGGGCCCGAGGGCTTGGTGCACGTCTGTTGGGATCGGGTCCATGGCGAGGCCATCTCGGTCCGGTCCTCCCGCCCCGAGGCACCCGCCTTCGCCTTCGACGCCTCGGCCGAGGACCAAGCCCAGGATCGGGTCGTGCCGCTCGCTCCTAGCTTCGCCGACTTCTTCCTCTGGTGGGCGCGGCGCTGCTTCCAGACTCCCTTCGAGCTCGAGCAGCGGGACGTCCCCGTGCAGCGGGGCCGACTCTTCCGCGAAGGTCCGCTGCGAGCCGGCGAGGTTGGGCCCTGCCCGGAGCGGGACCAGCACTTCCACCCAGGCTTCGTCGTGCCGGTCGAAGCCTGGCCCTTCTAGAGGGCCTACCGCCAAGCGGCCTGGTGGGTCAAGACCTGGCGCTGCTGGCTTGGTCGCCAGGCGCTAGCCGTCCGGTGGCGGCCAGACGCTAGCCGGCCTGCCTGGCGTAGCCGCTCGCGTCAGCGCCCGAGGGCCACGCCAAGCAGCCGCCTTGCCACAGCCGCGTCGGCGCGGCCGGCGGTGGCGCGCAGCACCTCGCCGACGAGCACCTCGAGCGCGGCCGAGCGGCCGGCCCGGTAGGCGACGGCAGCGTCGGGACGAGCGACGAGGGCCGCGTCCACGGCCGCGTCGAGGGTGTCGCGGTCGGTCAGCTCGGCCAGGCCGAGGGCCTCGACGAGCTCGGGCAGGGGGCGCCGCTCGGGCTCGGCGGCGGGCCGTGTCGCGAGGTGCTCGGCCAGCTCGCGGGCGGTGGCGGCCGAGATCGTTCCCGCGTCGAGGGCCGCGAGCAGCTCGGCCAGCCGGGTCGCGCTCAGCCTGGGCGCCGCGGTGGGGTCGGCGCCGTGGGCCAGGGCGGGGTCGGGCTCGTTCAAGAGCCACTTGGCGGCGGACCTCGCCGGGGCGCCGGCGGCGACGGTGGCGTCGAAGTGATCGGCGAGCGCGCGGGAGCCGCACAGGTCCGCCGCATCGGTCTGCGAGAGGCCGTGCTGGGTGCGCCAGCTGCGGCGCCGTGCGAGCGGGCCGAGCTCGAGCCCCGCGCCGATCGCGGCGAGGTCCTCGGGCGTGACCTCGAGCTCGAGCAGGTCGGGCTCGGGCAGGAAGCGGTAGTCGAGGGCGGCCTCCTTGGCGCGCATCGGCTCCGAGCGGCCGCTGTCTGCGTTCCAGCGGCGGGTCTCGTTGCGCGGCGCCGACGAGGCCGGGGGAGCGGACCGGGCGAGCTGCTTGTGCAAGCGCTCGAACTCCGCGGTCACCGCCGCGCCCGCCGCGCGGATCGAGTTGAGGTTCTTCAGCTCGACGCGCGCGAAGGTGGCCGACCCGCGCGGCGCGAGGGACACGTTCACGTCGCAGCGCAGGCTGCCGCGGTCCATGTCGCAGTCGGACACGCCACAGAAGCGCAGCTCCTCGCGCAGCCGCAGCAGGAAGTCGCGCACCTCGGCCCCCGAGCGCAGGACCGGCTCGGTGACGACCTCGATCAGCGGCACACCGGCGCGGTTCAGGTCGACGAGCGTGGCCGCGCCGTCGTGCCGGCTGCGCCCGGCGTCCTCCTCGAGGTGGATGCGCTCGAGCGGGATGCGCTTGCCGCTGGACAGCTCGAGGCTGCCGCCGAGGGCCAGGGGCCGCGCGTCCTGGGTGACCTGGTAGCCCTTGGGCAGGTCCGGGTAGACGTAGTGCTTGCGGTCGAAGGCGGAGCGGGCGGGCACCTGGCACCCAAGGCGTAGGGCCGCCAGCAGGCCGAGGCGCACGGCCTCGCCGCCGAGCACCGGCATCGAGCCCGGGAGCCCGACGCAGACCGGGCAGGTGGCGACGTTGGGCGCCAGGTCCGGGTCGTTGGGACAGGCGCACAGGAGCTTCGAGCGCGTGGCCAGGCGCACGTGCACCTCGAGCCCCACGCGCGGGTCGACGGCCAGGTGGCTGGGGGCGCTCATCCGAGCACCTCGCCCGGGCGGCGCAGGTGGTGGGGGTGAGCCGCCTGCCAGGCGGCGGCCGCCGCGAGCAGGCGCTCGTCCTGGCCGACCGCGGCGAGCAGCTGGATGCCGACGGGCAGGCCGCCTCGCGCGGGACCCGGGAGCGAGACCGCGGCCAAGCCGGCCAGGCTGGCGGGCACGGTCAGGAGGTCGGCGCGGTACATGGCCATCGGATCGGCGAGGCGCGCACCGAGCGCGAAGGCGCGCGTCGGCGAGGTCGGCATGGCGACCAGGTCGCAGCGCGCGAAGGCGGCCTCGAACTCGGTCGTCACGCGCGCGCGGGTCTCGGCGGCGGCGGCGAACAGGCGCCTGCGGTCAGGCCCCGAGCGGCGCGCCTCGCGCGGCTTGGCCAGGGCTAGGGTGCCGATCAGGATGCGGCGCTTGACCTCGCTCCCGAAGCCGGCGTCGCGGGCGCGCACGACGAGCTCCTCGAAGCTGGCCGCAGGGCGCGTCGCCAGGTCCCTTGGCCGGCCGCCGAAGCGCGCCCCGTCGAAGCGCGCCAGGTTGCTGGCGGCCTCGGCGCAGGAGGACACGTGGTAGGCGGAGAGGGCCGCCTCGGCGCTGGTCAGCTCGATGTCGACGAGCTCGGCGCCGAGGTCCTCGAGCTCGGCCAGGGCCGCGTCGAAGCTGCGTCCGACGGCCGGCTCGAGGCCGTCCCCGAGCCCGGCCAGGAGCCGGCGCGGCACGCCGACCTTCAGGCCGCGCCAGGTGGCGAAGTCCGGCCCGCCCGCGGGGGCGCCGGCGGTCGCGTCGCGGGGGTCGGCACCCGCCATGACCGCCAGCACCAGCTCGAGGTCCCGGGCGCTCTGGGCCACGGGTCCGACCGTGTCGAAGCCCGAGGCGAAGGCGACCAGGCCGAAGCGCGACAGGCGCCCGCGGCTCGGGCGCAGGCCGGTCACGCCGCACAGGGCTGCCGGCTGGCGCACACTGCCGCCGGCGTCGGAGCCCAGCGCCAGCGGCACGAGGTCGGCGGCCACCGACGCCGCCGAGCCCGAGGACGAGCCGCCGGGGGCGCGCGGGTCGCCGGGCGGGCTCCAGGGGTTGAGCGTCGCCCCGTGGGCCGAGTGCTCGCCCGAGCTGCCCATCGCGAACTCGTCCATGTTGGCGGTCGCCACGGGCATGGCGCCCGCGGCGACCAGGCGCCGCACGACGGTGGCGGTGTAGGGCGCGCGCCAGCCGAACAGGGCGCGGCTCGCGGCGGTGGTCTCGAGCCCCTCGCAGGCCAGGTTGGCCTTGACCGCGAAGGGCAGGCCGGCGAGGGGCGGGGCCTCCTTCGCAGCGAGGTCCCGGTCGAGGCCCCGGGCGCGCTCGCGCAGCTCGTCCTCGCTGCGGTGGGCCACGAGCGCCCGCCAGGGATCCAGGGCCCAGCCGGTGGTGCCGTCGCCAGGGGGGCCGAGCCGCTGCAGGTGGTCGTCGAGCACCTCGGCCACGGTCAGCTCCCCAGTGTGCAAGGCCAGCAGCAGGGCCGTGGCGTCCGGGGCGAGGGGCGGGGGCGGCGTGCCGCCCGGCGGCAGGTCGCCGGGGGCAGCGCGCGGGTGCGGTTCCGCCGAGACTTCCAGGCGGGCGTCCGCGGCGCCGCGCGCCTGGTCGGGAGCCGCGCCGCCGAAGGGCCGCTGGAAGGCCGTGGGGACCTCGAGGAAGCCCGCCCGGGAGCGGGGCGCAGCCTCGAGCCAGAGGCCCGCGCGGTGGCGCTCCCGGGCCTGGTCCGGGCGCAGGTCCGCCAGGCGCGTGGCCCGGGGTGGAGCCGGCTCGAGGTCGCCGGCACCGGGCTCGAAGGCCGCCTCGAGCTCAGCGGCCAGGTCGGCGAGGCCCGGACCGAACTCCTCCAGGGTCCGGGGGCCGAGGCCGGCGAGGTCCACGAGGCGGGCCAGGTCGGTGGCGGCGGGTGGGGGTGGGCTCTTGGCGTTCATGGCTCGCGGGGAGTGTATCGCCCTTGTCAGCGGGCGCGTGGCCTGTACCCTGCTGCGATGGCGCCCCTCGTCCAGCTCCCCCTGCCCGGCCCCTTGGCCTTCGTCCAGGGGTCCAGCTCCGCCGTCCCCGACTGGCAGGCCCTGGGCCTGGCCTGCGCCATCCTCGGCTGCTTCCTGGTCGCCAACGCGATCCTGTTCCGCCACCCGCGCCGGCTCGTGCGCGAGTTCTTCGGCACGGTGCAGCCGCGCCTGCACTCGATCCGCGACTACATCTTCCACCGCTCCCAGACGCACCTCGGGTTCTTCTACTTGATGCTGGGCTTCGGGCTGATGCTCTACGGACGCCTCGCCCCGCCGGCCGAGGGCGAGACCCCCGGCCTGCCCGGCGTCTGGCTCGGGGGCCTGGTGCTGTCGGCCGCGGTGCTCGAGGGCCTGTCGTGGTGGTGGAGCCGGCGGGCCTTCCGTCGCTACGTGCGCGCCCAGCTCCTGTACAAGCCCCACGACTTCGGTGGCGACATGCGCACGGCGGTCGAGGTCGGCGAGCTGTTCGACGTCGAAGCGCGCCCCGAGGACACCGTCCAGACCTACATGGCTCGCCTGCTCCAGGCCGTCGGCGTCCCTCCGGGGGCCGAGCGCAGCGCGGGCCCGAGCGGCTCGCGCAAGAACTGAACCACTCACCATGCTGAAGTCCGATCTCGAGCGCGTCGCGCTCCCGCCCCTGAACGCGATCCACGACGAAGAGGTCGAGATGATCAACGCGATCCAAGCCCTGTGTCGCGCGGGCGACGAGCCTGGGCTCGCCACGGCGGTCGCCGAGCTAGGCGAACACTTCGAGGCGCACTTCACCCTCGAGGAAGACAACATGGGGCGCACGGAGTTCTCTGATCTGGAGGAGCACCGGGCCGAGCACGATGCGATGCGCGAGCGCTACGCCTCGATCGCCGAGGACGCCGACCTGGCCGGGATGACCGCCTTCTTCGAGGAGGAGCTGCCGGCCTGGTTCGTCGACCACGTGGCGAGCCTGGACGTGGTGACGGCCGAGCACGTGGCCGGCTGGCAGGGCTGAGGTCCTGCTGGGGGAGCTCTCCAGAGCCGCCCCAGAGCATGGCTGCAGAATGGTACTTCCTGGATCGTGAGTCCATGGTCTAGGGTGGAGCCTGCGGCCCGCGGCCGCCCTGGCTTCCCAGGCCCCTCTCCTCCTGTCCAACTCGGATCCCATGCGCACTCCCCTCGTCGCGTCGCTCGCCCTCGTCGGCATCACCCTCGCGAGCCCATCGGCCAGCGCCCAGAACGTCCTGGTCTTCGATGGAGGCCAGCACGGCGCGCTCCTGGCCCAGGCCCAGATCGACTACCCGACGACCCTGACCGTTGCCACGACGGCGGACTTCGTCAGCAAGCTCACGTCGGGCTCCTGGGACATGGTCGTCGCCAACATGCCGAGTGCGGTCCCCGCCTTGGTCTGGCCTCCGCTTGCGACCTACATCAGCGGCGGCGGCAAGGTGGCGCTCTCCTTCTGGGACTGGGACAACAGCTCGTCCATCGGGTCTCCGGTGCTGCTCTCGGCCTTCGAGGTCTCCAACCCCCAGACGATCACCCTGACCCCCGGCGTCACGCTGTTCGACTCGGGCACGACGACGGTGTTCCAGGGGGTGACCATGCCCAACACGGACTGGCACTCGCACTACGGGGACGACGGGGACACCTTCACGCCGACGGGCACGGGCATCGGGGTGGCGCACCTCGGCGACCCGGCCAAGCCGACGATGGTGCTCGGCAACCAGGGGCGTACCTTGGCCATGCCGGTGATCGAAGAGGCCGGCAACACTTGGATCAACAGCGGCCAGCTGCAGACCCTGTGGCACAACGTCATGGACCTCGTCCTGACCGGCGGCTGCCAGCCGGTCAACTCGGAGTGGATCTCGCGGGTCGGCACGCCGCCCAACCCCGACGTCTTCCACCCGCCGACGATCCAGGGGCCGGTCATCGGCCAGCCCTTCACGCCCTTCGTCGACCACAGCGTGTTCCATCCCAGCGCGATCCTCGACGTGGTCTCGGTCTGCGCCTTCCCCCTGAACGTGGCCGGCCCGGACGGGACCCTGCTCGTCGACCTCTCCAGCCAAGCGATCTTCCAGGTCCAGAACGCCGGGCAGCCCTTCGACCTCGCGGTGCCGATCGACTGCGCCTTCGTCGGCATCACGGTCCAGATGCAGGTCGGCTCGATCGCCGTGGCCGATCTCAAGCTGACCAATGCGCTCCAGGTCAAGATTGGCACCCAGTGATCCTCCAACCCTCGCACCCATGAAGAACACCAAGCAGCTTCGCTCGCTGGCCCTCGCCCTCGCGGTGCTCGGACTCGGGGTCGGTGCCCAAGCCCAGAATGTCCTGGTCTTCGACAGCGGAACCCACCAGCACGCCTGGGCCGCAGCCCAGGTCAAGTTCCCCGGGAGCGCGACCCTCGCGACCACGACCGACTTTGCGACCAAGGTGCAGAGCGGGGCCTTTGACATCGTCATCGCCAACGCGCCCAGTGGGCTCCTCCCGGGGGGAGCCTGGCCCGCCCTCGCCGCCCACGTGGCTGGCGGCGACCGCGCAGCTCTGGCCTTCTGGGACTGGGACAACGACGTGGGCTACGGCGACCCGGCGCTGTTCCCCGCCTTCGAGGTCAGCGCCCCTGTGACCCTCAGCCTCGGGGTCGGCACCGTGCTGCAGGACTCGGGCACGACGGCCCTCTTCCAGGGCGTGACGATGCCCAACGGGGACTGGCACGACCACTGGTCAGACGATGGAGACACCTTCACCGTGACCGGCGGTGGCGTGCCCGTGGCGCACTTCGGTGACCCGACACGTCCGACGGTGGTGCTCGGCAACGGCGGGCGCACCCTGGCGATGCCCTGCTTCGACGAGGCGGGGGACACCTGGCTGAACGACGGCAGCGCGCTGCGCCTGTGGGAGAACGTGTGCGACCTCATGGTGACCGGGGGCTGCACCTCGACCTTGGCCGAGGTGACCTCGCGGGTGGGGACTCCGCCGAACCCGGACGTGCTGCAGGCGGTGACCTCCCAGGGGCCGGTGGTCGGCAGCTCCTTCCAGGCCTTCGTGGACCACACGACCTTCCTACCCACCGCGATCCTCGACGTGGCCTCGGTGTGCGCCTTCCAGCTGAACGTGGCGACGACCTCGGGCACCCTGCTCGTGGACCTCGGCAGCCAGGTGGCCTTCCAGTTCGTGAACGCCGGCCAGCCCTTCGACTTCAGCGTGCCCTACGACTGCGCCTTCGTCGGCATCGGCGCGACCCTGCAGGTGGGCTCGCTCGACGCGACCAACCTGCAGCTGACCAACGCCCTCGACCTGAAGATCGGGACGCTGTAGGTCGGGCGCGAGTCCCCGCGCTCGATTTCCAAGGGGTCGGCCTGTCACCGCCGGGCTCGCCGCGCGTCTTCGTGGCATGGGGATGCTGTCCAGCCAACTTCGGGTCGAGCGCGAGGACTTCGCCCGGGCCCTGTACCCGCCGTCCTGCCGCCTGTGCGGGAGCCCGGCGGACGGGGACTGGTGTGCGCTGCATGCGCTCGAGCTGACCGAGACGCGCGCGCGCTGCGGGCTCTGCAGCCTGCCGCTCGCGGCGGGCATCGGGGGCCCCGGGGCCTGGCCCGCGCCGCCATGGGAAGCGGCCGAGGTCGGTCGCCGGCGGACCTCCTGGCGTCGCTGCCGAGCCTGCCGCACCCAGGCCCCGGGCTTCGGGCGCCTCCTGGCCCTCGGCGACTACCCGGGGGAGCTGCGCCCTTGGGTGCTGGCGCTCAAGTCCTCGCCGCGGCCGGGGCTGGTCGAGCTGCTCGCAGGGCTGCTCGCCGCGCGCATGGCGGCGGCGGGCTGGGTCGGCGACCCGAGCACGCCGCTCGCCCTGGTGCCGGTCCCGTCCCACGAGCTGCGGCGCCTCGAGCGCGGCTTCGAGCCGGTCGAGCACCTGGCCCGGGCGCTCGCGCCGCGGGTGGGAGGGCGGCTCGTGCGCGCGCTGGCGCGGAGGCGCCAGACCCCGCGCCAGGGCGAGCCGGGCAGCGGCTCGCGCAGCGCGAACGTGGTGGGGGCCTTCGGCCTGTCGCGGCCGCGCTGGCGCGGTCTGGGACGCCTGGGGCCGCGGGTCGTCCTGGTGGACGACGTCTGTGGCTCGGGCGCGACCCTCTCGGAGTGCGCGCGGGAGCTGCGGCGCGCAGGGGTCGAGCGGGTCGGAGCCCTGGTGCTCGGCCTGGGCTCCCGCGCGCGGCGTCAGGTCGCGGGGGCGCCCTAGAAGCTGGCGACGGTGCCCGGGCGCTCGGTGAGGTAGCGCACGAAGCGGTTCTCGCCGTCGACCAGGATGCAGGTCGGTGCGCAGGGCTTGTCGGCGTGGTGGAAGGTGATGATGATCACCTCGTCGCCGGCCTCGACCAGGTGGGCCGCAGCCCCGTTGATGCCGATCACCCCGCTGTCGCGCTCGCCTCGGATGACGTAGGTCTCCAGGCGCGCGCCGTTGGTGTTGTCGACGATCAGGACCTTCTCGAACTCGGCGATGTTGGCGAGCTCCATCAGACCCTCGTCGATCGTGATCGAACCGACGTAGTCGAGGTTGGCCTCGGTGACCGTGGCCTTGTGGATCTTGGAGTGCAGGAACTGACGCATGGCTTTGGGGCTGGCGCGGCGTAGGGGGCCGGTCGCGTGACCCGACAGGGTATCCGATCGCGGCGAAGGTGGGAATCTTCTGCTTCTTCCGAACCGTCCAGGGGGGGCCGCGGCGGGGCCTGGGTGGCGGCCGGGCCGAACTTGCTCGAGGCAGGCCAAGGCCACCCTGGAGTCGGGCGAGGCACAAGCTAACATGTGGTGGAACCAGTCATCGATTGCCCCGTGATGCACGCCATGCCCCAACTCGACGAGCTCTTCCGCAAGCCTGCCATGGTCGCCGCCCTGGCGCTCCTGGCGGCCTTACCCGCCCCTGCCCAGGACGGCACTCCGTCCACCACGGGCGGCACCGAAGGACCGGCGCCCGAGGCCACCAAGGCGACCGAGCGCTACGCCGTCGCCAAGACCGCCGGCGCCCGGGTCCTGACCATGCCTGACAAGAAGGGGCCCGCCGTGGTCGTGCTCGAGGCCGGGCAGATCCTGCGCCTCGCCGGCGCCAAGCGAGCCGCCTACCTGCCCGTCGAGATCCCCGGCGGCTTCCCCGTCTGGGTCCACGGCCGCAACCTCAAGCCCGGCGACGAGGAGGGCGTGCTGCGGGTGACCGCGAACGCCGTCCTGCAGCGCCCGCTGCCCTCGACCGGCCTCGACAGCTACCCGCTCGAGCTGCGCCTGCACGGCGGCGACATGCTGCGCATCATCGAGCGCAACGACGAGACCAAGCCCCTCGAAGAGGACTGGGTGCGCGTGTGGTCGGCCCCGGGCAGCTTCGGCTACGTCGACGCCAGCATGCTCGACCCGGTGGCGGACTCCACCGTCGGCGCCCAGCTCTGGCAGGAGGAGCTGGCCCTGCTCGGCGAGCGAACGACCCTCGCTCCCTCCGAGCCCGTGGCCGGCGAGGACCCGCTGCCCGGCGCCAAGCCCAAGCCCGCCGCCGCGCCCGTGGCTTCGAAGGAAGCCCGCGAGCTGCTCGACGCCGCCGACGCACTCTTGGCCTCCGAGCGCGAGAAGGCGACCCCGGACTTCGCCGCCGTTCGCGCCGCCTACGACCAGGTGCTGGCGCTCGGCGCCGGGGCCACCTACGACCGCGACGCCCGCGCCGGACTCCGGCTGCTGGGCGCGATCCAAGAGGCCAAGGCCCTCGAGAGCGACCTCGAGGCCGAGAAGATCCGCCGCACGGAGGACGTGCTCACGCGCCAGCGTCGCATCTGGGAGGAGAGCCGCAAGCGCGACCCCCTGATCGGCCGCTACGACGCGCGCGGCGTGCTCGAGCGCAAGAGCCGCGCGGGTCAGCCGCACCGCTACGTGCTGCGCTGGGGCCCGGACCTCGTCTGCGAGGTGCGCTGCGAGAGCGGGCGCTACGACCTCGACCTGTTCGCCGGCTACGAGCTCGGACTCAAGGGCCTCTTGACCTACGCCTCCCCGGACGCGCTGCTCGTCGAGCGGCCCGTGCTCGAGGTCGGTCGCATCGAGGTGCTCAAGCGCCGCTAGCCTAGGGCTTGTCAGCTGCGCGGCCCCGGCCGCAACTGACGCGGCGCGCTGCTTCGGCAGGGCGTCGCGCTCTTGTCCCAGGCTCCCTCGCCATGCCCTGGTCAGAGGAACCAGCGCACGCCGAGGGCGAGCACGTTCGAGCCGCCGTGCACCCCGTCGAACAGGCCGAAGACACCCGAGCGGTGGTGCACGCGCCCGAAGAGCTCCCAGGTCGCGTCCGCCCGCGGTCGCATGGCGACCTCGATCACCAGGTGGTTGAGCAGCCGACGGGCGCCGTCGTTGGTGTGGCTGGCCTGCTCCAGGGCGGGCACTTCGGTCGCCAGGGACAGGCCCTCGCCGATGGCCAGGGACAGGCCCGGCACGCGCGCGGAGGCCGGGCGCCCGAGTCGCGCCAGCACGAGCGCGTTCAGCTCACCGTGGGTCTGCAGGCCGAAGTGCTTGGCCGCGCCGAGCTCCCACTCCCAGCGGCCCCAGCCGAAGTCCGAGAAGGGCTCGGACCAGCTCGCCGCGACCAGCCAAGAGTCCGCATAGGTGACGCGCTCGAAGGCGAGCAGCTCGTCCGGCAGGGACGCGTCGGTGTAGCGACCTCCGAAGACGGCCAGGCCGCGCTCGCCCGGCGCGGCGCAGGCGAGGCTGCCCAAGCAGGCGATCGACACGAGCAGCAAGGTGAGGCTCGGGGAGTTGGCCAAGGGGTGCAGGGTAGCGCGTCGCGGCTCCACTCCCTCGGTTCGCTCCTCTGGGACTGCTAGGCTGGGGCCTATGGAGTCGCCCAAGCATGACCAGGAGCGCAGCTCGACCCCGCGCTGGGTGTTCGGCATCTGGCTCTTGTTCGCCGGCTTGGCGGTCGCCTGGCTGCCGCTGCGCTCGTTCAACTGGGACGCCTTGGCCTACCTCGGCTGTGTCGAGGAGCTCCGCGGCGCGAGCGTGGAGGAGCTGCACGCGAGCGCCTACGCGGCCCTGGACTCCCACGCCGAGCCGCGCGTGGCCGAGTCCCTGCGGGCGAAGAACGACTACCGGCTGGCCTGCAGCAGCGACCCCGCGGCGTTCGCGGACCAGCTGCCCTTCTACCGCGGACGGGTGCTCTATCTCGGTGCGGTGGCGGCCCTCGCGTCCCTGGGCGTTGCGCCGGTGCAGGCCTTGTTCCTGGTCTCTTGGCTGGGTGGAGTGGGGCTGCTCGTCGCGTCTGGGCTGTGGGTGCGGAGGCTCGCCCTCGGGGCGCGCCATGGGCGGCCGCGGCGCGCGGTCCTGGCGGGCGTGGCGCTGCTCGTCCTGGCCCTCGGCGTGGCCGTCGACGTGCCCGCTTCGGGGACTCCGGACGCCCTGGCGGCGGGCTTGCTGGTCGGCGGCAGCTACCTGCTGCTCGAGGCCAGGCGGCCGCGCTGGGGGCTGCTGCTCCTGGGCCTGGCCCTGGCGACCCGAGCAGACGCCCTGGTGCTGGTGCTGCCGCTCACAGCCTGGCTCTACCTCAGGCCCCGGGCTGCCCGCGGGCCCTTGTCGCCCGGCGTGCTGCTGGTCAGCTCGGCGGGCTTCGTCGTGGTGGCCCTCTCTTGCACCTTGGGCCGCGGCACCTTTGACCTCTGGACGGTGGTGCACCACACCTTCGTCGCCTACCAGGCCCACCCTGCCGCGACGACCCCAGCCCTGGACCTCGATCGCTGGTGGGGCCTGCTGCTGCGCGCAAACCATTGGCTGCGCTGGGAGGCGGTGGTCTTCGCGCTAGCGGGAGCCTGGGCCCTCGCCCGCGGCCAGGGCCTGGCCCTGGTGGCCTTGGTCGGCGCCGGCGCGCACTTCGTGCTGTTCCCGGCCCTCTGGCCAAGGCTGATGCTGGCCTACTGGGTGCTGCTGGCCCTCGCCGTCGCGCGCAGCGGCGAGGCTGGTCCAGAAGCCGACGCCGAAGCCTGACCTAGGCAAGCTTCCAGGGCCGACCACCAGGCAAGTCCCCCGGCGGCGCACCCGGACTAGCACCGCGCGGCGGTTCGCCCAGGGCTCGACTCCTCACGGCCCGACCCAAGCCGCGCCGTTGGTCAGCCGGGCCTGGCCCTGCCAGAGGACGTAGCCCTGGGTGTGCAGGATGATGCCAGCGGGCGCGCCGCTGGCCGAGAGGTTGACACTCAGGACCCCGCCGCTGGGCACGCTGCCCAGGTACAGGGTCTGGGCCGAGCCCAGGTCGATCCACAGGGTGCCGGCCGCCGCGAAGGGCGCCAGCGGCAGGCCGACCGAGCCCGCGTAGCCCAGCCAGACCGGGCTGCCGACGTCGCCTTGGAAGGTCGTGTTGAACAGGTTGAAGCCGACGTCGGTGCTGGTGTGGGTCGGCACGGTCGAGGCCGGCCACAGGCCCAGGCTCTGCCACACGTCCCCGCTCGAGACCGTCTCGCTGTCGCTGCCGATCGCGTGGCCCGGCGAGGTGCCGGCGAAGCTGTAGCTGCCCGCGGGCAGGGGGAACTCGTAGTAGCCGTCGCTGCCTGTCTTGACGAAGGTCCCGCTGCTGAGGGCGACGGTGCCGACTAGGCGCGCGGTGGTGCCGATGCTGGCGTCGTAGAGCACTCCCTTGAGGGTGCCGCTCGAGGGCGTGCCCGCGAGGCGCGCCGCGATGCCGCTGCGGATCTCGCCCAGCTTGGCGTACAGGAGGTCTCCGGGGCAGGCGGTCGACTTCACGTTGCGGTGGCCATAGACGTTGGTCATCGTCGCGCCGTAGCCCGCGTAGTACGAGCTGCCGAGGGGAGCGATGCCCTGCTGGTCGCACTTCCATGCGCCGAGCTCCTCGTAGGCGTCGAGCAGCGCGGTGGTGGTGGGGTTGTTGACCGGCGTGTGGAAGTAGCCGAGGGCCGCGACTCCCATCGAGCCGCAGTTGAACCCGTCGTGGGCGCCCTTGACGTCGTCTCCGCCGCCGCGCCCCTCGAAGATCCAGCCCTGCTTGGACACGAGGTAGTTGTAGCCGATGTCGCACCAGCCGTTGGTGTACATGTGGTAGGCCTGGATCGACTTGACGTTGCCCGCCGCCTGGCTCCAGGTCGAGGCGGAGTAGTCCGCCGAGGAGGCCGTGTGGTGCACCGCGATGTGGGTCGTCGTGCAATAGGACGAGCTGCACTGGGGGGCGTCGGCGTTCCAGCTGGAGCGGGAGTAGACCGGCGGCTTGGGGTACAGGGCCTTGGCGCCCTTCTGCATGGAGCCCGCTGCGGAGTCGGGCAGGGGCTGGGGTGGCTGAAGGGGGTCCTCGAAGTGTCCGACCCAGACCAGGCTGAGCGCGTCGAGCTCGGCCGGACC
>JARGPD010000035.1:0-27787 GCA_029212845.1 Planctomycetota bacterium
CGCGGCCCCCGGTCCCGCACACCACCCAGCCCCCGGACCCGAGCCGCCGGGGCTTGTCGTACACGCGCAGCGGGACGCCGGCCGTGGCGCCCGGCCGACGGATCGACACGAGGTCACCGTGGCGCACCACGACGACCTCTTGCGGGCCAGGCACGTAGTCCATGCCCTGGCCGATCGGCTCGAAGCCGGGCGAGCGCTCCATCGGCCCGGGCACCCGCTGGGTGTTGCAGGCCGGGACGAGGACGAGGGCTAGGAGCAAGAGCGAGTTCCGCATCAGGAGCCTCCTCGAATGACGGGGCGGGCCGCCGCGAAGTAGCGCTCGACGAAGCCGGTGTCGTGGATGCCCGCGCGGAAGTCCGAGTGGGCGAGGATGCGCGAGTGCAGCGGGATCGTGGTCTTGATGCCCTCGACCACGAACTCGTCCAGGGCGCGCAACATCGTGCGCCGGGCGGACTCGCGGTCCTTGCGGTGCGCGAGCAGCTTGCCGATCATCGAGTCGTAGTGCGGCGGCACGGAGTAGCCGCCATAGGCGTGGCTGTCCCAGCGGATGCCGGGGCCGCCGGGGGCGGCGAACAGGCCGATCTTGCCCGGGCTCGGCTGGAAGTCCCGCTCCGGGTCTTCGGCGTTGATGCGGACCTCGATCGCGTGGCCGCGCATCTCGACGTCCTCCTGCTTCAGCTCGAGCGGCTCGCCCGAGGCGATCTTGAGCTGGGCCTGGATCAGGTCCACTCCGGTGACCATCTCGGTCACCGTGTGCTCCACCTGGATGCGAGCGTTGACCTCGATGAAGTAGAAGTTCTTGTCGGCGTCGAGCAGGAACTCGACCGTGCCGGCGTTGTAGTAGTTCGACTCCTTGGCGATCGCCACGGCCGCTTTGCCCATCGCCTCCCGCAGCACCGGATCGACCGAGGGCGACGGCGACTCCTCCACCAGCTTCTGGTGGCGGCGCTGCACCGAGCAGTCGCGCTCGCCGAGGTGGATGATGTTGCCGTGCTGGTCACCGAGGATCTGCACCTCGACATGGCGCGGGTTCTCGACGAACTTCTCGATGTAGACCGTCGAGTCGCCGAAGCAGGCCTCGGCCTCGGAGCGAGCGGCGTGGAAGCCGTTGACGAGGCTCGGGTCGTTGCGCGCGATGCGCATCCCCCGGCCGCCGCCGCCGGACGCCGCTTTGATCATCACGGGGTAGCCGATCGACTTGGCCCAGCGCAGGGCCTCGACCTCGGTCTCGACGGCGCCGTCGGAGCCGGGCACCACGGGAACGCCGGCGCGGATCGCCATGGCGCGCGCGCGGGCCTTGTGCCCCACCGCCGCGATCGTCTCCGGGGCCGGCCCCACGAACTTGATGTTGCAGGAGCGGCACACCTCGGCGAAGTGGGCGTTCTCGGCGAGGAAGCCGTAGCCGGGCACGATCGCCTCGACGTCGGCGATCTCGGCGGCCGAGATGATCGCGGGCACGTCCAGGTACGAGCGCGCGCTCGAAGCCGGACCGATGCAGATCGCCTCGTTGGCGTGCCGCAGGTAGAGGGCGTCCTTGTCGCCCTCCGAATAGACGACCACCGTCTCGATGTCCAGCTCCTTGCAGGCACGCAGGATGCGCTGGGCGATCTCACCGCGGTTGGCGATCAATACTCTTCGGAACATCAGGCCTTCTTGATCAGGAAGAGGGGCTGGCCGAACTCGATCGGCTCGCCGTTCTCGACGAGGATCTCGACGATCTCCCCGCTCATCTCGGCCTTGATCTCGTTCATGACCTTCATCGCCTCGACGATGCAGAGCACCGAGTCGGCGGTGACCTTGGCGCCGACCTCGGTGAAGTTGGCCGAGTCGGGCGAGGCCGCCCGGTAGAAGGTCCCGACCATCGGGCTCGCGAACTCGATCGTGCCGGCGGGCGGACCGCTCGGCTCGGCGACGGCTGGGCCACCGGCGGGAGCAGCGGCCATCGGGGCGGCGGCCATCGGCGCGCCACCGCCGAGCACCTGGACGGTCGGTGAGGTCGGGCTCGATTCCTCGAAGCGGCGCAGGTGGACCCGCAGGCCCTGCTTCTCGTCTTCGATCTCGAGCTCGGCGAGCTCGCCGCGGTCCATCAAGCGCACGAGCTTGCGGAGCAGGTTCAGGTCCATGGGTCGTTCGGCTGGGGTGGTCATGGGGGTGGTGGCTGGCTTGGGCCGCACGTCAAGTGCCGCGAGGATAGCGGGTGCCGGAGGAGGCGCATCCTGCCAGCTGGGCCAATTTGGACCAAAAGTGGCCCAGAAACCGGCTCACTGGGGCCGGTTTTGGCTGGTATCCGGCGATTCCCGCCGAGTCACGCGCGCTCGGAACGCCAGTGCCCCGACTTGCCACCGTGCTTCTCGAGCAGCTCGACGGACTCCACCCGGATGCCCTTGGCCATGGCCTTGGTCATGTCGTACACGGTCAACGCCGCGATCGACGCTGCGGTCATGGCCTCCATCTCGATGCCGGTGCGGCCTTCGCAAGCGCAGCGGCAGGTGATCTGCAGGCGGTCCTCACCCCGGCGCTCGAAGCCCAGCTCGACATGGTCGAGCCCCAGGGGGTGGCACATGGGGATCAGCTCGCCGGTGCGCTTGGCGGCCAGGATCCCGGCCACCCGGGCGACCTCGCAGATGGCTCCCAGGGAGCCCTTGGGCGCCTCGCCGGCCTCGATCCGCGCCAGCAGACCGGCGGGGAAGACGACCTCGGCGCGGGCCACCGCCGCGCGGGCCGTCACCGGCTTCTGGCCGACGTCCACCATGCGCGCCTCGGCCTCCCCCGCTTCACCGGTCGCGAGGTGGGTCAGTCGGTTCTCGTTCTGTTCGGGCGCCATGATCTCGTACTCTCGGCCGTAGGGTCGCTGGACCGGCCCCAGGATATCCCCCCGTGGCTCCCTGGAACAGCCGGCAACCACGACACCTTCCCTGCGGAAGGCCCCGCGCGCCCGGGTTGCCTGGCGTTGCACCCGAGATAGCTTTAGAGTCCGGCTCCTGTCGCGCCCCGCGCCGAGCCGATGGATCCAAGACGCCCGCGCACCTGGTCCGGAGTCCTTTAACTACATGCCGAAACGTACCCTGGGTTTTGCCCTGCTCTTCGCCGCCCTGCCCCTGGCCTTCCTGGCCACGAACCGCGGGAGCGTCGGAGCCACGCCGCTCGCCCCGGTGGCAGCCCCACTCAACTCCGTCCTGCTCGGCGACCTGACCGACCTGGTCCAGGCCGAGCTGGCCGAGGCCTTGGACGCCGACACCGCGCTCCTCTGGGAGCGAGCCCGCGCCCTGCGCGCCGCGGCCAAGGACACCCAGGCGGGTCCGGAGCTGGACGAGGCCCTCGAGCAGGCCCTCGACGGCCCGCTCGCCCCGCGCCAGCTGCTCTTCGCCGCAGCCGCCCGCCTCTCCGGCGAAGGCCCGGACCACGAGGCCCTGCGCGTGGCGCTCGATCCGATGCTCGACGGCACCGACCAGGTGCTCGTCGCGGCCGCGGCCGAGCTGCTCGGCGACCCGGGCTTCCGGACCCTCGGCGCCGACGAGCGCGCCGCCCTGGCGACGCGCCTGCAGGACCTGGCCGAGAACTCAAGCGCCGAGCCCGCCGTCCGCATCGCGGCGGCGACCTCGTCCTTCACCGTCGGCCGTGGCCTGCACAAGGGCAAGGCCCGCTCGGCCATGCGCTCGTTCCTCGCCTCCTCGGACCCCGAGCTGCGCGGCCTCGGCGCCCTGGCCTTGGCCGAGATCGGCGATGAGGTCCGCGGCGAGCTCGAGGACGAGCTCCAGGCCCTCGCCAACGTGCCCGGCCCGACCGGCCGCCTGGCCGAGTCCTACCTCAAGCTCGAGGCGACCCGCAGCCTGCACGAGGCCAAGTACTCGAAGCTCCAGAAGCTGTACAACGAGGAGCAGGTGCCCGACAACCTGCGGCGCGTGACGGCGGTGCTGGAGATGATCCAGGACGGCCACCTCGAGGGCAACCGCCTCAGCGAGGACGAGCTGATCGACGCCGCACTCGACGGCATGCTAGGCGCCCTCGACGAGCACAGTTCCTACATGGCCCCCGAGTCGTACAAGCAGTTCTCGATGGACCTGCTCGAGGAGAACTACGGCGGCATCGGTGCCTACGTGCGCAACGACCCCGTCGACGACATCTTCACGATCACCCGCCCGATCTACTCCGGCCCCGCCTACGAGGCGGGCCTCGCGACCGACGACAAGATCGTCCAGATCGACGACTGGCCGACCCTCGGCAACTCCCAGGAGGACGTGATCAAGCGCCTCAAGGGCAAGCCGGGGACCAGCGTGCGCCTCTACATCTGGCGTCGGGGCATGGACCCCGGCCTGATCCAGCGTCCGACCAAGGACATGCTGGTCGAGATCGAGCGCGCCCAGATCTCGGTGCCCTCGACCGCGTACCAGATGCTGCCAGGCAAGATCGGCTTGATCGAGCTGCGCAGCTTCACGCGCACCGCGACCAAGGACGTCCGCGAGGCCCTCGACGAGCTGATGGCGAACGGCATGCAGGCGGTCATCCTCGACCTGCGCTTCAACTCCGGCGGCCTCTTGAGCGAGGCGCGCGGCGTGTCGGACCTGTTCCTGCCGCCCGACCTCCCGGTCGTGAAGACCGAGGCCCGCATCGGTCCGTCCCAGACCTTGAAGACCCTCGGCGACGCCGCCATCCCGGACGACATGCCCGTGGTCGTGCTCGTCAACCGCTACTCCGCCTCGGCCTCCGAGATCGTCTCGGGCGCCCTGCAGGACCACAAGCGTGCGCGCATCGTGGGCGAGCGCAGCTTCGGCAAGGGCAGCGTCCAGAACCTGTTCCAGCTCTACGGCTACTCCGACGACCAGTACGTCGACGAGAACCGCAACAACAAGTGGGACTCTTGGGAGCCACTGGTCCAGGATCACGACGGGGATGGCGAGTTCGACTTCGCGCCCCACGTGCGCCTGACGATCGCCCGCTACCTCTTGCCCTCGGGCCGCTCGATCCACCGCGAGTTCGACGAGGAGCACAACCTGATCCACCCCGGTGGCGTCGAGCCCGACCTCGCCGCCGACGCCGGTCTGATCGAGGGCTGGCGCCTGATCGAGCGCCGCAAGCTCAACACCGACCGGATCACCCGCGACTACGTCGACAAGTACTGGGACACCCACCACGACGAGTTCGCCGCCTTCGCGGTCTGCGACAACAAGGACACGACCCTCTACCCCAGCTTCGACGAGTTCTTTGCTGGCCTCGACACCCCGCTCGACAAGGACGACGTGCGCGTGATGGTGCGCGCCGAGATCCGGCGTCGCATGCAGGACGAGCGCGGCGGTGCCTACCCCTTCGGCGACTTCGTCGAGGACACCCAGGTGCAGGTCGCGCTCAAGAGCCTGCTCGAGGACCTCGGGCAGTCGGTCGGAGACCACGAGGAGTACGCCACGACCTTCGAGCACGAGAAGGAGGAGCCCGAGGCCACCGAGGAGCCCGTCGCCAAGCTCGACCAGCCCGGCGCCCTCGAGCAGGCCACCGCTGCCCTGATCGCCGCCCGCGACGCGGGTGGCGACCTCGACCTCGACCAGCTGATCCAGCTGCTCGAGTCGGCAGCCAGCCCCCGCTAGGGACTCGGCGAGCGACACACAGCAGCCCCCCGCTGGCCTCGGCCGGCGGGGGGCTGCGACCTTGGGTCCGAACGTCAGAAGGACCGCCGTACGGTGCCGCACACCCGCCGGCGGCCTTCGGGCGGCCGAGCCGACAGCACGGAGTCGCCAGACCGACGGCGGTACTCGCTTCTCGCGTGCCTAGGCCGAGGGGTCGTCGGCGAAGCGCTCGAGGGCCGGCAGCACGACCTCCTTCAGGAGGATCTTGATCACGGCCGCGATCGGCAGGGCCAGCAGCACGCCGAGCATGCCGAGCGAGGCGCCACCGGCGAGCAGGTAGAACAGCACCTCGACCTCGTTCATGCGCAGGCTGTCACCGAGGATCTTCGGCATCAGCACGTAGCCCTCGATCAGCTCGGCGATGGTGAAGACCACGGCACAGATCAGGAAGCAGTTGAGCACCGCGAACTGCGGTCCGCCCGAGACCGCGTCCTCGATCTTGAACGAGGGAATCGAGAGCAGGGCGGTCACCAGATAACCGAAGAAGGGGCCGACCATCGGGATCAGCGAGAGCCCGCCCGAGACCATGCCGAACAGGAAGGCGTAGTCGACACCCACGATCATCAGGCCGATCGAGATCAAGAGGCCCTTGACCAGGCAGACCAGCAGGCGACCACGGAAGAAGGCCGCCAGCATCTGCCCGATCTGGCGACCGATGTTCGACAGGGACTCGCGGTCGCGCTTGGGCAGGTAGCGACGCACCGAGGCATGCATCCCGCCCAGGTGGAACAGCATGTAGTAGGCGTACAGCGGCACCAGCAGCAGCATGCCGCCGATGCCGATCACCGAGCCGAACAGCCCCTTGACCCGGGCCCACAGCCCCACGGCCAGACGCCCGCTGAACTGCTTCACACCGCCCACCTCGGACTTGGCCAGAGCTGCGTCCCCGGCAGCTTCGGGGACGCCCGCCTGGCCATCCATCACCGCGGCCTGGAATTGCTGGTACAGCTCGGACAGGTCGAGCCGCGGCAGCTTGATGTCCTGACCGGTCATCTCCTCGATGCGCGAGATGCTGCTGTCCAAGGCATCGCTGATCTGGCGCTGGATGTCCTGGTCCCCCACCACGTTCTCGACGAGGCCCTTGCCCTGCAAGAGCACGCCCGCACCGACCAGCAGCGAGCCGACGATGCCGGCCAGGAAGATCACGTTGACCGCCTTGCGACGGCTCATGCCCCGGTGCTCGAGGCGTAGCACCATCGGGTGCAGGATGTACGCCGCGAGGTAGCCGAGCAGCAGCGGGTTCACCACCGCGCGGATCGACCACACGAACCAGAGGAACAGCGCGCCCACGAGGGCGAGCAGCAGGTTGCGCCGGACCGGGCTCATGTTGGCCGGCAGGATCGAGCCACGTTGGTTGTCCATCAGTCCAGGGTACTCGGGATCGGGACGTTGTATTCGTTGACGAAGGCGGCGTCGAAGTCGAAGCCTCCGCGGAAGTCGTCGATGTGGTCCTCGTCGCGCTTGGCCAAGAGGCCTTGGCCGACGAGCAGGAAGACGATCCGCCCCCAGTCGAGGGTCTCGTGCACCCCCCAGCTGCGCCAGACCTGGGCGGCCATCGGCCCGAAGCTGCGCTCGCCGAACGCGCGCATCCCCTGCAGCAGGTCCTGGCCCGTGATGTGCCGGTCCGGCCCCTCGGCGGCGCCCTTGCCCGCCAGCTCGATCGAAGTCTCGAGCGACTCGAACAGGAACAGGTAGGCCTGGATGGAGAAGCGGCCGTCACGGCGCGCGAGTTCCTGGAGGGCTTCTTGCATCGGTCGACGGTCAGGGTAGCAGGGTCGCGAAGCCGAGGAAGGCGCGGTCGAGCACGGCCTCGGGGGTCAGGTTGCCGAGCACGTCCATGCGGCACTGGCGCAGCAGCTGGTGGACCCGCGGGAGACGCTCGAAGGGCAGGCGGCCGCGACCGCAGAGGTCCCCCACGAGGTCCCCGTGGGCGAGCTCCTCGCCGGGACGTCCAGCGCCGAAGCGCTCGAGGTCCAGCAGCACCTCGAGCAGGAGGTCCAGCATCGCCCGTGCCCGCGAGCGCGCCTTGGCCCGCTCGGTCTTGCCGGGGAAGTCGCCGTCCAGCTCCCAGACCCGGCGCGAGCACTCGATCGGCCCCGCCTTGCCGCCGACCAGCGCGGCCAAGAGCTCGCGCTCGGCCGGTCGCCCCTGGGCCAGCAGCATGAGGGCGCGGCCGGGGGAGCCGTCGCTCCAGCGCGCCAGGTCCGCGGCCATGCGCTCGTCGAGGCCCTCGGGCCCGAGCTCATGGATCAGGTGCGCCGCGGCGGTCAGGTCGAGCCGCCCGAAGTGCACCCGCATGACCCGCGACATGATCGTGTCCAGGAGCTCCTCGGGTCGCGAGGTGACGAGCACCAGCACCGTGCCGGGCCGCGGCTCTTCGAGGGTCTTGAGCAGGGCATTCTGGGCGGCGGGGTTCATCAGGTGCGCCTCGCGCAGGATCACCACCCGGTGGCCGCCCTCGACGCTCGACAGGTCGAGGAAGCCCTCCACCGAGCGCCGCGTGGGCACCTCTCCGTCCTCGCGCGGCGCGATCGCCTCGAGCTTGATCTGCTCCCACTCCCAGTCGGCGGGATCGACGATCAGCAGGTCGGGGTGGTTCGACTCGGCACCGCCGCTGGAGAAGCGGTGGCAGGGACCGCAGCGACCGCAGGGCTCGCCTGGCCCTTCGCTGCAGAACAGTCCGGCGGCCAGGTGCAGGGCGGAGAGGTACTTGCCGACGCCGTCTGGACCGTCGAAGAGGAGCGCGTGCACCAGGCGGTCGTCGGCGTCCGCTGCCCACAGACCGCGCACCTGCTCGAGGTGCCCGAGCGGCGAGCGCAGGGCGCGCTCCATCGTGCTGACGAGGCTCATGGGAAGAAGCTCCCGCGCGCGGCCTCGACCACCGCGGCCACGTCCCTCGCGACCTCCTCGATCGCCCGCGCGCCATCGACGCTGCGCACGCGCTCGTCCCGCGTGGCGTAGATGCGGTAGCCCTCGGCCACGCGCCGTTGGAACTCGACGCCCTTGTCCTCGATGCGGTCGGTGGCCACGCCGCGCCGCGAGGTGGCCAGGTCGACGTGGGTCATGAGCAGCACGATCAGGTCCGGGGAGGGCGTGTCGGCCCAGGTCATGAGGAGCCCCAGCACCGCGTCGGGGTCGAGCCCCCCGGCCACGGCCTGGTAGGCGAAGGTCGAGGGATGGAAGCGCTCGCAGACCACGTCGCGCCCGGCGGCGAGGGCCGGCGCGACGAGCTCATCCAGCATCTGCCTGCGGGCCGCCGCGAAGAGCAGCGTCTCGACCTCGGCGCCGAGATCGAGCCCGCGATCCAGCAGCAGCGCGCGCACCCGCTCGCCGAGCTCGGTGCTGCCGGGCTCGCGCAGGTGCAGGGGCTGGGCGCCGGCCTCGCAGCCCTCCCCCAGGGACTTGCAGAGCAGCTCGGCCTGGGTCGACTTGCCGCAGCCGTCGACCCCGTCCAGCACGATGAACAGCCCGCGCTGCTCCTTGATCGGTTCTGCCATCACCCGCAGATAGTGCCATCCATGCCGCTCCAGCCCTACGGTGCCAGGGCAATTTGGAGGCCTGGGACTAGGCCCCGCGGGCCTGCTCGATCAGCTCCTCGAGCTTCGCGCGGCGGCGCTCGAGCTCGTCCCCCATGGCCTCGATGCGCTCGGCGGGCACCGGGGCCCCGAAGCCAGCGCCGAGGTCGATGTCGAGCTCAGGCGGGACCACGAGGGCGGTCTCGAAGGCGTAGATCGCCTCGTCGGCCCGACCGAGGGCCAGCAGCGCCTCGCCCTGGCCGCGGTGGGCCCGGGTCGAGAAGGGGTCGACCTCGATCGCGCCCGTGAAGAGCGCCAGCGCGGCCTCGGCCTCCCCACGCTCGAGCCGCCACTCGCCGACCTTCAAGCGATGGCCGAAGTCGCCGGAGTTCCAGCCCAGCCAGCGCTCCCAGGCCGCCATGGCGAGGTCCTCGCGGTCGGTGCTCTCGTAGAGCGCGGCCAGGCTGCGCTCGGCCGAGAAGTTGGGATCGTCCCAGCCCGGAAAGGCCTGCTCGGCGGCCAGGAACTGCTCTTCGGCGGCGTCGTTCTCGCCCTCCGCCAGGAGCAGGGAGCCGAGCGCCATGCGCGCGGCATAGTCCTCGCCGCCCGCCGCGAAGCCGGCCCGGTAGCGCAGGGCCGCCTCCTCGCGATCCCCCGCCGCCAGGGCCAGCTCGGCGCGCAGGAAGCTCGCCCGGGGCGGTGCCAGGTCGCCGATGCGCCGCAGGGCCTCCTCGGCGTCGATGCGCTTGCGGCCTTGCCATGCGGACCAGGCCACGGTCGTCCAGTCCTCGGCCCAGGCCGCCGCGGCGGCGGAGTCCTCGGGGACCTTGCGCGACAGGGAGAGGCTCATCAAGCGCACGCGCCCCAGGTCATGGCGCGGCTCGACGAAGAGCTCGGCCACGCGCCCTTCGCAGTGGGCGAGGAAGGCCGCGTCGAGCTCCTCGGGCGTCAGGTCGAAGGCCGCTTCGAGCGCGTCGTCGAGGTCGAGCCCAGCGTTGAATGCTGCCAAGAGGTCGACCACCGCCGGGAAGCCATAGTCGGCGATCAAGAGGTCGCACATCAGCTTGCCCTGGTAGTAGGCCCAGATGATGCGCGGACCGCGGAAGGCGCGGTTGAGGTCGCGCACGCCGATGATCTGCCCGCCGGCGACCGAGTCGACCAGCTCGCGGCGCAGGTTGCGTGTCCACGACGGGTTCTTCTGCTGCTCCTCCCAGGTCGCCAGGCCCTCGGTGATCCAGCGCGGGCAGCGGTTGCGGGTCAGGCCCAGGTGGATCACGTGGCTGAACTCGTGGAACGAGGTCTCGGCCCAGCTGAAGGTCCCGCGCAGCTCGCACAGGGGCGACAGGGCGGTCACCACGTCGCCGAAGCAGACGCCCAGGGCGGGGAAGCCCTCGAAGCCGGTCGAGCGCACGGAGAAGTCGCGGTGGCGGTCGAAGACCTCGACCCGCACGGGCCCGGGCGTGAAGCCGTAGCGCGCAGAGAGCTCCTCGCGGCTGGCGACGTAGAAGGGCTCGAGCACCCGCGCCAGGACCTCGGTGCCCTCGGGCGGCAGGGCGAAGGTCAGCTGCCCGTCGCCTTCGATCTCGACGAAGCTCTTGGCCATGCGCGAGAGCACCAGGGTCTCGTTGTGCCGCCAGGCGTCCTGGCGTCCTTCGGCCGCGTCCTTGGCGCGCTGCAAGGCCGCGAGGCCCGCAGCCTCGTCACCGGTGTTCGAGAGGGCCTCGCCCAGGCGCGTCCAGGCGCGGTAGTCCCCGGGCGCGCGCTCGACGGCCGACTCCAGGAACGGCAAGGCGTCGGCGAAGCGGTAGAGGTCGAGCAGGGTCTCGCCCAGGAGCCGCTCGGGCGACGAGTCCCAGGGCGCCTCGTCGATCAGCGCGCCCAGCTGCTCGGTCGCGGCGTCGAGGTCGTCGCCCAGGTAGGCCAGGATCATGGCGAGGCTGCGCACGTCGCGCCGGCCCGGAGCCCGGCGCTCGAGCTCGGCCAGCCCCGCGCGCGCCCAGCGCAGCTCGGAGTTGCCCAGGCGGTCGGCGACGAGGGTCACCATCGCCGGCACGTGGCCGGGGTGCTGCTCGAGCAGCTGGTCGAGGAACGAGCGCGCGCTCTGGCTCGAGCGGTAGAAGTTCAGGTCGTGCAGGCGGTAGAGCCCGAGCAGCGCGCCGGGATGGGACTCGTGCAGCTCGAGGGCCTCGCGGTAGAGCAGTGCAGGCCGGCGGCTGCTGGTGCCGGCCTTGGCGACCTCGCCGTCGGCCTCGAGGTAGACGTCGCCGAGGGCCACGAGCACGTCGGGCTCGGAGCTGCCCTCGAGCCTGGCCAAGCGGTCCGCGGTGACCAGGGAGGCGCTGGCGGCCTCGAGCTGGCCGAGGGCCCGCTCGCAGGCGGCCCGGTGGTAGAGCTCGCGCCAGCCATAGCGGCGGCCGTCCTCGAAGACGACGCTGCCCCAGGCCTCGCGGGCCTCGAGCTGGCGCCCGGCGGCGAAGAGCGTGTCGCCCAAGAGGTGCCCGCGGCGGGCCGAGTCCGACGGGAGTGCGGCCAGGCGTGCGAGGGCCGCCTCGGTGCGGCCGAGCTCCAGCTCGAGGCTGGCTAGGTCCAGCCCCAGGTCGGTCAGGTCCTCGGCCGAGCCGGGCTCGGCGGCGGCGCGGCCGGTGGCCACGGCGCGGGTCAGCTGCTCGAGGGCCTCGTCGTAGCGAGCGCGGTCGAGGTGCGCCCGGCCCACGAGCCCGCGGCTGCGCCAGTCGTCGGGCTCGTCCTCGAGGTGCAGGTCGAGGATGGCCAGGGCCTGGGAGTACTCGCCGCGCCGCAGGAGGCGGGCGGCCTCGGCGCGCTCCTCGGCCAGGAGCGCCTCGAGCTCGGCGTCGAGGTCATCCTGGGAGAGGCTCGCGGGGGCCGTCGCTGCGGCGGTCGGGTGGGCGCCGGGACCCGCGAAGGCGAGGGCCACGAGGGCCAGCGGGAGGGCGCGGTGGAGGACGAATGCTGCGGACGGGTTGGGGGCCATGCCATGTTCTAGCGTGCCCCGCCCGAGGTGGGTACCCGGTGGCGCGAAGGCAGACATCCGTGCGACATGAGAAGTACACGCGCGATGGGCTTGCTCCGCCCTCTCGCATTCCCTATTCCTAGGAACATGGTCTTCCCGAACTCCGCGCGGCACGCGCTCGTGCTCCTGTCCCTCCTGCTGCTGGCGTTCGGCCAGTCGGCCTGCACCACGACGAGGACCAGCCAGTCCAGCACCAGCAGTGGCTACGGCGCGCCCGCCTCCCTGTCGGCGCTCTTGGCCCGGCCGCTGTCCTGGGAGAAGCTCGACGACCTCGAGGCGTGGATCGACCAGCGCGGCTTCCGCGCCAGCGACCGCGACCGCAACGAGGCGCGCTTGGCCCTGGCCGAGGGCCGCGCCGCCTTCGCCCGCAAGGACCTGGGCAATGCCTCGGCCGCCGTCCTGAAGATGCGCGGCGAGCGCGCGCGCTCGGACTTCCAGCTGGTGCTCAGCGACTCGGGCGCCAGCTCGGCCCAGCGCGCCCGCGCGCACAACGGCATCGCCCAGCTCGGCGGCGCCAGCGTCTACACGACCCCCGCCGCTGCGCCTACCGGCGCCACCAGCCTCTCGATCATCAGCCGGTCCGCCTGGGGTGCAAGCACCGAGGTCCCACGCCACATGAGCCGCCACCTGGCGCCGTGGTCGAAGATCACCGTGCACCACACGGCGATGCCCCTGGGCTCCCAGACCTCGCTACCCGCGCGCTGCGCCGAGCTGCGCACGATCCAGCGCAGCCACCTGAACAAGCCCGAGGGCTGGGGCGACGTGGGCTACCACTACCTGATCGACCCCGAGGGTCGCATCTACGAGGGTCGCCGCCTCGCCTGGCGGGGCGCCCACGTCGGCGGCCAGAACGACCACAACCTCGGCATCAGCCTGATGGGAAACTACGACGTGCAGCGCCCGTCGCGCGCCGCGCTCGCCAGCCTCGGCCGTCTGATCGATGACCTCCGCGCGAAGAACGGCATCCCGCGCAACCAGGTCACCTACCACCGCGAGTGGCCGACGGCCAACACCGAGTGCCCGGGCAACTACGTGGTGCCGTGGGTCGAGGCCTACCGCGGCAACCGGACAGCTAGCGCCTTCACCAGCGTGCCCTCCACCACCTCGCCCAGGCGCTCCTACGCCAAGGGCGTCGTCCGCTAGGCCCTCCCCGACCGAGGCGCAAGCCAGCGGACGCATGCCCTTCGAGCTCTCCCCGCCGTTCACCCCGCTCCCGCACACGGGCACCAGCCTGGCCGAGCGAGGCTTCGCGGTGCTCTCGCCCGGCGCCCTCGGCGAGCTGCTCGGCACCCCCGACGGCTTCCCGCTGGGCAGCTGGAGCGCGCACTGGGACGACCTGCCCGACGACCCGCACCTGCTCGACGCCGGGCGCTACCGCAAGCGCCGCCACGGCTCGTTCCTCGTCGAGGGCGAGCGCGTCACCCTGGTGCCCCACCGCGCCCACTGGCAGCCCGTCGACTACAACGCGCTCCATGGTGGGATCGAGCGCTGGTTCGAGCCCCTACCCGAAGCGCTGACCTCGGACCCGCTCTGGTCCCGGCTGCTGGCACGCTTGACCGAGCTCGCCAGCGAGCTGCGCTCCGCCCAAGGACCCTGGCACGTCGAGGCCCACGCCTTCCGCATCGACACGGGCTCGGGCATCGGCCGCCCGACGCCCGAGGGCGCCCACCGGGACGGGGTCGACCTGGTCGCGGTCCTCCTGATGGACACCGTCGGCATCAAGGGCGGCGAGACGCGCGTCTTCGACGCCACGGGACCCCGCGGCCCGCGCGTAACCCAGGGCGCGCCGGGCCCCACCGAGCTGCTGGGCGACGCCCGCCCCCTCCACGAGACGACCCCGATCCAGCCGGCGCCTTCGGTGGCCGACGGCCACCGCGACACCCTGGTCCTGACCTGGCGACTCGAGGGCTTCCAGCAGCCCTAGGCCGGTGCAGGGCCGCCGCTCGGGTCGCTGCCGAAGTAGGTCATCGCCACGATCGTCGCCTGGCCCAGGGTCAGAGCCACGGGCTGGCCGTCCTCGTCGGTCGGCTCGCGCGTCTCGAGGTCGCGGGCCACGCGCAGGAACAGGCGGAAGCTGGCGTTCAGGCAGGTGTCTCGGTGGGAGCGAATCCACTCGCGCAGCTCCTCGAGCCGCTCGTCGCCCAGCTCGAGCGCCTGGCTGGCGATGTGCGAGTACGCCTCCAAGAGCCACTCGCGATCGCGCAGCTTGTCGGGCTCGCGCATCATCGCGACGATCATGCCGCCGATCACCTTGCGCTCCTCGGCGGCGAGCCCGTCGAGCTCAGCGCGCATCGCCTCCGGCTCGGGCACCACCGGTCCGCCCGACCCGGGCCCCTCGTTCTGTTCGCTCTGCTTCACCATGGTGGCCGGGATTCTAGCGCCACGCAGCCCCTCGCGCGCCCCCGAGGCTAGGATGAGGCCGATCCATCCCCAGGACCCCATGCGACCTCGACACGCCATGAAGCACCTGCTCCTCACCGCCCTGCTCTTCCTGCCCGCCGCCTGCAACTCCGAAACCGAGGTCGCCTCGGCGGTCTCGGCAGCACCGGCCGACCAGGTCATCAAGCGCTCCGTCCAGTCGGTCGAGTGCGGCTGCACGATCGAGGGCATCATGAAGTGTGGCAACTACCTGTCGCTCGAGGGGGCCTACCTGCCCATCGCCAAGGAAGGCGCCGGAGCCGACCTGGGTCCGATGGAGTGGTGCGGCCAGCCTGGCTCGACCGCCGAGGTCGAGGGCAACGTCGAGGACGGCAAGTTCGTCGCGTCCTACATCAAGACGGTCAAGCCCTAGCCCGGCCCGCGCTGCCCAGGGTGAGAGCCCTGGTCCAGCCGCACCTTGAGCCTCCTCGTCGGCCACTCGATAGCCTGCCTCGTCCTGGGCTTGCTGGTGCTCTTCGCCCCCGCGCGGCGAGGGGGCCCCAGGGGTACGCCCCATGCTCCGTCTAGCTCGGCGCCGGCGGTGGCTTCGATCGACGCGGGCCGGCTGACCCTCACCGCCGTGCTCTTCGCGCTCCTCGGCGTGGCCGAGGCCTATGTCGTCGGACGCTTCGGCTTTGGCTTCTTCCGCCTGGTCGCCCTAGCCTACGTGACCCTCTTCGTGGTCCTGCCGATCCTGGCGGCGATCCTCCTGGTGGTCCACCGCCTGCCGGCGGCTCCGAAGCGGCTGACGCGGCCGGCCCTGGCCCTCGCCGTGCCCTGCCTGCTGCTGCCGCCGCTGGGCTGGCACGCCTCCTTCGTCGCGCCCTACCAGCTGGTCGTCGAGCGCACCGAGGTCGACGTGGTCGCCGAGCTCGAGACCCCGATCAAGATCGCCGTGCTGGCCGACTTCCAGTCGCCCTCCATCGGCGACTACCAGCGCGGGGCGATCGACCGGCTCCTCGCCCTCGAGCCCGACCTGATCCTGATCCCCGGCGACGTGATCCAGGCCGAGAGCCATGCCGACTACCTCGCGGTGCTGCCCGACTTCCACGTCCAGCTGCGACGCCTGCGGGCTCCCGGCGGTGCGTACTTCGCCCAGGGCAACACCGACCCCTATCCCATGCTCGGCCCCCTGATCGGCGGGACCGGGGTCGTCAACCTCGACGACTCGATCGTGCGCGTCGAGGTGCGCGGCGTGACCCTAGCCATCGGTGGCCTGCGGCTGCTCGGGCACAACTACCCCTCGGGCCAGATCGTGCTCGACACCCTCGAGACCGAGCACGCCGATGCTGACGTGCGGCTGCTGGTCAGCCACCTGCCCGACGCCGCGCTGTCCCTGCCGACCGACTCCATGATCGACCTGGTCGTCTCCGGTCACACCCACGGGGGCCAGGTGCAGCTGCCCGGCTTCGGTCCCCTGGTGACCCTCTCCGCCGTACCCCGCGCCATCGGCGGCGGCGGCCTGGGCGAGCTCCGGGGCAACGCGATCTACGTCAGCCGCGGGGTCGGCATCGAGCGCGCCCCCGCTCCCCCGGTGCGCTTCTTCTGCCCGCCCGAGCTGAGCCTGCTGACCCTGCGCTAACCGGGGACACGCCCTGGCCCCCCGGCTCAAGATCCAGCCGGGCGCAAGCCGAACTGGGCCCCATGGCACGCTTCTCCGGAGACACCCACGTGGACCAGCGCGAGCTCGACAACGGGTTCCGCAAGCTGCCGCCCGAGGTGCGTGACGAGGTCCGCGCCGGCTGGCGCGCGGACGACCAGAGCGAGCAGCGCTTCCTGGAGCGAGGCGCCCGCCTGCGCTACCGGCCGATCCTCGAGGGTGCCGGGCTATTCCTCGCGGCCAACGCAGTCGCCCTCCCCTGGTCGCTACCGTTCCTCCTGGGCAGCGCCATGGCCGGCGCCTTCGCCGGAGCCCTCTGGAAGCTGATCCGCGACCAGGAGAACCTCGCAGGGCCAGCCGCCCTGGTGGCCTGGGTGCTGGGCATCTGGCTCGCTCCCCCACCCCAGCTGGGAGTTAACGCCTTCTTCGCTGCGACCCTCGTGGTGGCGCTCAGCCCGCTGCTCGCTCGCGAGCGCGCCTGCCGCGGCACGGGGCTCGTCTAGTTCAGCGGGCCGCGGTCGGAGCTCGGCGCGTCGCTCAGCCCGAGACCGCGCTGTCGAGGATCTCGGCCAGACCGAGGCGCGGCTTCCAGCCGAGGGCGCGCAGCGCGCGCGCGTCGCCGACGATGCGCGGGGACTCGCCCGGGCGCGCCCGCCCGGCGTCGAGCTCGAGGCCCGGCGGCGGGCCGATGCGCTCGATCAGGCCGTCCAGGATCTCCTGGATGGCGAAGGTCTCACCGCGGGCGACGTCGTAGACGCCCCGGGGCTCGCCGCGCTGGAGCAGCAGCAGGTAGGCATCGAGCACGTCGTCCACGTGCAGAAGGTCGCGCTGGGGCCAGAGGTTGCCGGTGTGCATTGGCTGGCCGGACTCGCGCGCGGAGCGCAGGGCCGCGCACAGGTCGGGGACGACGTAGCCTCGCGACTGGCCCGGGCCGGCGTGGTTGTAGGGCCGCGCGACCAGGACCTCGAGCCCGGGCGCTGAGCAAGCGAGTGCCGCGCGCTCGGCCAGGCGCTTGGACCAGCCATAGGCGGTGCGGGTGCGCGGCCGGGTGCCGGCCGGAATCCGACCCTCGGCGTCCAGGGCCTCTTGGCCGTAGACCGCGGCGGTCGAGCTCAAGAGGAAGCGCACCGGGCTCTCGGGCCGCGCCAGGTTCGAGAGGGCCGACAGGAGGTTGCGCGTGCCGCCGGCGTTGACCGAGCGAGCCTGGCGCGGGTGGCGCGCCGCGACACGCGGGTCCGCCAAGCCACCCAGGTGCAGGACCCAGGTCGGCGCGATCCCGAGCTCGAGCACGAGGCGCTGGACCGAGTCGGGGTCCGACAGGTCGCAGGGGCTCCACTCGACGCCGTCGAGGGGCCAGTGCTTGGGCTGCGAGCGCGTGATCGCATGCACGCGCATGCCGTCGAGGGCGGGCAGCTGCCCGGCTGCGAGCCGCTGGAGCAGGCGGCCGCCGACGAAGCCCGAGGCCCCGCTGAGCAGCAAGGTCCGCGGGCGATCCGATGGTCTCATGCCGGGCACGGCTACTTGCTGGACAGGTCCGCGAGATCCGCGTCGACCATGCCCTCGATCAGCTGCTCGAAGGTCACCTCGGGGACCCACCCGAGCTTCTCCTTGGCCTTGGTCGCGTCGCCGATCAGCAGGTCGACCTCGGCCGGGCGGATCCACTTCGGGTCCGTCCGCACGTAGTCCTCGAAGTTGAGGCCCACACGCTCGAAGGCCACCCGGCAGCAGTCGCCGACGGTGTGGGTGCGACCGGTGGCGATCACGTAGTCGTCGGGCTCGTCCTGCTGCAGCATCATCCACATGGCGCGCACGTAGTCCTTGGCGTGGCCCCAGTCGCGGCGCGCGTCGAGGTTGCCGAGCACGAGCTCGTCGGCCAAGCCCAGCTTGATCGCTGCGACGGTTCGCGTGATCTTGCGCGTCACGAACTCGATGCCACGGCGCGGGCTCTCGTGGTTGAACAGGATCCCGCTGCAGGCGAACAGGTCGTAGCTCTCGCGGTAGTTGACCGTGATGAAGTGACCGTAGACCTTGGCGACGCCATAGGGCGAGCGCGGGTAGAAGGGCGTGTCCTCACGCTGGGGCGTCTCGAGCACCTTGCCGAACATCTCCGAGCTGGACGCCTGGTAGAAGCGCGCGCTTGGCGTGACCTGACGCAGGGCTTCGAGCATGCGCGTGACCCCGAGGCCGGTGAATTGGGCCGTCAGGGTCGGCTCGGTCCAGGAGGTCGGCACGAAGGACTGGGCGCCGAGGTTGTAGACCTCGTGGGGCTTGGACAGCTCGAAGGCGCGCGTCAGGCTCGACTGGTCGAGCAGGTCGGCGTGGATCAGCTGGATCCGATCGCGCACGGTCTCGAGGCGCTCGAAGCGCTCGGTGCTGGCGCGGCGAACGACGCCGAAGACCTCGTAGCCCTTGTCGAGCAGGAGCTCGGCGAGGTAGCTGCCATCCTGTCCGGTGATGCCGGTGATCAGGGCGCGCTTCGGGGAGTCTTGGGACATAGATAAGGAAGGGGCGAGTGGGTCAGACGAAGAAGGAGTAGACGAGGAGGGCGAGGGCCACACGGTACCAACCGAAGATCCCAAGGCCATGGCTCTTCAGCCAGGAGACCATCCAGCGGACGGAGACGACCGCCGAGACCCAGGCGACGAGGAAGCCGATCAGGATCACCCCGGGCCCGTAGCTCTCGAGCATCACCGCACCGTCCGAGAGGGACTTGTAGGCGGTGGCGGCCCCGAGGGTGATCAGGCCGAGCAGGAAGGAGAACTCGACCGCGGCGGCCATGTTGAGGCCCACGACCAGGCCGCCGACGATCGTGACCAGGCTGCGGCTGGTCCCGGGCCACATGGCCAGGCACTGGATCAGGCCGATCAAGAGCGCGGCCTTGAGGCCCAGGCTCTCGAGCCCGCGGCCGGGGGCGACCTTGCCGGCCGCGGCCCGCCGCCGGTGGACGAAGGAGCCGATCAGGATCGCCACGCCGCCCACGAAGAGGGCGGCTGCGATCGGCCCGCGGTGGAACAGGCGCGCCTCGATCGCGTCGTCGAAGAGCGGCCCGAGCACGGCGGCCGGGAGGAAAGCGACGACCATGGCCAGGCCGATCGACTGGCCCGCGGCGTCCCCCTCACCCATGCGCAGCAAGCCGCGCAGGCCACGCAGCATCTGCCCCACGCGCTCGCGGTAGAGCCCGAGCACCGCCACGATCGCGCCAGCCTGCACCGCGATGGCGTAGGCGTTGGCCGACGGGCCGTCCTCGATCCCCATCCAGCGCTGGGCGAGGATGATGTGACCCGTCGAGCTGACGGGGAGGTACTCCGTCAGGCCTTCGACGAGGCCGATCACTAGGGCTTGCCACCAGTCCATGGTGTGAGGATATGTCGCGGGGGAGCTACGAAGAAGGCCCCGTCCGAGTGACGGGGCCTCCCTCATCGACCGGATGGTCGGGTTCCTTTACTCGATCGTCTTGGCGAGGGCTTCGGGAGCGGTGTACTCCATGTCGAAGGCCTCGGCCACGGCCGGGTAGCAGAGCTTGCCACCGATGATGTTGGCCGCCGTCGCGAGGGGCTTGCTCTCGGTGATCGCCTTGGAGGTGCCCAGCTTGGCCAGCTTGAGGGTCCACTCGAGGGTCGCGTTGGTGAGCGCGACGGTCGAGGTCTGGGGCACGGCGCCAGGCATGTTGGCGACGCAGTAGTGCAGCACGTCGTCGACCACGAAGGTCGGGTCGGCGTGGGTCGTCGGCCGGCAGGTCTCGACACAGCCGCCCTGGTCGACGGCGACGTCGACGATCACGCTGTGCTTCTTCATCAGCTTGAGGTCCTCGCGCTTGACCAACTTGGGGGCCGCACCGCCGGGGATCAGCACCGCGCCGACGACGAGGTCGGCGTGGATCAGGTGCTCGCGCACCGAGTAGGGCGTCGAGAAGACCGTACGGCAGTTGGCCGGCATCACGTCGTCGAGGTAGCGCAGGCGGTCGAGGTTGACGTCGAGGATCGTCACGTCCGCGCCGAGGCCACAGGCCATGTGCGCGGCCTGGGTGCCGACGACGCCGCCGCCGAGCACCAGCACCTTGGCGCGCTTCACGCCGGGCACCCCGCCCAGCAGGATGCCCAGGCCGCCCTGGTGACGCTCGAGCACCTTGGCGCCCGCTTGGATCGCCATGCGCCCTGCGACCTCGCTCATCGGGGTGAGCAGCGGCAGGGTGCGCCCGACCTCGAGGGTCTCGTAGGCGAAGCAGTGGGACCCGGTGGCCATCAGGCCCTCGGTCAGGGTCTTGTCCGCCGCCAGGTGCAGGTAGGTGAACATGATCTGGCCTGGGCGCATCCGCGGCCACTCCTCGGCCAGGGGCTCCTTGACCTTCACGATCATGTCCGCGGTCTCGAAGACCGCGTCCGCATCGGCCAGCACGGTCGCGCCGGCCCCGATGTAGTCCTGGTCACCGAAGCCGCTGTTGACGCCGGCACCGGCCTGCACGAAGACCTCGTGCCCTGCTGCGACGAGGCGGTCCGCGCCTGCCGGGGTCAGGGCGACGCGGTTCTCCTGGGGTTTGATCTCGGTAGGCACGCCGATCTTCATCGGGACGACTCCAGCTTCAAGGGCTCCCAAGGATAGGGAGGCCGGGGTTCGAGCTCCTCGACGGCGGTGTCGCGCGGCGTGGGCTACGGGGCGGGGGGGTTTGGAAGGGCGGCATTCTACTGCCCGACCCCGGGCTCCGGACCCCACAACCAGGGGCCAACCTCGACTCTCCTAATAGACGTAGCCCGTGCAGGTGTGCCAACGAAATGCTGACCTGGGGGGTTGAGCGGGCTGCGCGGGCGCTCTATAGTCTGCGCCCCTTGGAAGGGCCGTTAGCTCAGTTGGTTAGAGCGCCACGTTGACATCGTGGAGGTCGGTGGTTCGAATCCACTACGGCCCACCATCCAAGGCTCGCCCGCGCGGTTTTCTCGCTCACACCGCGCCCCCCCGGGCCGTAAGGTCTCCAACGAAAGCCTCCCCACCGACTCGCGGTGGACGGACCCCTTCGACGGAATCGACCCATGAGCCTAGCGCCGTTCGCCATCGCTGCCCTGCAGCTGATCTCGACCGCCTCCCAGTCCCCCGAGCAAGCCGCTCAGGACTACGACCGCCGGGTCACCCCTGAGGTGCTCGTGGTTCGCTCCACGGCGCCCTCGGTGGTCTACATCGAGACCGACGTCAAGCAGGTCGTCCGGACCTGGCTCGGCGACACCGAGCGGATGGCCCAGTCCTCGGGCTCGGGGGCGGTCATCTTCGACCAGGGCTACATCGTCACGAACTACCACGTGGTGCGCGGCGCGAACGCGATCCGGGTCAGCTTCGACAAGACCTACGACGACAAGGTCTACGAGGCGCGCCTGATCAGCTACGTCGCCGAGGAGGACCTGGCCCTGATCAAGATCGATGGGCCGGCGCCCTTCCCCACCGTGCCGCTCGGCATCAGCTCGGACCTGATGATCGGCGAGAAGGTGCTCGCGATCGGCAACCCCTACGGCCAGACCAACACGGTCTCCAGCGGCATCATCAGCGGCCTGCATCGCGAGCTCGACATCCCGGCCGAGAACCTGTCGTTCACGAACCTGATCCAGACCGATGCCTCGATCAACCCGGGCAACTCCGGCGGACCGCTGCTCAACATCAACGGCGACCTGATCGGCATCAACGCCGCGATGCGCACCGGCGCGGAGAACATCGGCTTCGCGATCCCGATCGACCGCGTCGTCCAGGTGCTCGAGGAGCACCTGCTCTCGACGCGCCTGGCCGCCGCGTGGCTCGGCTTCGAGGTGGACGAGGCCAGCCTCTCGGTCACCGACGTGATCCCCGGCAGTCCTGCCGCCAACGCCGGTGTGCGCAAGGGCGACCGCATCCTGGCCTTCGGGGACTCGCGCGTTGACGCCCCCGAGGACTACCGCCTCGCGCGCCTGGCCGTGGACCCGCGCCAGTCGCTCAAGCTTGGGCTCGGCCGTGACGCCGGCAAGCTGGACCTCGACCTGACCCCCTGGGACATGGTCGACGGCATGCTCTACGAGCGCCTGGGCATGACGGTCGAGGCGATCGCCCTCGGCCGCACGCGCCTCGTCCAGGTCGGGAGCCTGCGACCCGGCGGGCCCGCCGACACGCTCGGCCTCGAGCCCGGCGACATCCTCGACACGATCCAGCCCACGGGCCGCCGCGCGACGATCGTGCGCGAGCCGCGCCACCTCGCGATGACCGTCCAGGGCCTCGAGCCCGGGACGCGCCTGGCCATGAACGTCTGGCGCGACCTCAACGAGAACGGTCGCCTCGAGCGTACCCAGAACCCGCCCTACAGCGAGCTCTTCGAGGGCGAGCTGGCGATCGAGTAGGTCACCCGGCGAGCACCGCTCTGGCACCCTCGAGCAGGATCCCTGCTCGAGGGTGCCTTGCTCAGAACGAGTCCCAGGGCTTCAGCACGTCGCGCAGCTCGGGATCCCAGGTGAGATGGATCCACTGGCTGGCGCCGACCGCGCGGTTGGTCTTGCCGCGCGCATCGTCGGTGGCGCGCAGCTCGAGGTAGCCCTCGGTCGCACCGAGGTCGGCCGCTAGGGCCACGACCTCGAAGAGCGGGGGACCGCCGGTGCCCGTGCCAAGGGGCGTGAGCTGCAGGAGCTCGCGCAGGCTGATCGCACCGCCGAACGGGGGGGCCGCCTCGCCCGCGCTCGGCGCCTCCATCGCGCCGCCGCGCTTGGGGCCACCGAACAGCCCGACGCCATAGCCCTGCTCGGTGAAGAGCAGCGCTTCGAAGCGCGCGCCGGGGAAGTAGCCCTCGCAGTGCAGCAGCGGCCCGGGCTCGGTCAGGAGCTCGGCGCCGAGGTGCAGCTCCTCGATCAGGACCCCGCCGGCTCCCGTGGGGGCCTGGCCGCCGTCGGGCGAGCTGCTGCCCTCGGTCACCCGCAGGAGCGGGACCGTGCGCGGCGCCTCGCCGAAGGGCCAGCGCAGGTGACTCTTCGGCACGGTCACGCTGGAGCGCAGCTGCTCGCCGCCCTCGAACAGGGGCCGCCAAGGCCAGACCGGCCGCGGCGACTCGGGGAAGGGCGCGCGAAAGCGGTCGGGCACGCCCCACTTGAGCACGTAGCAGCCGTTCCACGCGACCGGCGGTGACGAGCTCAGGACCGGGCGCGTGGATGGCTCGGCCGAAGCGAGCGAGGCGTGGACGCCGGCGACCAGGGCGTCGGCCTGGCGACCCGCGATGGCCCAGTCGTGGGTGTCGACCCAGGCCTCGTGGCTGCGCTGGGCGATCAGGCCCAGGCCTGCGCCGATGCCGAGCGCAGCCAGCCTGCGGCCGGCGCCTCCACCCGCAACGAAGAGGGCACCGATCCCGAGCGCGCCGAGGCAGTCGGCCAGGTAGAGCGTGCGCTGGTGCTCGCCGGCCACCTCGCCCAGGGTCAGGTTGGTCACCACCGGTCCGAGCGCCAGGGCCAGGCACAGCACCGAGGCCCCGAGCAGCACAGCCGCCTGGCGCGTGCCGCCGCTCCAGCCCTTGGTCAGGCCCTGGCCGTAGACCAGCAGGGTGACGACGACCAGACCTGCGGCCAGCCCGGACAGGGACCCGAGGGCCGCCATGATGCAGCTCCAAGTGACGTCCCAGAGCGAGCCCGAGGCGAGCACGTTCGACAGGCCGCCGGGGTAGCCACCGATCCAGTCGCCGATCGCCAAGCGGCGCAGCACGAACACGACGGCGAAGGTCGCGAAGCTCGGAGCCAGGAGCGCCAGGCGCGCGGACCAGGGCGTGCGCTCGGCCTCTTCCTGCTGCATGGTCTGGGCCCATACGAGCACCAGGCCGAGGAAGGGCGTGACCACGGCGGTCTCCTTGGAGGCCATCGCGAGGGCGCAGGCTGCGGCAGCCCACCAGCGCCGGCCGGAGAGCAGCGCCAAGAGGCAGGCGAGGATCCACGGGACGGTCTGGGTGTCGACGCGGCCGACGATCCAGGTCACCGTGCCACCCTGGTACGGGAAGGTCGCGGCGAGGGCACCGACCACCAGGCTGCCGACCCGGTTGACCCCCAGGCGGCGGGCGATCGCGATCAAGAGCAGCGCCGCAGCCACGTGCCCGAAGAGGTTGAAGAGCCGCAAGGGCACCGGCGCCACCCCGGTCATGGCCTCCTGCACCCCCAGGCTGGCGGTCACGAGCGGCCGCCAGAAGCGGAAGGTCCGCAGGTCGTACTGGGGGCCGGTGAAGTCCGCCAGGGGCCCCTCGCGATGGACATATCCGAGCGCAGCACCGTCGTCGGAGATCAAGCCAGCGTCGAGGGTCCCGATCGACGGCACGATCGCGAGCACCGCCACGAGGATCACCCCCAGGACGAACCAGCGCCGCTGACTGCTTTCACCTTCTTGCATGCCCGACAAACTAGCCGGGACCCGGCAGAGGATCCAGCGCCTGATGGCCCAGAGGGGGGTATACTCCGTTCCAACTGGTCCTGGCGTCCGCTGTACGCCGGCTGCTCCCCTTCCGGTCCCCCGCCCGGCTCCATGGAACCCCTCCTCAAGTTCTCCGAACGATTCGGACACATGCTGTCCCGAATCTTCCTGACCCTCCTGTACTTCCTGGTGCTGGGTCCCTTCGCGGTCTTCTACCGCCTGTTCGCGGACCCGCTCCACAGGAAGCACCCCGCCAAGCGCGCGGGAGGCAACTGGAGTACTTGGGAGTCCCGCAACGAGACCCTGCGCGCCGCGCGCCGCCAAGACTAGGCCCGCTCGGCCAAGAGAACGCCATGAACATCCTGGGACTCGCCTTCTATTACCACGACTCGTCCGCTGCCTTGGTCAGCGACGGCAAGCTCATCGCGGCCTCGGCCGAGGAGCGCTTCAGCCGCCGCAAGCACGACCCCGGCTTCCCCGAGCTGGCCATCGACTTCGTGCTCGAGCAGGGCGGCATCACCAAGCACGACCTCGACTACGTCGTCTTCTACGAGAAGCCCTTCGTCAAGCTCGAGCGCATGCTCGTGACCGCGATGGCGACCTTCCCGAAGTCGTCCGCGGTCTTCCGCGAGTCGATGCAGCGCTGGATCACCGACAAGCTGTGGATCAAGTCGATGATGAGCAAGCGCATCGGCATCCCGGCGTCGAAGATCCTGTTCGCCGACCACCACATGTCCCACGCGGCATGCAGCTACTTCACCTCGCCCTTCGACGAGGCGGCGATCCTGACCGTCGACGGCGCCGGCGAGTGGAGCACCGCGACCCTCGGCGTCGGTCGCGGCAACAAGATCGAGATCCTGAAAGAGCTGCGCTTCCCCCACTCGCTCGGCCTCCTGTACTCGGCCTTCACGGCCTACTGCGGCTTCGAGATCAACGAGGGTGAGTACAAGCTGATGGGCATGCACCCCTATGGGGAGCCCAAGTACACCAAGGAGATCTACGAGATCCTGCACATCGCCGAGGACGGCAGCATGTGGCAAGACCTCAAGTACTTCGCCTACCACTACAGCCGCGACTCGACCCTGGCCGACGCCTTCGAGAAGCACTTCGGTCGCCCCGCGCGGGACCCGAAGCACCAGGACAAGAGCCTGGACCCCTACTACTGCGACATGGCGGCCAGCATCCAGCGCGTGACCGAGGAGATCCTGGTCAAGATGCTGAACCACCTGAAGGAGCTCACCGGACTCGACAAGGTCTGCCTCGCCGGCGGCGTCGCGCTCAACTCGGTGGCCAACTTCAAGAACCTGGTCAACGGCCCCTTCAGCGACATGTACATCCACCCGGCTCCGGGTGACGACGGCGGCGCGGTCGGCGCGGCCTACTGGGCCTACAACCACCTGCTCGACCAGCCCCGCGGCCCGGCCCTCGACCACGCGTACCTCGGGTCCGAGTACTCCGACGAGCAGATCGAGGAGTTCCTGACCAAGAACGACATCCCCTTCGAGAAGATCGAGGATGACGAGGAGTTCTACGACTTCGTCGCCAAGGCGCTTGTCGACGGCAAGGTCGGCGGCTGGTATCGCGGACGCCAGGAGTGGGGTCCGCGCGCCCTCGGTGCGCGCTCGATCATCGCCGATCCGCGCAAGCCCGAGATGAAGGAGCTGCTCAACGCGAAGATCAAGTTCCGCGAGGCCTTCCGGCCCTTCGCGCCGAGCGTGCTCGAGGAGCGCGCGAACGAGTTCTTCGAGTTCCCCGAGGCCGAGCGCCACTTCCCCGGTCGCTTCATGCTGTACGTCACGCCCGTTCGCGAAGAGAAGCGCGACGTGCTCCCGGCGATCACCCACGAGGACGGCTCGGGCCGCCTGCAGACGGTCTACAAGAAGACCAACCCCGGCTACCACCGCATGATCGAGCGCTTCGGCGAGCTGACCGGGGTGCCCGTCGTGATGAACACCTCGTTCAACCTCAAGGGGGAGCCGATCGTCGAGAGCCCGGCCCACGCCTTCAACACCTTCAGCCTGTCGGGCATGGACCTGCTCTTCCTCAACAACTACATCGTCCGCGCCGACGCCAAGAAGCAGATCGCCGACACCACCTTCATCCTCCGCCAAGAGGGTGACTCGGTCACGGAGATGGTCAGCTGATGAAGCTCGTCAACGTCCTCCTCGCGGTGCTCGTCAGCATCGCCATCGCCTTCGGGGTCTTCGAGGGTGGCCTGCGCCTGTCGCAGTTCGCGCCGACCCCGGTCGCCAACCAGTTCGACGCCCAGGTCGGCTGGGCCAAGAAGCCCAACCTGACCGTCCAGCGCTCCACCCTGGAGTTCGACGTCACGATCGAGACCAACGAGTTCGGCCTGCGGGACGACTCGATGCTCACCAAGGAGAAGCCCGCGGACACCTTCCGCGTGCTGGCCCTCGGCGACTCGTTCACCATGGGCTACGTGCTCGACCGCGACGAGCTGTTCATCGACCTGCTCGAGGACTGGTGGCAGTCCGAGGGCCGCAAGATCGAGATCATCAACGCCGGCGTCGAGGGCTACTCGACGGACCAGCAGGCGCGCTGGCTCGAGACCCACGGAGCCGAGTACGAGCCCGACCTGGTGCTGGTGTTCCCCTACGAGAACGACATCTATTGGAACGGGGAGACCTCCTACCTGCGCTTCCCCAAGCCGCGCTACGAGGCCAACGGCAAGCTCGACCAGCGCACGCTCGTCGACCCCGGCCCGCGCCCGTGGACCGACAACTGGGCCACCACCAAGGCCCTCTCGGCCCTCGGTGGCATGCTCCGCGGAGGCCACGTCGGACCGCTCTACTTCCAGCCTGAGGGTGCCGAGAAGCCGATGCTCCGCGAGTTCGCACCCCTGCTCGGCGACAAGCTGCGTGCCGGCCTCGCCGACGAGGAGGGCAAGAATTTCCTCGCCCTCGCCGAGGCCCGCACCCGTGGCGCGATGATCAACCTGCGCGAGACCGCCGGCAAGCTTGGGTCCGCCCTGGCTGTCGTCCCGATCCCCTCCCACTCCGCCGTCGACCCCGACCACCGCAGCCGCTTCGGCGAGGCCGAGCTCGGCCTGCCCGCGGACGCCTGGGACCCCAACCGTCCGGTCGAGCTCTTCATCGGCCTGGCCAAGGAGCTTGGCATCAAGTTCCTGGACCCGCGGGGGGCCCGCCGCGGGGGGGCCGGCCCCGCGGGGGCACGGCAGCAAAAACACCCACAACACACACAA
>JARGPD010000035.1:27797-34651 GCA_029212845.1 Planctomycetota bacterium
GCCCGGGGACGCCTGGGACCCCAACCGTCCGTTCGTGCTCTTCATGGGCGTGGCAACGGAGTTTGGAATCATGTTCCTGGACCCGCGCGCCGCCTTCGTCGGCGCGATCGACCAGGGCGGCCACCTGTACTTCAACCTGGACTGGCACCTGAACCCGCGCGGCAACCGCGTGCTCGCGCGCTTCCTGCACAACGAGCTCGACAAGCCCAGCACCGGCATCCTGCCCGAGGACCTGGCGCCGACCACGCGCGTCGACGACCCACCGCAGCCCGCCTCCCACGGCCTGCCCACATGGATCCCGGTCTACCTCGTGCTCCTGCTAGTGCTCGGCACCGCCTACAAGCTGACCTACAAGGACACCGCCACGCCCGTGGCCTATGGCGGCGTCGCCGCCATGCTAGGCCTGGTCTTCACGGTCTTCCTCGGCGGTCGCTGGCTGGCCCGCAGCCTGCCGCCCCAGTACGCCGGCATCCTCTTGATCACCGTGGTGGTGCTGCTGCTCGGCTTCATCCTCTACAAGCTCGGCCGTCGCTTCGGCACGATCCTCGAGCTGATCCAGGCCTTCGTCGCCCGGGGACACTGGTACCTGCTGCCGCTCCTGATCGTGCTGCTCTCGATCGGCAGCCTGCTGGTCGTGGCCGCGTCATCCCCGTTCGTGGCCCCCTTCATCTACACGCTGTTCTAGTGAGCGGGCAGAACCAGTCCCCGTGAAGAACTTCCTGCGCGAGTACTGGCTCTGGATGCTGCTCCCCGCCCTACTGCTGGCGGTGCTGCTCGTCGTCGCCTGGTTCCTCCAGGCCCCCGGCGAACCACCCGGCACCTACGCGCTCTAGCTTCCCTACCGAACCATGAAAGACTTCCTCCGCGACAACTGGCTCTGGATCGTCCTGCCCTTCGTGATCGTCGTGGCCGCGGTCGTCTTCTTCCTCGTCTTCATGGACGACCAGGGCGCCTCGCCCTTCACCTACGGGCAGTAGGCCGTTCGTCCTCTAGATCAGCTCACTGCGCGCCAGTGCCTACAGCGCTGGTGGCGGCCCACTGACCAACACGCAGAGAGTCCCAGTGCACGCAGCGGCTCATCAGAGCGCGGAATGTCGAATTGAGCAACTCGCATCGACGCAGACCTTCGATGGGACACATCAAGACGATAGGAATCCATGTGTCTCGAATCCAGTTGGGCCCGCTCCCAAGGGGACAATGGAGGGCATTGGACTAATCCCCTGACATTGCGCTTGCCCCCCCCTTCCTCAACACTCTACCGTGCTGGGGAACTCGCCAGCAAAGCTACTGGTTGACAAGACGCATTTCTCAACCCCACTCGCTCCCATGGAATTCGCAATCCTTTCACTCGCCGCAATTCTCATGACAGTCCAGCCTGTCAGCACCGCGCCAATTGATGATGGCGACCCCTGCTCATGTGAGCTATCACTCGACCTCATTGTGGGAGGGTCAGAGGTCGACCCCCAAGCTCCGGGTTATGGGTGTACATGCCTCTTTGGCTTCAGCAACCTCACCTGGACTCCAGCCCCGTGCCTGCCCGAGCCCGGCTGCCTCTTCATTCCCCTAAGTGAGTGCACTGTCAACTTCGGGAGCATCTGGTGGCAGTGTGGCATTCTCAAGGTGATCGTCGCAGTTGACCACGATATGGAAACCACCTGTGGCGGCCGGATTCGAAGTACTTTTGAGTGCCCGACCAACCCGAACATCACGATGGCCTACGAGCTGGTTTGCGCAAGGGACTGTGAACCCGCTGGGGGGGAGTGATGACGGCACGGAACAACGCAGCTTTGGGGCTGTCGGTGACCGTCCTCATCATCGCTGCAGCTATCGCCCACTACGAGCAGGGTAGCCTCAGTCAGGCAGAAGCCAGAGTCAACCCGTCTCAGAAGCCACGCCCGATCCCGAATAGGCTCCCAGATCAGGGTGTCTCGCTAGCCCCAGAACGTAAGGCCGAGGAGCCTGTCGACGTGGCTTCGACTCAACAGCCGACCTTGCCCGTGGACACCCCACCTGCAAGTTTGACGGACCTTCGATCTACCAGGATTGCGCTCGCTAAGGAACTAGCCGCCAGAACCGACCCCATCTTCGATGTCCTTTGGGCTTCTGGAAACTACAACACTGCCGAATCGATGAGTGTTCGACTTCTCTCCGATAGCCGGGGTAGACCCTTGCCCAATTCAGGCCGCCTGTCGATCAACGGATTCGAGTACATCACCCTGACAGAGGATGTGTACCCCGTGGAAGTAGGCATGATCCGCACAATCACCGACCTGGACAGCGAAATCAAGGCTCTCGAATTGGCGGCCTGGAACGATTAGTCCGTTCAGACGCTTGGCAGGCAGGGCAGGCTCCCGCTATTTCGCACCTTGAGATGGAGAATCTGCAAGCAGTCACTTCTGACTCTTCACCGGGAGTTTCCTTGCTACTGCTCCAGCCCTCGAGTTTGGTCAGCGCTTAGGGTGACACTTCGAGCTGATTGACGTTCCCCGCTCACTCTACAGCACGCGCCGTGGCGGCAGCAACAGGTTGGACAGCAGCAGGCCGCCGACGAGCGACGCGGCCACCAGACCCGTCTGGAAGGCCCACGCCACGCCGGCGCTCGAGTCGGCGTCCAGGAACGAGGTCAGGCTGCGGAAGCCCAGGCTGCCGGGCACCAGCATGAAGATGCCAGGCGTCAGCGGGACGAGCGCGGGGCGCCGCACCAAGCGCGCGTAGGTGTTCGACACCAGGCCGACCACCAGCGCACCTAGGAAGGGGCCGAGGTCCGCGCCCAGCAGCTCTCCCCCGCCGACCGCCGCGACGAAGCCGAGGGCTGCGGCCAGGAAGATGATCGGGAGCTCCTTCGGGCGTGCCTCGAGCACGATGCCGAAGGCGAAGGGACCGATCGCAACGGCGACCCACAGAAACCAGGCCGGGAGCTCGCCCGTGGTGCGCGCCAGCTCGGCGGCGGTGATGCCGTCGAGCCCGAGCAGGATCGGACCGAGTCGCCAGCCCAAGGCCACGCCGAGCAGCAAGGTGAAGAAGACCGCGCCCGCCCCAGCGAGCCTCGACATGCCCGAGACCAGGTGCCGGGTCGCTAGCTCGATGAAGCCGGTGGTCATGGTCAAGCCCGGGATCAGCACGATCAGGCTAGCCAAGGTCACTACGCGCATGTCGGTGCCGAAGGCCCAGGCCAGGAAGACGCTGGCGAGGGAGGCACCGAAGGCGGCCATCGGCTCGAACAGGCCGATGGCGTCCGAGCGGCGCGAGACGGCCTCGGAGAAGAACATCAGGGCGATCGAGACGACGAACGCCGCCAGCAGCTCGAAGGGGCCGCCGTGGAAGAACACAGCGGCGCCGGCCGAGGCCGTTCCGAAGGCGAGCGCGGTCAGGGGCACGGGGTAGCGCGAGGTCGCGGCAGCGACCACCTCGAGCTGCTCCAGGCCGCGCACCGGATCCAACCGACCTTCAGCGACCTGGTCCATGATCTCGTCGAACTCGACCAGCTTGCCCAGGTTCACTAGGCCGCTCTCCGAGCGCATCATGTGAACGACCGTATCCGGCCCCGTGCCGAGCGAGGCGACGACCGCCGTCGGGGTCGAGAGGAACGAGGCCTGGATGCCCAGCTGCCCAGCGACCTTCAGGAGCACGCGCTCGAGGCGGAAGGCCGGGGTCCCGAAGGTGTGCAGAAGCTCCGCCACCCGGATGAGGAAGGCCTCTTCCGGAGGCCGCGTCCGCTTGGGCGGCATCGAGAGGAGTTCGGGGGGGATCATGGCAGGCGTCAGGGGGCGCGAGAGTCTAGCGCTGCACCACACCCGAAGTCCGCCTCATGCCGAGTTCCTTGCCTTGCAGCCGAGCCCCCCCAGGAACTGATAGCGCAGGGGGTGTCGCATCCAGGGACCGCGCCAACGGCGGTCGGTCCGACGCGCCGTTTTGATGCGGTACCGTTGGCGCGGTCCCTGCAGCTACTCGGACAGGCAGAGGCCGAGGCGCTCGAGCAGCAGGAAGCCGCCGCTGGCCTCGGCGAGCAGGAGGTGCAGCGGCGAGGACTCCTCCACGGCGATGCGGCGCAGCTCGTAGGGGGCCGAGTCCTTGGTGTTGGTGCCGGCGTGGGTGTTCACCGCCAGCGCGCAGCCAGCCTCGCGGACGGCCTCGATCGTGCGCGCGTCGTAGTCCCAGCGCCGGCCGAAGGGGTAGGCGAAGACCCGCGGCGCGGCGCCCAGGTTGGTGCGCATGGACTCGACCGAGCCCGAGATCTCGGCAGCCTGGCCAGCCTCGTCCAGCTTCGAGAGGATCGCGTGGCTGACCGTGTGCCCACCAAGCTCGACGCCGGACTCGGCCAGGCCCCTTGCCTGGTCCCAGCTCATGTACAGGTGCTCGCACAGGGCAGCTTCGTCGCCGCCGTGGGCGGTGAACAGCTCGCCCAGGAGCTCGTCGCGCAGGTAGGGGTCCACGTCGTACTTGAGCCGTCGCTTGACGTGGTAGTAGGCGTCGCCGCCGAGCGCCAGGGCCTCGTCGACCACGGTCGCCAGCGCGGGTCCGGCGGGCTGCTCGGGACCCAGGCCGCGCGCCCTCTCCGCGAGGGCCAGGGAGGTCTCCTCGGCCCCGCGCTTGTCGAAGAGCCAGTGCAGGTGATGAGTCCAGTTCACGCGGCGCTCGTCGAGGGCGCGCGTCTCGAGGAAGACGGTCGCCGAGATGCCGCGCGCCGCAAGGAGCGGCCCCATCGTCTCGGCGTTGTCGCGGTAGCCATCGTCCATCGACACGGCCACGGTCGCCCGCGGCGGCGCGCTGCTCTGCAGCCGGTCCCAGCCTCCACCGATCGAGTCGAAGGTCACCCCGCGCTTGGCCAGGGCATCGAGCACCTCGCCGAAGCGACGCTCGCTCAGGCACATGTCGGGCGCGAGCACCCCACCGTAGCGGGTGTCGTCGACGCAGTGACCGAAGAGGATCAAGAGCCGCGGCGGCGCCAGGCGGTTGGCCAGGCTTCCGAGCGGCGTGTAGGCGAAGGCGCGCGCCAGGGCGTCACGCAGGCCGAGCTTCAGCTTGTGTTTCAGGCCAGCCATGTGGTCATCCCATCGTCTCGTCGTCGCGGTCGCCGTCGGTCAGATACCACGTCGAGGCATCGGCCGCGGCGTCGACGACCCCGTGTTCGTCCACGAGGGCATAGAAGTACACGTACAGGTGATTCTCCGGCTTGGCGTCCAGGAAGCCGGCTGCGACCAGGTGCCCCTGCCACCACGAGCCATCGACGCTCCACGCCTCGGCGATCGAGGCGCCCATGCGCTCGAGCTCTTCGAGGGCCCCCGCCATCAGCGGTCGGACCAGGTCCTCGTCGGGACACAGGAGCTCGACCAGGTAGCCGACCCCCTCGGCCGAGGCGAGCCCCGGCGCCAGGGGACCCGGAGGCACCTGCAGCACGAAGTAGCCGAGCAGCTCACCGCTGCCATCGAACAGGCCGAAGCTGCGGTGCGCGCCGGTGGGCGTGTCGACGAAGCGCCAGTCCAGCCAGGTGGCCTCACGCCGAAGCATGAACGCGAAGCGCTGTTCGACCTCGCGGGAGAGCTGCTCGATGCGCTCGCCGAAGGGCGCGAAGCGCTCGATGGCGCGCACATGCAGACCGGCTGGGAGCTTGCCCAAGGACCTGCGGGCGCGGCTCGAGCGGCGTCGGTCGAGCCCCAGCTTCAGCGCCGCGAGCCGGCCGTCGCCCAGGCGGCGCGCCTTGGCGGCGCCATCGGCGCGCAGGATGCAGCGCCGCGGTCGGATCTTGCCCGCGTCCTTCCAGTCGAACTTCAGGAAGACCGGTGCCGACTGGCGATTGGGAAAGCCCCAGTTGATCAGGAAGCCCGCGCGCCGGGTCTCGTCCGCGCAGTGCTGGACCAGCCGCCGCGCCAGCCCCTTGCGCTGCCAGCCCGGGTCGGTCATCACGTCCCCCTGCTGCCCGATCAGCCCCTCGGCCGACCCGGCCACCGCCAGCCGCGGGACGTAGGCGTAGCTGCAGACCGCGAGGTCGTCCGCGCCCCGCAGCACCAGGCTGACCGCCTGCCCATGGGGGTTGGTGTCGTAGCGCCAGCGCAGGGCCGCCTCGCCGGTGGGCTTGGCGAAGCAGCGCGAGAAGAGCCGCGCCTGGTCCTCGCGGTCAGCGGGGCCGACGACCTCGACGCGCAGTCCGTCGGCGCTGGGCTCGGTGGTCTCCATGGTGCTCACGCCGAAGAAGGTACCGCATGGGAGCGGCCGTTGCGGGGCTGTGCCGAGGCGAATTGCACGGGCCCCCGCTCCGCCGACGTGCGACGAGGCGAGGGCCCGTGCGGAGCCGCTTGGCCCCTAGTTGTTGCTGTGCTCCTTGTTGACCATGGCCGACGCGGAGATCTCGTCGCCCTTGAGCACCGAGCGGTCCCGCTGGCTCATGCCGAAGGAGCGACCGATGCGCTTCTTCAGGAAGGTCGGGTTCTCGGCGTAGAACAGGCAGCGCTCCCAGATGCGCTTCGAGCGAGCGGGCATGGAGTAGTACCAGCGCTCGTAGGTGCGGACCATCTCCTTGCGCAGCTCCTCGAGCTCCACCTGGGTGAAGTTCTCGTGCTTGTAGGCCGAGCGGTTCGAGCTGACGTAGTTCTCGGCGATGTTGTCCGTGTCGATGTTGGCCTGGTAGGCGTCCCACGACTCGGTGCCGACGAGCGGGTTGAAGACCGAGATGCGGATCAGGTCGGGCGAAGCCACGCGCAGGACGCGCTCGGTCTCGCGGATGTGCTCCATCTTCTCGCCGGGGGTGCCGACGATCAGGTAGACCTTGGCCCACATGCCGGCGCGACGCGTCAGCTTGGCCGACTCGATGATCTGCTCGACGGTGATGTCCTTCTTGAGGGTGTCGAGCATCGGCT
>JARGPD010000217.1 GCA_029212845.1 Planctomycetota bacterium
ACGCGTAGGACGGCCGGACACGCCGTTTTGATGCGGTACCGTTGGCGCGTTCCCGCCGATTGGGTGTGGGGCTCGGGTTTCCCGCCGGTGCGGGCTCGGGTCAGCGTAGGGCGTTGAGGAGGTGCCCCATGGCTTCGGCGGCGGCGGTGGGGCCGCGGTGGCTGTCGCGTGAGAGCTCGACCGAGGCCACGTCGGCGAAGCCGACCTCGATCAGGGTCTGCAGGGTCGTGGCGAGGTCGAGCGCCCCCTCGCCGAACATGCGGTGGTCGTGGATGCCGTCCTTGATGTCGTCGAGGTGCACGTTCACGAGGCGCGGTGCCCACTCGCGGATGGTCGCGGCGACGTCGTCGCCGGTGACCAGGCAGTGGCCCACGTCGAGGGTCAGGCCGAGGGTGGCGGAGGCGCTGCCGAGGCGCGCGCAGAGCTCGGCGTAGCCCGCGGTGCTCGCCACGAACATGCCGGGCTCGGGCTCGATGGCCAGGTTGACCGAGGTGCCGTCGAGGAACTCGAGCAGGGCCGCGGTCCCCTCGCACAGGTGGTCCCAAGCGGCGGCCTTGGCCGAGGCCTTGGCCGGATCGGCCGCGTCGGCGAAGGGCCAGTCGGCCACCGCGCCTTCGGGGGCCGCGCCGCTCCAGATCGAGACGACGCTCGCGTCCAGAGCGGCCGCCATGTCGGCGCAGCGCTGCAGGAAGTCGAGGCGCCGCGCGCGGTCCGCGGCGGACTCCTCGAGCAAGGTCGGGAAGTGCTTGCGGCTCGCGTCGAGGAGGTAGCGCGAGCCGGTCTCGACCACGAGCTCGAGGCCCAGGTCCTCGGCCCAGCGGCGCAGGTCGAAGAGCTCGGTCTCGCGCAGGTCGAAGGGGTCGAGGCAGCCCGGGTCCGGGGTCAGGGCGAGCGCTTCGTAGCCCAGCTCGTGCACGAGCCGGAGCGCGTCGACGGGGCGATGGTGCGCGAGCCCGTTGGTGTTGTAGCCGATGCGGAACATGGGGGCAGGATAGCACGCGCTCGCGCCGGTCCCGTCGGAAGGGCTACGCTCGGGCGGGCGCACTCGGCACCCGATGGTCGACGGCTCAGGGCGTCTGCTTGCGCACGCGGACGAGGCGCAGCTGCGTGTCCTCGATGCCCTCGAGGTCGTGGAATTCGAGCTCGAAGAGCTGCCCCACGAGCGGGTCCTCGAGCAGCTGCGCGGGGATCCCGACCAGCGGGTCCGAGCGGTGCACGAGCGACGTGCCCGTGTAGTAGTCGGGGCCGCGCGGGAGGAAGTAGGCGTCGAGCACCTGCTTGTCGTGACCCGGCGAGTGCTGCCCCGGGTTGCCCGGCGCCAGGCCGACGTCGAGGTCGACGAGCCCGTAGGTGTCAAGCAGGTAGAGCTTGCTGTAGTAGCCGACGGCGCCGATCGCGCCGACGACCAGGGTCTCGCCCGGCTCGGTGTGCCGCGCGAGGGCGCGGCCGAGGTTGCTCCATAGCTTGGCGCGCTCGCGCATGCCGCGCCAGACCTCGGCCTCGCTGCGCAGCTCGGTGTCGTTCCAGCGGAAGTGCGCGGCCTCGGCGACCGGTCGCGGCAGGGGCAGGCGATCGGTCAGGGCCAGGCCATCGGTCCAGAGCAGCAGCGGCGTCAGCGCCCCGAGCACGAGCGGCGCGCGGGCGGGGCCGAGTCGCTCGAGCCAGAGGGCGAGCAGCACGACGAGGAAGGGAGTGGCCGGCACGAAGAAGCGCCCGAAGGCCATGAAGTCGCCGCCGACCATCAGGCTGGCGAGCAAGGCGACCAGCGGCGGCGCGGCGAGCACCAGGCCTCCCGGCGCGGCGCTGTTGGCGGGGGCAGCGCGACGGCGAACGAGGGCCCAGGTGCAGACCACACCGCGGCGCAGCTGCCCGAGCAACAAGAGCTGCAGCAGGCCGAGCGCCGGCGCGGCCAGACACATGGCGAGGATGTAGCGCACCCCGCGCTCGAGCACGAGCAGGTTCGGCTCGACCTTGACGCGCACCGTGTGCGGCACGAGCGTGCCGTGGGCCAGCCAGCGCACGGCGAGTCCCAGACCGATGGCCAGGGCTGCGGAGAGGACGAGCACCAGGAGGCGGCGACCGAGCGGACGCGAGCGCGCGCTCCACGCGACCACGGACCCCGTGCCGATGAGGCCGGCCAGGTAGACCCAGCCGTCGACGCGCAGCAGCACGACCAGGGAGACCCAGATCGCGAGACCGATGCTGCTCGACCCGCCGAGGTCGTGCGGGTTCCCGACCAGATGCCGCGCGACCTGGTACACGGCCAGGGTGAAGGCCATCGTCTCCAGGCCGCTCGTGCCCCAGACCACCAGCGGCGGCATGCCGACCTGGATCAGCACCAGGGCCAGGCGGCTCCAGGGACCGTGGCTGGTCCAGCGTCCGAGGTCGCGCGCGACCAGCCCGACGAGCCAGGCCAAGGTGCCCAGGGAGAGCAGCGGCGCGAGGGTCGGAGACGCGATGCCGATGCGCTCGCCGAGGGCCAGGACCAGCACCCAGGCCAGGTTGCTGTAGGCCTCGATCGGCGGCGTCTCGCCCACGTTGAAGACCAGCCCGTGGCCCTCGGCGAGGTGGCGCGCGTAGCGAAACGAGATGAACGCGTCGTCGCACAGCCAGCTGGTCGCGAGGCCGAGCCCGAGGGCCACGATGACCCCGACGACGAGCGGCAGGAGCCCGCCCCTGGCCGTAGGAACACGCGCGCTCAACCCAGCCCCTCCACCTGCATCATGTCAGCCCTTTGCATCGCCTTGGCTGGCGCGCTCGGGCCAGCGACCCATGACCCTACAGACTGACCCGCGCCCGTGTCACCGGACTTGCCGGACATCGCTATGCTCGTCCCCCATGAGCAACGAGAATCAACCGACCCGCGAGGTCGCGACCCTGGGCGCTGGCTGCTACTGGTGTGTCGAGGCCGTGCTGCAGCAGGTCGACGGTGTGCTCGCCTTGCGCTCCGGCTTCATGGGCGGCGACGTCGAGGACCCGAGCTACGAGGCGGTCTGCATGGGCGTCACCGGCCACGCCGAGGTGGTCGAGGTGACCTTCGACCCCAGCGTGCTGAGCTACCGCCAGCTGCTCGCCTGGTTCTGGCGCCTGCACAACCCGACCACGCTCAACCAGCAGGGCGCTGACCACGGCACCCAGTACCGCTCGGTGATCTTCACGCACTCGGCGAGCCAGGCCGCCGACGCGGCCGAGTCCCTGCGCATCGCCGACGCGTCCGGCGTCTTCCCGGCGCCGATCGTGACCGAGGTCTGCGAGGCCTCGACCTTCTTCGAGGCCAAGGCCGAGCACCAGGACTTCTACCGGCGCAACTCGAACCAAGGCTACTGCCACATGGTCATCCGCCCGAAGCTGCAGCGGCTCGGGCTGGACTACTAGGTCTTGGCCTAGAGCCGGCCGCGCAGAGGCGGCACGGGCAGCTCGCCGGGCACATCGCGCGGGCCGGTCTCAGCGAAGCGCGCCTCGGCCTTGCGCTTGAGGTTGCCCAGGCTGCTGCGCAGGGCGGTGCGCCGGTGGTCGCGGCCGTCGGGCACGCCGGCGAGGTCGAAGCCATAGACGCGCACCACCAGGTAGCCCAGGGGCGCGGCGTCCGGGGCGCTGCGCACCGATAGGAAGCGGTCGCGGCCAGCGATCCAGTGGAAGTCCTCCGACTCGGAGTAGATGTGCGCCACGAGCTCGCCCGACCGGGTCATGCGGTTGAGCACGCGCAGGTCGCAGTCGTAGCCACCGAAGGGGAAGGGCAGATCGCACTCGAACTGCACGCGGTAGCTCGCGAAGGGTCGGCCCGCGGGGTCGTCGCCGACCACGAGGCTGCCGCGCACAGGACCGATCGACTCGTAGTCGGCGGCCACGTCCTGGTCGTAGACCGAGTAGTCGTTCTCGGCCTCCTTGAAGCTGAAGAGGTCGGCGCGCACGAACACGGCGCCCTGCTCGGCCACGGCGTCGACACCGACTCCGGTCCACGGCGCCTTGGTCTTGGGTAGCTCCCAGCCGGTCCCGCGCAGGAGGCCGTCGTCGTCCGCGTCGTCCTCGGGATCCCAGTCGTCGCCGAACAGCGTGCCGTCCAGCAGCAGCTGGCGTAGGTAGCCGCCGTAGCGCTCGGCGGTCGCCGGGTCCGTCTCGAGCAGGTCGTCCAGGGCGGCAACGCGCTCGGCCGTGGGCAGTGTGCCGAGGTGCTGGGCCAGGGCGGCGAAGGAGGTCAGCGGGGCTGCATCGACCGGGGCCTTCGGGCGCAGCTGTAGCTCGGCGGCCAAGAGGCCGCGCAGGTCGCGCTCGAGGTCGGCGCCCCCGTCGGTGCGCCGCGAGGGCAGGCGCCAGTCCAGGTCGAAGTGGTCCCGAGCCATGGTCGCCCACTCGACCTTGCGCGGAGCCAGTTCGAAGGTCTCCTCCTCTTGGCTGACCGGAGGCGCGAGGCCGGCGGCCAAGGCCGTGAGCAGCAGACCCAACCTCATCGGTCCCCCCCCTCGAGCTCCTCGAGGAAGCTCGCGAGGGCGGCGGTGTACTCGACCGGGCGCTCCTCGGGTGGGTAGTGGCCCGCGTCGACCGTCACCAGGCGGGCATCGGGCAGGTCCGCGAGGAAGCGCTGGCCGAAGGTCTCGGGCGGGAAGGCGAGGTCGCCCGCGCCCCAGAGCAGGAGCACCGGCAGGTCGAGGCCGGGCAGCTCGTCGGAGCGTCCGCCGGTCTCGTCGATGACGAGGTCGACCATCGCGCGCCAGTTGGAGGCGTTCTCGCACACGAGGAAGAACTCCTGGGTGCGGCCCGGGGGGATCGTGGCGAAATGCGGGGCGAGGGCGGTCTCGACGCGGTCCGGCGAGTTGAGCCACCAGCCGATGTCGGCCAGGGAGTTTTCGCGCATCTCGACCTCCTCGGGGAACATCTGGTCGTCCGTGCGGGCGTAGCCGGACGAGCTGGTCAGGGTCAGGCTGCGGAACAGCTCGGGCGCGTCGAGGGCGGCGCGCCAGGTGAACTCGCCGCCGTAGGAGTGCCCGACGAGGTGCACCGGCGGCAGGTCGAGGGCAGCAACCACCGCTGCCACGAAGTCCGCACCCTTCTGGAAGGTCATCGGGCCG
>JARGPD010000036.1:0-9815 GCA_029212845.1 Planctomycetota bacterium
CGGCGCGATCCTCGACCAGCTGCGCAGCCAGGACTGGGTCCCGCGCCTCGTGCGCCTCAAGGCGACCAAGATCGAGCGCATGTACCAGAAGCTGATGGGCGAGTTCGGCCGCGAGCCCACCCACTCGGAGCTCGCCCAGCACCTCGACCTCGAGCACGACGAGCTCGTCAAGGAGATGGAGGGCGCCAAGGCCAAGGCCATGTACTCCCTCTCGGAGAAGTGGGACGACGGCGACGACGGCGACTCGGTCGAGAAGATGGACATCCTCGAGGACCGCACGGCCGTCGACCCGGTCAACGAGCTGAACCGCCGCGACCTCATGAAGTACATGACCAAGTCGCTGACCCACAAGGAGCAGTTCATCATCGAGCAGTACTACCAGCAGGGTCACACGATGCGCGAGATCGGCGAGATGCTCGCGCTCACCGAGAGCCGCGTCTGCCAGATCCACTCCAACGTCATGAGCCGCCTGCGCGGCCTGCTCGACCGCAAGCAGGACAACCTGATGGCCTAGGGGCCGATCGCTCCAACCACCCCGGGGCGCCGCCCCCACCAAAGACCACAGCTCGGGCGTGAAACGCGCTCGGGCTGTTCTTGCTTAACGCGCCAAGGTCAGCCCTGCCTGCTCCGAGCGGGTCCGAAGCGCCCAATGCCCTACCAGACCGCGGTCGCCAGGAACTCGCGGCCGATGCGCCAGCTGCCGGTGGGGCGCGGCAGGGTGTTCTCGAAGAGCAGGCTCGTCGCGAAGCTGCCGCGCGCGAGGCTGAAGCCGAGCTCGACCTCTTCGAAGGCCACGACGCGCTTCTCGTCCCGGGAGAGCCACTTGTAGACGGCCTCCTTGCCGCTGAAGTGCAGCTTGCTGAGCAGCGGCCCGCGGGCGCCGAGGCCCTGGATCCGGGCGCGCTCGGACACGGTCAGGATCGACGGCCAGAGCTTGTCGGGCAGGGGCGCGGTGACCTCGACGTCGAGGCCGAGGCGCGGGTGGTCCGAGGTCCGCGCCAGGGCCACCACGCACAGGCCCTTGGTGTGCGAGATCGAGCCGACGACACCCGCCGGCCAGAGCGGCCCGCGGTCCTCGGCGACCAAGAGCGGTGCCGCGGGGGCCAGGGCTGGCCCAGCGGCCGAGCCCGGTGCATCCTCCGCCAAGAGCTCGTCGTGCAAGCGGTGGAACAGCGCGCGCCCGGCCCCGAACTCGACGCGCCGCTTGGCGACCGCGCCCTCGACGTGCGCCGCTTCTTCCGCGAAGCGGAACTCGGGCTCGACCGCATCGTCGAGCCGCTGCCAAGCGAGCCGCACCGTCGGCGGCAGCAAGCCGCTCAGGAGCTTGTCGATCGGGGTGTCATCGGCGCTCATCGCCGGTGAGTCTCGCATACGGAGCCGAGCCCGCGGGAGGCCGGAGCCACAGAACCGCGCCGGGCCCGGTCCGCTGTCCGCTCGGGTCAGCCAGGGCGGGCGCAGCTGACGCGCGAACGCGGGTCGTGGGCGCGAAGTCGAGGCACCAAGTCAGCGCGCCCGCGAGCGCTCGTGGCTGTCGACGGAGACCCCTGGGACCCTTGCCGGGCTCCCGCCCCCCCGCGCCGGGCTGGGGCCTCGGCCGACTGGAGGCCTTGGCTCACGTCGCTCCCTAGGGGCAGGGCCTGTGCCCCCTCGAGGCCAGGAGCTGCCTCAGAAGCTCGCGTCCAGCAGGGTCAGGCCGGACGGGCTGGCGAGGGAGAGCTTGCCGGTGCCGAGCTCGAGGGCGAAGAGCTGGGTGAACAGCTCGATGGCCTCGCCGGCTGGGACCAAGGCTGGGGCCGGGAAGGTCTGGGAGACCACACCGGCGCCCGAGGTCGGGCCGAGCGGTAGCAGCAGCATGCCGAGCGGATCGACGAGGTCGAGGCCGCCGAGGGTCGGGAGGTGCAGCCAGGTCGGCGCGCCGGAGATCGCCAGCCAGACGACCGAGTTGGGGGCTCCGGTCGCGGTCACCGTGGCGACCTGGCCCTCTCGCAGGGGATCGGTGACGAACAGGGCGAAGGCGTCGACGTTCAGCATGTCGAGGGTTGCCGTGGGCGCGACCAGGGCGGCGCCGACCGCACCGATCGTGCACACCCCACCGGAGTAGGGCGATCCGGGGACGCCCGAGGTGAAGCTGTTGTCGGCCAGGTGCAGCACCGGCGGCCCCCCGGGCGTGCCTTCGACGATGCCGCTGCCCGCGTCGCCACCGGGGCCGCAGCTGTAGCCGACGAACGGGTCGAAGTCCTCGCCCCCCCCGCCGCCACCACCGCTGAACAGGTCGTTGCCGATGGCGAACAGCTCGCCGTCGGCGACCACCAGGCAAGAGCCGCCAGGAGCGCCGCCCCAGGCCGCGTCGTCGTCGTTGACGCTGCCACCCAGCCCGCCAAAGAGGTCCGAGTCGAAGACCGCCACCGACGAGGGCCCGGCCACGGTGATCGCGGTACCACCGGCGCCATAGGACGATGCGCTCGGCGCGTAGTTGTCGCCGTCACCGCCAAAGACACCGCAACGCGCGATGGTCAAGGCGGCGGCGTTGACGACCTGGATGCCCGGCGAGCCGTCGGGGTGCCAGTCCGGCGAGCTGAAGTCGCCTTCGCCCTGGGCGCCGTGCACCTGGCAGTCCTCGACCCACACGGTGCCGAGGTTGTTCTTGATCTGCAGGCCGGCCTCCAGGCTGCTCTGGATCGACAGGCCCTTGAGCCGCACCCGACCCTGGACGGGCACATTGCGCACGCTGACGCCGTTGACCGTCGGCGAAGGCCCGGCCTCGGCGATGATGTTGAGCGAGCGCCCGTTGAGGACCACGTCCGCGTAGCTGCCGGCCTTGACCAGGATCGTGTCGCCGTCGCTGGCTGCGCCCACGGCAGCACCGATGTCCTGGAAGTCGATGCCCGGGCCGGCGTTGTCGTCGACGACCCAGACCTTCTGGGCCAGGGCGGGTGTGGTGACGAGGCAGGCGAGTGCGAGGGCGTAGCGGGCCATGGGGTCCTCCGGGTTGGGGCGAGCCTCCATCGCACCACCGATCGGCGATCTCCGCAAGGGAAGCTGCTGCAGGGCTAGGTGCCGAGGCCCGAGCGCTGGGCCTCGCCAGCGCGGACGAGCGCGAGCAGCCAGTCGAGCTGCTCTTCGGCTGCGTCGTAGCCAAGGACTTCGACCGCATCCGGGGCCGCGCGGAGGGTGCGCTCGACCAGCTCCGTGTCGGCCAGGGGCGGCTCGGTCGGGAGGCAGCCGATGGTCTCGAGATGGGCCTGCAGCTCGTCGGCCTGGGCAGCACGGAAGCGCTTGATGGCCCGCACCGCCTCCAGGAAGGCCCCCGGGCTGCGGCCGTGCTCCGTCAGCACCTCGCGCACGCGGTCCTCGAAGGATGGGCCGATGCTGCCGCTGGCCTCGACGTCCTGCCAGGTGACCGGGCGGCCGCGCCCCTGGCGCCAGCGTGGCGCGAAGGCGATGGCGAGCTCGACGCGCGCATCGATGGCGGCCGCGGCCTGGTCGTCGATCCCCGGCGGGGTCTCGCCGGCGGCGCGCACCGCACGCCAGTGGCCGAGGCTCGCGACACGCCGTGAGAGCGCGCGGTGCAGGCTGGTCAGGTCGGACCAGGCGGCCACGTAGAGGTGCCAGGTGCCCTCGTGCTCGAAGCCGTCGAGGGCCGGGACGCCGAGCCGCTCGGCATAGGCGGCGGGGTCCAGGTCGCCGGGTGCCGGGATCGGTGCGCGCGGTACCGGGGTCGCGGGCGGTCCCACCTCGGAGGTCCAGGCCGCGCCTTCACCGAGCTCGGCCCCAAGATCGATGACCTTGGGCTCGGGCCTCCCGAGGGCGCGCGCGGCATGGCACCACTGGGCTGCCTCGGCCGGGTCCGCGGTCAGGTACAGGAGCTGCCGCCCCTCGTCGGCGACCTGGTACAGGGCGGCGGCGATGTCGGTGAAGCGCTGGGGGTCCGTGGTCGAGAGGGCCTCGTCCAGGGCCAGGGGCAGGGGGCCTTGGGCCTCGAGCTCTTCGAGGGCGGTCAGGCGCGCTGCCAGGAGCAGCTGGATGCGGGTCCCATCCGACAGCTGGTCGAGCCCGAGCACCGCGTCGGTGGTCGCCTCGCGGACCTGGAAGCCGCGCTCGGAGGCGACCTCGAGGCGCCAGCGATGGCCGGTGAAGCTGCTGAAGCGCTGGCGCGCGCGCTCGAGCAGCCGCGGCGCGTGGTCGCTGTCGTGGGCGTCACGGGCCTCGTCCAAGAGCAGGCGCGCGAGGGCCTGCTCGGCGGCCTCCTCGCGCTCGGCGGCGACCAGGGACTCGGCCTCGTGGCTCTTGGCGAGCGCGTCGGTCATCCTATGCCCCTCGCGGGCGCGCTCGAGCTCGCCCTGGATCGAGCCGCGCTCTTCGAGCAGCTGGTCGAGGCGCTCCCGGGCGGCCCCATGCGCTTCGATCCACTCTTCGAGGGCCGCGAGCAGCTCGGCCGTGCCGGGCTCGTCGAGGGTCGCGAGGTGCTCGGGCGGACCGGTCTTGGCGAGGGTCTCGCGGTGGGCCCGGTCGAGGGTGCGTGCTTCGGCCAGGGCCGTGCGGTGCTGGGCCCAGTCCGCCAGCTGGTCGAGGCGCCGGGCCAGGACCGCGCGGGAGTCGGCGGCCTCGGCGTCGAGCCCGACGCGCGTCCAGAAGGCGGCCAGCTCGACCTGGCTGGTGGCGAGTGCCTTGGTCCGCCTGGCCAGCTCGCGGGTTGCCTGGTCCCGGGCTTCCTCGGCGGCCTGCAGCCGGCGACAGCGGCGCTCGAGGACCGAGCGCGAAGCGCGGGCAGCCTCCACGTCAACGGCCTCCAGGGATGCGTCGAAGCCGGTCAGCCACACCCCCGCTTCCGAGAGGCCGGCCTCGAGCTCGGCGGTGACCTGGGCCAGGGCTCCGGCGGGGCCGGAGCGCGCGTCCTCGGCATCGTGCCAGCGGCGCAGTGCGCTGAGCTGCTCGGCGGCACCGAGGTCGGCCAGGTCGCTGGCCAGGCCCGTGCTCGCTAGCAAGGCGGCGAGCTCGGCGGCTAGGGCTTCGACCGTGTCGGTGAGGCGGCGCTCGTCGTCCCCGGCCGAGCGGGCCAGGTCCGCCGCGGTGCGCGCGGACTCGGCCGCGGCGAGGTCCCGCTGGAGGACCTCCAGCTGGGCCTCGACCGCGGGCGTCGTCCATTCGGCGGGCGCGAGACCGGCCTCCTCGGCGGCCCGCTGGTGCACGCGAAGGTCGGCGATCTGGCCACCGCTCGGGGCCGCGCCAGACTCGGTGGCAGGGCGGCCACGCAGGCCGAGCAGCAAGAGCGCTAGGCCGACTCCGGCTAGAGCAGCGGTGCCGGGACCGGGGCCGAGCTCGGCGCCCAGCTGCCAGAGGGCGAGGGCGACTAGCAGCAGCACCGGGCCGCCCAGGGTCAGCACCCGCGGAAGCCAAGCGGCGGTGGCCGCTTGGCCGACGGCCGCGGGTGTGCGCAGCCACGCGCGCAGGGCCGCGGAAGCGGTCCGCAGGGGTCCGGGATCGGGCCCCTCGGCCCGGCCGCCCCAGAGGTTGCGAACGCGGTGGGCACCCTGGGCCTCGGCCCGGGCGCCGCGCAGCTTCTCGATCAACGCACCAAGGGCGTCGAGCTGTTCGGGGGTCGGCGGGATGCCCGCCTCGGCGACGAGGCGCTCGCGCGCGGCCTCGGCGCGGGCCGTGGCCCGGGCCAGCTGCTCGGTCAGCTCGTCCCGGCGCAGGACCTTGGTGGCCAGCCCTTCCAGGCGCTTGGCCCAGGCCTCCAGCTGGGCCTCGTCGGGGACGGCGCCGGCGAAGCCGTGGCGGTCGAGCTCGGCCTGGACCTGCTCGAGCTCTGCTGTGGCCTGGTCCCGCTCGCGGGTGCAGTCGGCGACGGCGGCCTCGAGGCTGGCGAGGGCCTCGAGCTCGCCCCCTTGAAGCCGGTCCAGGTCCGCCGGGAAGCGCTGCTCGTCGGCGACGAGCGCGGCTAGGCGCAGGTCCGATTCGAGCACGGCGCGCTGGGCCCGGCAGGCCTCGAGGTCCCGGGCGCGGGCCTCGAGCTGCTGGACCTCGTCGGCCAGCTCGGCCAGGCGCGCCTCCTTGGTGAGCAGCTCGCCGGCGAGGGCGTTGGCGCTGCGCAGGGCGTCCGAAGCCTCGGCCCGCAGCTTGGTGAGCCGGGCTCCGCTGACCAGGCGCTCGCTCGCGCCGAAGCTTGCCCGCGCGGCGCCGAGGTCGAGGCCACCGGCCAGCTCGAGCTGGACACGCTGGGCCACCTCGCGGTCGACGTCCGCCTCGCTGTCGAGCAGGTCCCGGATCCCGAGGCGCGCCAGGCTGGCGGCGCCGGGCGGCACCCCCACCGGCGGCGCGGGCTCCCAGTGGACCCGACCCGCGCGCAGCTCCACGTCGAGGACCTGGCCGGCCTGGCGCCAGCGCGCGCTGAGCCGGTCGCCGCCCTGGCGCTCGGCCGCCCAGAGGCTGGCACGCACGCAGCGCGCGAAGGTCGACTTGCCCGAGGCGTTGGGCCCGAGCAAGATCGTCAGGTCGGGCGCGAGCTCGAGCGCGGGCAGGCCGCCGGGAAGCCCCGGCGCGCGCTCGACGTGCAAGCGCTCGACCCACAGCCCCTTGTCGCTGGCGGCGCTCAACCCAGGCCCGCCTGGCTGCGCTGCTCGAGCAGCTGGTCCAAGACACGCCAAGCGGCACGCTCGAGCAGCTCCGCCGTCGTCGGCAGCGGGTAGTCCTCGTCGTCGACGCGCCAGCCCCCGGCATCGACGCCCTGGACCACCTGGGTCGCCGTGGCGATCAGCTCTTCGGCGCGGCCGTCGCGCAGCTGGACGAGGCGCGCGGCCACATGGCCGATCGGGCTGCGATCCTGGGCCAGCTCGTCGAGGTCGACGGCGTCGCGGGTGCGGTCGTAGAGGCGCTGGACCAGGACGTTCGTGCCCGCGCCTTGGAATCGGATCGGCGTCTCGCGGCAGTCCTGGACCAGCTTGCGGACGCCGGCGCGCTCGGCCAGGCGCCCGGTGAAGTTCGCGCGCACGACGATGAGGCGGTGGTGGCTCGCGTCGAAGGTCGGGTCTTCGGCAAGCTGGCGCTCGACCTCGGCCTGGAGGTGCGCGTGCAGGGTGAAGCTGTCGGCGGCCTGGTCCGCTTGCAGGTCGACCTCGAGGTGCTCCCAGCGGATCGGGCCGAGCTCGAGCTGGCGCGCGCGCAGGCTGCCCGCGGTCGGGGTCACGCGCCAGGCCCCGCGGCGCCCGGTCTCGCCCGGGTCCATGCCGACGAGCGAGCCCAGGTAACCGATCGGCCGCTCCGCCGAGAGGTCCCCGGGCTGGTGCACGTGGCCGAGGAACCAGCCGTCGAGTCCAGCCTGCTCCAGGCGACGGCGTGGCACCGGACCGTAGCTGGAGGAGCCCGCGTCGAGGTCGCCATGCAAGACGCCGAGCACCAGGGCCCCCGAGCGCCGGTCCGCCAGCGCCTCCTCGAAGCCACCGTGGTCCAGCGGGCAGGTCGCGAAGTGTTTGGACGGGAAGGACCAGCCGACGAGGTCCACCGCGCGGCTGGTCGAAGAGTGGGCAGGCAGCTCGACCCGCTGCCAGCGGCCGCCCTCGCCGAGCAGCTGCACGCCGGGCACGCGCGCGACCAGCTTGGGCAGCACGAGCCCGTCGTGGTTGCCGGCGATCGCGAAGACCGGGATGCCGGCGCGCTCGAGGCGCTGCACCTCGCGCTCGAGGATCGCGAAGGCCTCGAAGGCGTCGTCGTCCTGGTCGACGAGGTCGCCCGCGAAGACGACGGCCCGCGGAGGCTCGTCGAGCAGGTGCTGCACCGTCCGCGCGAGGGCCTCGGCCGGCGAGAGCTGGCCGGGCCGCAGCTGCAGCTCTTCCAGGGCCGCGTCCAGCCCAACCGGGCGGCGGCCGAGGTGCACATCGCCGACGAAGACGATGTCCTCTCTCACGATGGCATCCATGCCCCGGCGAGGATAGGTGATGGGCGCAGGGCGCACCACCACGGCCGCGGGTCTGTCGCTCTACAGGCTTGCATGGGCACGCCCCAAGGCGGCTCCCGAACCAGGATCCGGAGCGGGCTCGAGAAACTCGGCGCGCGGATCGGGCGCGTCCGGGCAAGCCGGCAAGCGGCCAGCACCGGCGGGGCGGCGTCGCTTGCCCCGTATCCCGCCTCCCCGCCCCTCGCACTTCCTCGCCGCCACCGCCTCCGCCCTCCGCGCCGAAGCCCTAGGATGCCCGCGTGCGCGTGATCCACCTAGCCAGCATCGACTCGACCAACGAGGAGGCCTTCCGCCGCATCGCCGCGCGCGAGGCCGCCCACCTCGACCTGCTGCTGGCCCACGAGCAGACCGCCGGCCGCGGCCGGCGTGGCAACGCCTGGCTCGGCACACCGGGGCAGAGCCTCTTCCTTAGTGTTGTCCTGATGGGCCGCGACTCCTGGAGCCTGCCGACCCCGACGGTCCTGTCGATGACCGTCGGCCTGGCCCTGGTCGACGCGGCCGAGGCGCTCGGCCTGCCGCGCGACCACCTGGCCCTCGACTGGCCCAACGACCTGGTCGCCACGAACGCGAGCCCGGTCGACCGGCCCGCCGGTCGAGGCGCCGATCGCGCCGGCGCGGACCTCCGCGACCAGCCCCTGCGCACCCCCGGCGAGGCGCCCAAGCTGGCCGGCATCCTGGTCGAGGCGCGCGACTTCGACCCCGAGGCCCCGGTCTTCGTCGTCGGCGTCGGCGCGAACCTGCTGCAGACCAGCTTCCCGCCCGAGCTCCTCGCCGAGCGCCCGGTCGCGAGCCTCGCCCAGCTCGGCCTGGCGGTCGAACCCGAGCCCTTCGCCCGCGCCTTCGCGCGCGCCCTCGAGGCCCTGCTCGAGACCGCCGCCGCCGCCCCCAGCACCATCACCGCGGACTACATCGAGGCCACCGGCCTCGCCGGCCGCGAGGTCACCATCGAGCTCTCCGCCGGCGAACACCACGGCCGCCTCGCCTTCCTCGAACCCGACGGCCTCCGCCTGCTCGACGCCACAGGCACCCAGCGCAGCTTCCCCCTCGAGCACGTCCAAGCCATCAGGCCACGCTGAGGCGAGGAGTCTGCACTCAGGCTACTCCGACCCTGGTGCGACAAACGCAGTTGCAGTCGCGGGCGACAGGCTCGCTCTTCATCGACCAGGTCCTCGGGCGCTGCGCAGGACCGCCCCAAAAGCTGCAACGGCTTCCCTCGAGCTGGCGCCGCGATGGCGCAGGTCAGAGGGGGTGCTCAACGCGGTCCCTTGTCAGTCAGCTTCGGTGGATACCTCGATCGGTGACTGGTGCAAGTCCGCCAGCTCCGCGACCGCCATCGAAAGGGCCAAGAGGTCTTCCCTCGAGGCCACCACCAGCTTGGAGAGCCGCTCGACGTCAACAGCGGACGGCAGCGAAGCGAACTGCTCCTGAACGCTGGCCGCGGCCTCCCCATGCATCGAGTTCAATGCCTGAAGTGTGAGCTCCACCGACTCCGTCCTTGCGGTCAGGGCGCCAACTTGGACGAGCAGGCTCTCCAAGAGCTCAGCCTGCTTGGCTTGCTGCGCAGCCAGAGGGGCTTTGGTCGAGGCCAGCTCGCTGTGCAAGGTTTCGGCCACTTGGCCATGCACCGAGGCTCCGAGGTTCGTCAGGCCAGTCGCTAGTTGACCTTCGAACGCGTCGCGGTCCAGCTCGCTGCGCGCCTCGATCAAGGTGGTGACCGAGCCGAGATTCGTCGCGGACTCCGCCTGGACCATCCGGATGAGCTCATCCCGCAGCAGCAGCACTTCTTCGCGACTCGTCAAGGTCGCAAGCTTCGCCTGGACCTCACCGTCCTGCTTTCGTTGGTCCCGGCGCAGTTCGGCCA
>JARGPD010000036.1:9826-33981 GCA_029212845.1 Planctomycetota bacterium
TCAGCAGCTTGGGTCGCGCCATACAACCCATCCACGCTACCCTGGGCCTCGGCGAGGGCCTGCGTGGTCCCGTCCAGTCGGTCGAGGATCGCCGGGTTCGCGACCAGGAGCTGCCAGGAGACCGCCAGCACCACGACTGCGCCGAGAACAAGTCGGCCCGGTGACCCTTGGGTAGCAGCGCTCCGCAGACGCTCGAGCGCGCCGACGTAGGTGGAGTTGCCTGGGTCGTCCTCGAGGGCTCGCGTCCAGCACTTCTCGGCCAAGAGATAGCGGCCCTCCTGGGCGTAAATCCGCGCTTGTAGGTCGAGCGCTTCCGCGGTGCTGCACTCGCCTTCCGAGCGGGCTGTCTGGAGCACCGCGCTGGCTTCCCGGAAGCGTCGCTTGCGAGCGAGGCGCTTCGCTTCGTCCAGGTATGCCCCACCACCCACATCAGTAGCGTCGGGGGTGCTGACCTGCTGGGGTCCTTCGTGGGCGTGGGGCATGCTGGGGCTCCGGTTCGTTGGCGGCGGGCTCGGGGCCCTAGTCGCGGGTCATGATGTGGCCGATGCGCGGATCGTTCGCTGCTTCCTGGGCCTCACGCGGGAGCATCGAGCGAAGCTGGCGGTTGGCCGCCTTGAGGGCCTCTAGGTCATCGTTGGAGATCGCGCGGCGTCCCTGGGTGATGATCCGTTCGGCCTGCTGCTTGTCGGTCATGGTGTCGAGCTGCTCGACGTACCACTCGAAGCGGCCCACATGCCAGCCTGCTTGGCGGTCGAGCACCTCGACCCAGAGGCCATCTAGCTCGTCGGCGGCCTGCTTGAGTACGTCGGGGTTGCCCATCTCCACCGCGACCTCGTAGTTCTGCTCCAGACCTCGAAGGCGGCTGCGATCCGTGGCCTCGCCATACTCCTCGACGACCCGCTGGGTGTCCTTCAGGGACTCCCCGGCGCGATCGAGCAGGGCCGGCCACTCGGCTGCGTCTTCGACCTCGTCAACCGCGGCGGCGAGCTCCCGGATCCGTCGGTCGAGCTCAGCGACCGCGTCGGAGTCGTTCTCGGCGCGCTCGCTCAGGGTCTCGACGGCCTCGACCAGGCCGTCGATGCGCTCCAGCGTGGGCTGGCTGCGGATGGCCGCCGTCGCGCCCCCCTTCTCACGGGCTGCGGCCAAACGCTCACCCTCCCGCGTCATCGCCTCACGTAGCTCGGGCAGGGTGTCGGCATCCATGTTGCCCTCGAACACGGCCACGAACTCTTCGTCGAGGGAGCTGATGAAGACCTCGACCTTGATGGCTTGGGAGGTGTCCTGGCTGACTGTGATTTCGATCGGGCTCCCGCTGGGGAGGTCCCGCGGAATGTCCTTCCCCGAGATGACCAGCTTGCCGATCCCATGGTTCCTGGTCGCGCGGCGATGCTCGCCCTCGAGCAGCGGAATGTGCAGCTCATCCTCGGCGCTGCCGGCACGCAACGAGATCGTCGTGAAGTGATCCAGAGTGTCCCGGAAGGGGAGCTTCGCGCCCTTGGGGATGTAGGCCCGCATGCTGCCGTTCGCCAGGCCGACGCCGATCGTCTTGGCCGCCGGCGGCTTCTCGGGGACGACCCCGATGGTGTAGCTCACCTGGCCTGGGGAGGTCGGGATGCGCGTGCCCGTAGGGGTGCATAACTCGATCTCGTACTCACACCGGCGCTGGGCTTCTGCGTACAGCTCGGTCATGAAGGCTCCGCTGGCTCCAAGAAGGATGCGACCGCTGGTCCAATCCGTCTTCTTGTCCCTGAGCTGGATCGTGTAGCCCTCGAGGGACTCGCCGTCGGGCGCAAGGACGCGGCCGCCTAGGTCAGGGTCCGGAGTGTTGCCGACGGGCTCGTGCACGATCTCGATGCTCCAGGTTCCGTTCGGGAGGGCCTCAGCTTCGACGTTGCCGGGCATCGGCTGGATGCTGGCGAAGATCGCCGCGCCACGCGAGACCACGGTGATGGGATCGATGCCGAACTCCAGCTTGCCGCCGAGCTCGGCTTGCACGGCATCACGGACCCACGGGTTCAGGGTCGAGCCCCCCACCATCAGGATGCGGTCTAGGCTCTCCCCGCTCACGCCTTCTGCGGCCAGGGTCTTGCGGCACAGGGCCAGGGATTGTTCCACGTGGGGCCGAGTGAGCTCCTCGATGTCCTCCGGGGTCAGCTGGTACACGAAGTCGACCGACTTTCCGTCGTCGTCGACGCACAGGTTTTCGATGTAGATCTCACTGGCCTGACGCGTCCTGCAGACCTGGATCTTCGCCAGCTCCGACTCCATCTTGAGCTTGCCAATCATCCCCTTCCAGCGCGGATTGCCACGCTTGAGGTCCGGCAGGTTGTACTTCGCGACGAGGGCCGGGAAGAGCCGCTTCTCCACGATGTCCCAGTCGATCAGCTTGCCACCGAGGAAGTTGTCGCCGTCGTGGTTCACGACCTGGATCAGTCCGTCCCGGATGCGCATCACCGCGGCGTCGAAGGTGCCACCGCCGAAGTCGTAGACCAGCCAGTAGACGTTGTCGCTCTGGCTCTGGAAGCCATAGGCCAGGGATGCGGCCACGGGCTCGAGAAGAATCGGGGCGCTACTGAAACCTGCCAGCTCCGCAGCCCGGCTGGTCGCGTTGATCTGGGAGTTCTCGAAGGCGGCCGGCACGGTGATCACCGCACAGCGCAGCTCCTCGCCCATGTTGGTCCGCACGTCGGTCTTAAGCTGCTTGAGCACCTCGGCCGAGAGCTCCTCCGGGAGCATGGAGCTGTCGCTGCGCACGAAGTGCTTGCGCCCCGCTTCGCCGCGGCCCATGCGGAGCTTGAACTCGATGTCGGCGTTCTCCCAGTCATCCCCTAGGGCCCGTTCCTTGGCCTCGATCCCGACCTTCAGCTGTCCGCGCTTGTTGATCCAGACCGCCGACGGCGTGTAGACCGAGCCGCCTGCGTTGGGGATCTCCTTGGCGTCCGTTCCGTTGATGACCGAGACGGTGCTGTTCGTCGTGCCCAGGTCGATGCCGAAGTCGATGTACGTGCGTTTCATGATGCTCACTCTCTAGTCGTTGGTGGTCGGTTCGGAAGGTTCGTCGGTCTTAGTCTCGGCGGGCTGGGGAGGGGCCTCCCCATCGTCTGCACCATGAGCGGGGGTGCCCTCTGCTGACGACTCGTCGTCTTCTTCGATCGGGGTCGCTACGAAGACCTCCCCGACCTGGATCTTGCGATCGTTGCGGTAGATCACCGGGACGACCGTCTCCGTCACCACCTCGAAGGACACGCCTGCAGTTGGGGTGAACTGGATCGGGCGCATGGTGTGCTCGCCGCCCGATGGGTAGCGCTCGTTGGTCGGGTCCTGGAGCTCGACGTTGCCCTTCTCCAGCTTGTCGATCACCCGATTGATGCGCCCGAGGGAGCGCCGCACGAGCGGGTCCTCATCACTGGCGTCCAGGTCTCCCCAGGCGCGCTTGAAGTGCTTCGTCTTGAGGTACCAGATGCAGGTCGCCATGGTGGCAACCAGGGCATCGTCCTCGGGCAGCTCGTCCGGGAAGGAGGGCTGAGCCAAGGGGACTGGGGCGCTCGGCTCGGGCTCCGCCTTGGGCTCACGGATGCGCGGGGGCAGCGGCGCGGGGATCCTCCACTCCATCGGCTGCATGTACTGGCGCAGGGAGTCCATCAGGACGCCCCAGCCGTACTTGGGCGATGCTTGGCTCGGCTTGACCGACTCGAAGCGGCTCCTGGTGCTCATGCGCCACCCCCTTCTCCGTCCGAAGCGGTCCCTGGCTCGGGGGCACGTCGGAACAGCATCCCGATCCCGGCGCCTAGCATCCAGAAGGCCAAGAAGATCGCAGCCTGCACGCCGAAGTTGACGTTCTGGTTGGTCGACGAGGGGAACTCGGGGAGCTCAAGGAATTCGGCTACCTGTGAGCTGAGCCACTGGATGACTGTCAGCGGGGTTCCCTCCACCGGGATGAAGAAGGAAACAGCGAAGGCAAGCAGGCCGACGAGTGCGCCGATGAGGGCAGCGTGGCTCTTGGAGCCAGTGCCTTTCGAGACGGCGTCGGTCACTGAACCCGGCCTGGTCGTGGCGGGCCTCGACGCCTTGGCCTTGCGCTTCGAGTTCATGCCGAGCGACTTGCGCAGACGCTTGGTCGAGCTCGGCCTAGCGCCAAAATCCACCAACATGCCCTTGATGTTGCCTAGGTTCCTCACGATCCCGGACTCGTTGGGGTCGAGCTCATCGGCGAGCTGCACGTACTCGTAGGCCCTCACGATGATCGGTTTGAATTGGGCCTTCGCCTTGGCGACCGAGCTCTCGTACTTCTCCTGACAGATGATGCACCAGAAGAGCTCGATATCTTTGAAGGTGAAATTATTCCAGCTCGTGTAGTCCTTGCGACCGCAGTTCAGGCACTTGGGTACCGAGTAGTCCGTTGGGGACGGGTAGGTCGACAGCGCGATGTGGAGCTGGGTCTCGCTCAACCCACGGAGCTTGTCGAGCAGCCCTTCGAGCATCCCACCTCCGGGATCGTACTGGGCATAGCCTTCGTTGAACTGCTGGATGCCGTGCAAGCTCAACGCGTGGGCCAGGCAGCGCAGCAGGGGGCCTCCGCTCTCATGTGCGGCGTGGTTCTCGATGAGTCCCTTGATGGTCTTGGCGAGGTTCCCGGCCTTGAGCTCGCCGTGCAGCACCTCGACGGCCTCGACGGTCTCCTCCGGTAGGTCCCAGTAGCCCGGCGAGTACCAGTCGTTCCCCAAGTCCCGCTCCCTCTGGAGCACGTCGATGTTCTCTTGGAGGTTGTTCCTGGTCACGGCACCGGCTGCCGTCTCCTTCGCAAGGACCAGGAGGCTGATGCTCTCGTCCCAGGCTGCCGTCTTCTGGAGGTAAGCGATCTGTCCACCAAGCATCGCCTCGGCCACCATGTCATGAAGACCCGACCGCGCCGGGTGACCCGCGGACAAGAGGGCGTCGACGACCGCCAGCTGCTTGCTGGCCTGTGCGTGGAGGTCTCGAACGGCTTCGTTGCCGGTTGGAGGCTTGGCGGTCCAGCGCCCCTTGGCGGCCTCGATGTAGGTCTTGATGCGATCGCGGATCGGCTTGATGGCGGCCTGCAGGGCCTGCTCGTTGCACTCCTGGCCGAAGGGCATCTCGCTCATCAGCGCCATCTGGCGGGCGACGGAGGACGCATCGCCCCGCTCGGCGGCATCCAGGGCCAGCTGCACGTTGATGGAGACGAGCGCCAGAGGCAGGGACTCGCGGACGCGACGAACGAAGCCCGTCGTCAGGACCTGGTCGTTCAGCTCGCGGACTCGCTCACGGGAACGGGCCCAGAGGTCTTCCGACAGGGAGGCATCGAACCAGAGCTGCAGGGCCGACTTCCAGTCCGCCTTGAGTGCGCGCCGATCGATTTCACCGTCGTCGCCTTCGACGATTGCTAGCTCGGCATCCAGAGCCCGTAGGTGGTGGATCACGGCGAGGTTTCGTTGGGCCACAGCGCCCGCTTCGCTGCCCTTGTCGACGCCCCTCCAGGCCTTCATCGCGGCGGTCAGGTCCCCGCGCTCGAGCGCGGCGATGGGCCCATCCAACGTCCCCGACCCGGCAAGCGGCCAAACCCAGAAGAACTCATCTAGGAAGCGAGCCACCGGCTCGCTCATGCGCTCCACCGCTCGAGCTCGGACCTCGGACTCCGGCTCGGGGTCTAGCTCCAGCGCGTTGATCGTGGTCGACGACGAATCCAAGCCCAGCTTGCGCTCCATCTCCATGCGCTTCTCGCGCTTGCGCACCTCCGAGGCCGACGACGAGACCTGCAGCCCGAGCACCCGGAACATATTGTTGCGGTAGAGTCGCGGTCCTGCGAGGGCAAGCAGCTCAGTGCACGGCTGGATTTCACTGCGGGCCCGGGACGGTCGACTGGGCGCTGCGGGCTGGGGCGCGTTCGGCTGAGGCGCAGTAGGCTTTCGCTCTTCGTTGCCTTCCTGCTTGGTTGGCACCGGCTGTCCCTTGTGCTGCCTGTCGTAGTGACGGACTAGGTTCCGCGCCTTCAGGCCGGTCTTGCAGAGGGGGCACTCCACCGTGTTTTCGGGGTGCTGCACCTTTGCAAGTTCCAGGATCTCTTGCCTTCCGTCGCTCATAGTCACTCCTTTCGTTCGGGGGTCCCCAGTCTGATTTTCCTTGCTCACACCCCGACTACTGGCGATCCGAGTGCGCGTTGCCTGGCAGCTCGACTTTTCCTAGGGCTCGTCGAGGTCCCTGGGCGCGAAGCTCGCCGTCGAGACGTGCATGACCCCGCGCCGCCACAGATCCAGGTGCACCCGGTAGCGGTCCATCAGGTCGGGGCTCTTGCTGATAGCTTCCTCGAGGAGGTCCGCAGCGGTCGCGAGGCCTGCGGGGCTGCCGGCCATCCGCATGGCAGCTTCTAGGGAAGCGCGCGCCTCGGCTTGAAAGTCATGGGACGAAGCATGGGGCATCGCGCCCTTGGATTCCGGGCTCCACTCGCTGACCAAGGTCGAAGGCTTCGCACTGCTTGGTGCCCAGTGCTCGAGGTCCTCGAGCAGCTCGAGTGCGTTTCCGTATCGGTCCTTGGCATTGGCAGCGAGGCATCGATAGAGGATCGATTCCAGGGCGGGATCCACATTGATGTTGAAGACACTCGGCGGCCGGAGCGGTCGTAGGAAGTGCCGCGCATCCCCAACATCCCTGCTATTCAGGTGAGGGAATGGCATCTCGTCGGTCAGGAGCAGGTACAGGGTTGCACCGACGGCCCAGACGTCCGCAGCGCAGGAGTCAACATCCTCCAAGGACTCCGGCGGCTTGAAGCCGAGCGTCCCGACGGCGCTCGCTAGGAGCGTCAGCGGGTTCACAGCCTTCGCAAGTCCGAAGTCGCTGAGGCGGACGTGCAGGCCATCGCCGGAGAAGCCGATCAGGATGTTCTGCGGCTTGATGTCCCGATGAATGATGGGCGGCTCTGCCCCGTGGGCCACGGACAGGGCACGACAGGTCTGCTTTCCAATCTCGACCACCTGAGACACGGGCATCAGCTCCCGCCCGAACGAGCGCCAGTGGCGATCGAGGGTTCCACCCGGCATGTACGTCATCGTGAAGTAGCCGAACCGATGCCCCGCTTCCTCGTGCAAGTTCGCGTCGTAGACCTCGACGATGTTGGGGTGTCGGAGGCTGGAGAGCAGGACCGCTTCGGACAGCTCCCGTTCGATCTCCTCGAGGGTCGTGCCCGCGGCCTTGAAGACCTTCATCGCCTGGCGGCCCATGAAGCGGTGCTTGACGCGATAGACCTCGGCGAAGGCCCCCTCTCCAATCATGCGCTCGACCTCGTACGTGTCTCGAATGCGCTGGCCGGGGTTGAGGATCGGCATTGGAGTGTGGTGAGGGGGAGAAGCGCGTGGGCACACTCCGTGCCCCAGACGCTGCGAGTCAATTGTTCAGAACCAAGCGGCCCGATTTCGATGCTAGCCCCGTTCAGCGATCTCCGCAAGGAATGCCCCAAGGGGCCTGCATTGCGGTATCGAGAAGCGCTCTGTAGGCTCGACCGCGCCCCCGTATCAACTAGCAAAGCGGCTTCGAACCACCTTCTAGCAATGCACCAAGGACCCAAGAAGCACACACCTTTCCCCGACACGCGCTGGTCGCTGGTCGGCCGAAGTGCTGCCGCCGATGACGAGGTCAGGCGCGAAGCGATCGCAGACCTGGTGGATGCCTACCTCCCTGGACTGCGAGCCTTCCTCATCAAGTCACGCCGCCTCCAGGCTGACCTCGCCGATGACGTCCTTCAAGACTTCGTCGCCGACCGGATCCTCACCTCCCAGCTCACTAGGCACGCCGATGCAAGTCGAGGCAAGTTTCGCAGTCTGATCGTCAAGGCGCTCAACAACTTCACATCCACCAAGCTCGCACAATGGAGAACGGCGAACTCGCGAGCGGCCGAAGCTGCGCTCGTCGCAGTGGAGTTCATGGGCGAAGAGTCAAGCGTCGACCACTTCGAGACGGAGTGGCTCAATTGCATCGTCCAGCGCGCTCTCGAGTCCATGCGACACGACTGTCGCGAACGTGGCAGAGACGACATCTGGGACATCCTGGAACTGCGAGTCGCAGCGCCGAACCTCGAGGGGGCAGAGCCTGTCGAGTACGACGAGCTGGTGCGCCGGCTGAAGCTCGACACGCCACGCCAAGCCATCAACCTGCTCGGAGCAGCGAAGAAGGCCTTCACGCGACACTTCCGGAAAGCTGTCGCCGAGCAGGTGGGTGACGAGAATGTCGACGCCGAGCTTGCCGACCTCATGCGGATGGCAACCCGATGAAGCCGAGAGACCAGGAGCGGAGGAGCACCAAGCTTCTCGGTGCCTTGCTCGACCCCACGCAGAACGGGTTCCACCCGTGGAGTGCAGCGGACCTCACTGGCATCCTTAGGCACTTCCTCAGCGCCCCGCTTGGCCCCGAGACCGATCGCCTCGCCGAGCTCTCGTGCATGCAAGCAGACCAGGTCTGCGCCATCATCAAGCAGAGCGGCGCCACCACGTTTCAAGGTCTGCTAGGTGCTGGGACGCCGTCATCCGAAGCCTTGCACCTCACCAAGAACTACGCCAAGGCTTCGATCGGGAGCGAAGCCGACCTCCCGCGGGATGTCGCTCGAGTGGTCTACCTTTGGACCATCCTCAAGGCCCAAGTGGACACGGACGCCCCCATCTCCAGCCTGAGCCGACAGGACGTCATCCTCGAAGCTCGCCGCTGCCTGACCTCGCAATGGCTACCTCGAGAAGCGGTCGAGGCCCTGCGCTCCCTGCTCGAGCGCTGAGCCAGGGAAGCCCTGGCAATCCCACCTGCGTGGGGGCCTACATGGGCCGTCAACCGGCCTATACTCCCGTGCTCCCCCTCCATGCTTGGGGCATGAGTCAAGCATGCCAGCACCCGAGCTTCTGGCACCCGGATCCAAGCCCCATCCCCCCCCGCTCGCCCCTCCCCCTCCACACATGCCCCGCACCCACGCTGCCGACGCCACCCGCGAAGTTCGCTTCGAGCGCAACTTCCCTTCGAACGCTCCCGGGAGCGTGCTGGCCTGCTTCGGCGAGACGCAGGTGCTGTGCACCGCGACCTACACCGAGAGCGTGCCGATGTGGATGAAGGGCCGCGGCAATGGCTGGCTGACGGCCGAGTACTCGATGCTGCCCGCGTCGACGGACCGCCGCAAGCCGCGCGACCGCGCTGGCAAGATCGACGGGCGCTCGGTCGAGATCCAGCGCCTGATCGGCCGCAGCGTGCGCGCGGCGGTCGACATGAAGCTGCTCGGGGAGCGCACGATCTGGGTCGACTGCGACGTGCTCAAGGCCGACGGCGGCACGCGCACGGCGGCGATCAGCGGCGCCTACGTCGCGGTCTACGACTGCCTGATGGCGATGGGCGAGAAGCGCCTCCTGCGCGTCTTCCCGATGCGCACGCAGCTGGGCGCGGTGTCGGTCGGCATCGTCAAGGGCGAGGTCCTGTGCGACCTGTGCTACGCCGAAGACAGCAAGGCCGACGTCGACATGAACCTGGTCATGACCGGCGAGGGCGAATTCATCGAGGTGCAGGGCTCGGCCGAGGGCAAGACCTTCAGCCGCAAGCAGCTCGACGAGCTGCTCGAGATCGGCGAGACCGGCATCCGGCACATCTTCGAGGTGCAGCGCGCGGCCCTCGAGGCGCGCTAGGCAGCCGGGCCCGAAGTGACTGCCGCCACGCACCAGCCGATCACGCGCACCGAGGTGGTGCGCGTCCTGCTGGTCGGCGTGACCGCGGCGGTCCTGTACCTGCTGCTGGTCCAGGACCGCATGCCAGGCGACGCCGCCGGCCTGGTCGCGAACATGGCGCGAGCCGTCGAGGGCGAGGGACCTGCGACCTTCTGGTACCACCTCCTGTACGCCTGGAGCGCGCGCGGCATCGAGCAGCTGACCGGGTTCCTCTCGGTGCGCAGCCAGCTCGAGCTCCTGTCCGCCCTCGCCGGTGGTGCGGTCGTCCCGCTCGCCTACCTGGCCCTGCGGCGGCTCGAGCTCGGGCGCCTGGCCGCCGGTGGTGCCACGGCGCTCTTGGTCTTGAGCCCGGCGATGACGACCCACGCAACGATCATCGAGGTGCACGGCTTCCAGCTCGCGACCGGGCTCGTCGGCCTCGCCTGCGTGGCGCGTGCGGCGCACCAAGGCCTGGCCATGCTGGCGCTCACGGGCCTCTTCGCGGGGCTCGTCGTCAGCCTCGGCCACCAGACCGGACCGCTGCTGTTCCCCGGCCTGGTCCTGGCCAGCTTCTGGACACCGGGGGCGGGCTCCGCGGCCGCGCGGGCCACGGGCCTGGCCGCCAGGGCCGCGCGCTTCTGCGCCTCGTCGGCGGGCTTCTTGGTCGCGATCTTCGTCTCCCGCGAGCTGACCGCGCGCTTCAGCCCCTTCGCCAACATCCGCGCCTTCTCGGACTTCGCCGGCCTGACCGCGATGCTGACCAAGGGCACCGACTGGCCCTTCCTGCGGGACGAGCTCTTCGCCGGTCTCGCGCTGCTGCTCGCCGTCGCCGCGCTCGGTGCCATCGGGGGCCTGGGCGCCCTGTGGCGAGCGCGCGGCGGATCCAGCCAAGGGCCGGCAGCCGGCGCACCCCAGCCTGCGGCCACCCGCGACCTGCGCGTGCTGCTCGGCCTGGTCCTGGTCGCCGTGCCCTTCGGCTTCTTCCTGGTCTTCGGCGAGCGCACCGAGGGCGGCTACTTCCTCGGCGCGAGCCCGGGGCTGCTGCTCTTGGCGGCGCTCTTCCTCGAGCGGCGTGGCTCGGCCCTCTTCGTCGGCGCCCTGGTCCTCGTCGGCCTCGGCACCTCGGTCCAGAGCTACACCAACCCCGAGACGCGGCTCGTCAACCGGCGGGCGGCGGCGCGTGCGGTCGAGGTGCGCGAGCTCCTGCCAAGCGGCGGCACGCTCTACTCGCTGCAGTACAACGAGCACACCCTCGCCGGCAGCTTCGACGACCTCATCGAGGTCAGCGACTGCGGCATCCTGCGCGCCTACGTCGAGGAGCGCTTCGTCCCGATCGGCTTCGCCCTGCGCCTGTCCGAGAAGCTCGCCCGCCTGCAGTCGCGCCATCCCCCGGTGGTCGTCGACTGGACCTGGAGCGCGCGCAGCCTGCACTACGACCGCAAGACCTGGCGCCCGTACCTCGACGCGATCCGCGCCCAGCTCGACGAGGGCTGGCAGGTCACCGAACACCACGGCACCTGGGGCACCCTGCTCGAGCTGCAGCCCCGCTGACCCCCGCCCCCCCATGCAGATCCTCCTCGCCACTGGCAACAAGAAGAAGCGCGCCGAGTTCGAGCGCCTGTTCGCGCCCCTCGGGGTCGAGCTCCTGGGCGTCCCGGCAGCCGGCCTGCCGGACACGGTCGAGGACCGGCCCGACTTCGCCGGCAACGCCGAGAAGAAGGCACGCGAGGCGGCCCTGGCCTTCGGGGTCTGGACCCTGGCGGACGACTCGGGCCTGTCGGTCGACGCCCTCGGTGGCGCGCCCGGGGTGCACAGCGCGCGCTTCGCCGGCGAGCACGGCGACGACGCCGCCAACAACGCCAAGCTGCTGACCGAGCTGGCCGCTGTCGGCGCGACCGAGCCCGCCGACCGCGCGGCGCACTTCACCTGCGCCCTGTGCCTGTGCCGACCCGACGGCAGCGTCGCCCTGGCGGTCGAGGGCGAGGCCCACGGCCAGATCCTCGACGCTCCGCGCGGCGATCGGGACTTCGGCTACGACCCCCTGTTCCTGTTCACCGAGCCCGGCTTCGCCGAAACCGGCCGTGGCTTCGCCGAGCTCGAGCCCGCCGGCAAGGCGGCCGTCAGCCACCGCGGCCGCGCCCTCGCCCTGCTCGCCGAGGGGCTCGAAGGCCGGCTGAAACGGAAGCCCTAGGGCGAAAAATGGGCGCCGCCCGGCCCCGCTTCCGCCGTCGGGCCTCATCATTGAGCCCCCCATGAGCATCCCTGGACAAGACCTCGCGACCCTGGTGGATCGCTGCGAGCGGCAAGGCGTCACCGTGACGGCCCAGCGCCGTGCGGTGCTGGAGAACCTGAGCGGGCGCGAGGACCACCCGACCGCGGACGAGGTGCACCTCGAGGTCACGCGCTCGATCGCCGGCGTGTCGCGCGCGACGGTCTACCGGACCCTCGAGACCCTGGTCGAGCGCGGGCTGATGGTGCGCGTGCTGCACCCCGGAGCGTCCACGCGCTACGACCTGAAGGTGCACCGCCACCACCACCTGGTCTGCGACGTCTGTGGCTCCGTGGCCGACCTCGTCGAACCCGGGCTCGACGCCCTGCCGATCGAGCTGCCCGCCGACCGGTCGCACCCCTCGGGCTTCCAGATACGCGACTACTCCGTCAGCGTGCGCGGGGTCTGTGGGCACTGCTCGGCGACCCGAAGCGACGGCTGAGGCCCCTGCCGCACCCGACCCGGCTCGCTGTGCTGCTCGGCCAGGGCCCACACCCTGGGAGCACCACGAGCCCCGGTTTCGGGTGCGTCCTGCTGGCCGCGCCGCCTGCCCGCTCGCCCGAGTCACGCCCCCTCCCCCCCGGCCGGTCACCGGCCCTGCTGGCCCCGTCGGCGGGTCGGCCGCGACCGACGCCGGCGGCCCGGGCGCGACCCCGCTCGCTGCCTTGTGGCGGATCTGGGCTAGGCTAGCGGGATGCTACCCACACGCCCCTGGACGCGCCCCCTCGCGACGCTCGCCCTGTCCGGCCTCGCCGCCTGTGGTGCGGCGCCCCTCGTCGAGCGCTCGACCTCGCCCCTTGGCGAGCTCGCGCTGGTGCCCGCCGGCATCGACAGCACGCTCGACGAGCTGCGCGCCGCCCAGCCGCCGCTGCTCCAGGGCGACCAGCTGACCTTCGAGCTGGCCCTGGTCGAGGAGGGCAGCTCGGCCCTGCACTACCTGGTGCTCACCGTGGCCGAGCCGACGGTCAAGGACGGCCAGCGGCAGTTCAGCAGCTTCAACGTGACCCTGGATGGGCACTCGAAGAAACTCCAGTCGCCGCTGCACGAGGTCGACCTCGAGCTCTTCGACGCCGTCGGCGCCGCCGAGGAGGACAGCCGCGTGCGCCTCGGCGAGGGCGTCGTGCAGGACCACGTGGCCGCCTGCCTGGCCTACGAAGCGCTCGAGCAGCTCGTCCTGCCCGACGCCGTCGAAGGCCTGGAAGAGGCCGCGATCCAGGACGCGGTCAAGGCCGCCGCCGCGCCCTTCATGGAGGCCCTCACGCTCAGCACCCAGAGCCTCGTCTCGCTGTTCGGCCTGGCCCAGGACGACGACCTTTTGGCCGACCTCCTGTGGTCGGTCGTCGACAAGCCCAACCTGCTCTCGCTGGTGCTCTCCCTCGGCGTCGACGTCGCCCTGCGGGCCGAGTTCGAGTCGGCCGAGCGCGTGCCCGACGAGGACTCCCCGGCCCCGGCCTTCCCCGGCCTGTGGCGCCTGCCGGTGTCGCTCTGGATCAACGAGCAGCTGGCCCTCGAGCTGGACCTCTTCGTCACGCGCCCGGCCCCGCCCCTCGCGGTGACCGGCGGGATCGTCGCCCTCGAGGGCCGCCACCCGACCCGCGACGTGACCCTCTTCGCCCGCCTCGTCGGCTCGCGCGCGGGCCAAGAGCCCTAGGCCGAGGTGCCGCCCGTGACCCCCGGACCCCGGACCAGCGGCGTGGCCCTCGGCCCCGGGGCTCCGGCGAGGGGATTCGGTCGCCCCTGCCGCGCTCGCACCTATTAACAGGGGCCACTGCGCAGCCCGATCGCTTAAGATCCCCGCCCCCGGTTCCGCCTGGAGCCTGGAAGGAGCCCGTTCGCCGCCCACGCGGCTGCCCATGGGTCCGTAGACCCGGACTCGAACCCGCCTGAGCCTGCCCTTGGACCCCGCACACATCCGCAACTTCTCGATCATCGCGCACATCGACCACGGCAAGTCGACGCTCGCGGACCGCATGCTCGAGTGCACCGGCTCGGTCCAGAAGCGCGACATGACCGACCGCGTGCTCGACGACATGGAGCTCGAGAAGGAGCGCGGCATCACGATCAAGGCCCGCGCCGTCACGATCTTCCACGAGAAGGACGGCGAGCGGTACATGCTCAACCTGATCGACACGCCCGGCCACGTCGACTTCAACTACGAGGTCGAGAAGAGCCTGCAGGCCTGCGAGGGTGCGATCCTGCTCGTCGACGCCAGTCAAGGTGTCGAGGCCCAGACCGTGGCCAACGCGTACCTGGCGATCGAGGCCAACCTCGAGATCGTGCCCGTGCTCAACAAGGTCGACCTGGCCCACAGCCGGCCCGACGAGATCGCCGAGGAGATCGAGAACTCGATCGGCGTCGACGCCGCCGACGCCAAGCGCGTCTCGGCCAAGACCGGCCAGGGCGTGCCCGAGCTGCTCGACCAGATCATCACCCAGATCCCGCCGCCCAAGGGCGACCCCGCGGATCCCCTGCGCGCGCTGATCATCGACGCGGTCTACGACGAGTACCGCGGCATCATCGTGTACCTGCGCATCGTCGACGGCACCGTCAACGAGCGCGACACGATCTACATGATGGGCACCGAGAAGGTCTTCGAGGCCGTCGAGCTCGGGCGCTTCTCGCCGAAGATGCTGCGCACCAAGGTGCTGCACGCGGGCGAGGTCGGCTACTTCATCTCGAACATCAAGTCGCTCGGCGACGTGCGCGTCGGCGACACGGTGGTGCTGCACAAGGGCCCCAAGGTCGAGATGCTGCCCGGCTACGCGCCGCCCATGCACATGGTCTACGCCGACTTCTACCCGACCGCGTCGGGGGACTTCGAGGGCCTGCGCGAGGCGCTCACGACCCTGACCCTGTCGGACTCTTCGCTGGCCTTCGAGCCGGTCACGTCGGACGCGCTCGGCTTCGGCTTCCGCTGCGGGTTCCTCGGCCTCCTGCACATGGAGATCGTCCAGCAGCGGCTCGAGCGCGAGCACGACATGGACATGATCCAGACCGCGCCGACGGTGACCTACCGCGTGCGCTACGCGGACGGGACCGAACAGGAGATCCACTCGCCCGGAACCCTGCCCGACCCGGACAAGTTCGAGGAGCTGCTCGAGCCGATCGCGCGCATCTCGATGATGGTGCCGACCGAATTCGTCGGCGTCGTCATGCAGATGGCGGTCGAAGCGCGCGGCGAGTACGTGCGCACCGAGTACCTGTCCCAGAGCCGCGTGCAGCTGTTCTTCGACGTGCCGCTCGCCGAGCTGATCTACGACTTCTACGACAAGCTCAAGTCGGGCACCAAGGGCTACGGGACGCTCAACTACGACGTCACCGGCTACCGCGCCGACAAGCTCGTGAAGTTGCGCATCCTGGTCAACGGCAAGGAGGTCGACGCCCTCTCGTCGATCATCCACCAGGACGTCGCCGACCGCCGCGGCCGCAACATCATCCAGCGCCTGCGCAAGGACATCCCGCGGCACCAGTTCGAGGTGCCGCTGCAGGCCGCCATCGGCGGGCGCATCATCGCGCGCGAGACGATCCGCGCCATGCGCAAGGACGTCACCGCCAAGTGCTACGGCGGCGACATCACGCGCAAGCGAAAGCTGCTCGAGAAGCAGAAGAAGGGCAAGCGCCGCATGCGCTCGATCGGCAACGTCGACATCCCCCAGAAGGCCTTCTTGTCGGTGCTCGGCGAGGGAGAGAAGAAGAAATGAGCCAGATCGCCATGCCCGAAGGGACCACCCCCGGCCCCACCGAAGGGAAGTCCAAGAAGAAGGCTCACCCGACCCCCTGGCGCGACAACGTCGAGGCCATGCTGATGGCCGTGGTCATGGCGCTCGTGCTCAAGTACTTCGTCGTCGAGGCCTACCGCATCCCGACCGGCTCGATGCAGCCCACGCTGATGGGCAACGCCTCGACCGGCATCTTCGACCGCATCCTGGTCGACAAGTGGTCCTACCAGGTGCGCGATCCCAAGCGCTGGGAGGTGGCGGTCTTCCGCTACCCGCTCGACCGTTCCAAGAACTTCGTCAAGCGCATCGTGGGCGTCGGCCCCGAGCAGTTTCGCATCGCCTGGGGCGACCTGTGGCACCGCCAGAGCAACGACGAGCCCTGGCAGATCCTGCGCCGCCCAGAGAACGTCCAGGAAGAGACCTGGCTGGCCCTCGCCAAGCGCGAGCCGAGCTCGCCGCTGTTCTATGGCACCACCGCCGACAAGTGGCAGGCCGGGCGCGATGCCACCCTCGAGGGCGACTTCCGCATGCGCTTCGGCGCGACCCGCGCCAGCGTCATGGACGGCTACTGGGACGGCTACCCAGACAACATCAAGGACGACATCCCGGCCAGCCGCCGCGGGTCGAACTCCCACCCGGTCGGCGACCTGCGCATCGACGGCATGCTGACCGTCGACGCCGACGTGGTCGACGTCACGGTCGAGCTGCAAGAAGGCTCGATGCGCTACCACTTCATCCTGCCCGGCCCGGCCGCCCCCGAGGGTGACGTGGCGCGCATCGCGGTGCGCGACACGCGCGTGATGTTCGGCGACAACCTGCCGATCGAGCTCGACGCCGCGTCCGAGGGCCTGCGCCTCGAGGCCGGTCGCAGCTACGACTTCGCGGCCCACAACCTCGACGACCTGCTCGAGCTGTTCGTGGACGGCGAGCGGCTGTGTAGCCTCGAGATCGACGCGTCGGCCAGCCAGGCCGCCAAGCTGTACGTCGAGACCTCGGGCGGGCGCACGCAGTTCGAGGACCTGATGGTCTACCGCGACATCTACTACACCGCCGACAGCGCGCTGGTCTCCGAGACGACGATCCCCGCCGGCAACTACTTCATGATGGGTGACAACACCCTCGACTCGTCCGACAGCCGCATGTGGCAGCTGCACCACTTCGACCGCCAGACGAAAGACGGCGGCATCGAGCGCATCCGAGGCAACCATCGCACGGGCAACGGCACCCAGAGCCAGTCGGACTTCGAGGCGGACGTGAACCCGTTCACCTCGTCGATGGGCACCGACGACCTGCGTCCGATCACCTGGTTCCGCGACGAGTGGGGCGAGCTGCACACCTTCGAGGCCGGCGAGGCGTCGGACAAGGGCCTGGTGCCCGAGGCCGCGCCCTTCGTGCCGCGCCACATGATGCTCGGCCGCGCGATCTCCGTCTTCTGGCCGCTGAAGCCCTTCGACGGCATCTGGCGCTTCAAGAAGGTCGACTAGAGCCTCGCGAACGAGGCCGTCCGCCGGCCCAAGGGCCCTTGCACCCATTTTGGGTGGGGCTGCTCGCACTTTCTTGCCAGCTGCATGTCACGTCGCCCGGTCGCGCGACGAACCAAGGAGGTGCGCCTACCGCATGGCGGGCCTGGGAGCTGAGCCCCTTCACGGGATCAGCCCAAGCCCCCCCCGAGGAGCCCCGAGACGAGGCCCCTCGGCGAGCCTGCAGGTGGCGCGTCCGATCGAAGAGGTTCCAGCCCACGACGCCCAGGAACCTTGCTCGTGCGACCGCTCCAAGACCCCAGCCGTAGGAACCTCGTCATGACCTCGCAACCAAAGCGCTCCCAGCTCCCGCTCCTCGGTGCCCTCTTCGGCCTGTGCGCCACGGTCGGCGCCCAGGACTTCGGTCCCGTTCAGCCGATCGCGCACCCGGCCTCCGACGCCGAGTCGACCTACCTGGGCGACCTCGACGGCGACGGGGACCTCGACGTGGTCTATGGCGGCGGCAACACGGTCGCTTGGTACGAGAACCTGGGGCCGGCTGGGTTCGGGGGGCCGCACACGCTGGGCCAGACGGCGCTGGGCGTGACCGCCGTCACTGGCGGTGACCTCGACGGAGACGGGGACCTCGACGTGCTGTCCACCTCCTACGTCGACGACGAGATCGCCTGGTACGAGAACCTCGGCGGGGGCAGCTTCGGACCGGAAGTGGTCCTGGTCACGAACGCAGCGAACCCCTACGACGTGGTCGCCGCCGACCTCGACGGAGACGGTGACCCCGAGGTCGTCTACTGCTCGGCGGGCGGCATCAACGTCACCTACCTCGAGAACCTCGGCGGGGGCAACTTCGGGCCGAAGACCGCGATCGCGACGGTCTCGCTGACGGCCTACGGCCTGGCCGCCGGCGACATCGACGGGGACGGCGACGTGGACTTGGTGGCCGGCGGCTGGCAGAAGCTGGGCCTGCTCGAGAACCTCGGTGGAGGGACCTTCGGAGCGACGCAGGTGCTCGACGCTGTGACCGAGACGAGCGTCGACGTGAAGCTGGCCGACCTCGACGGCGACGGCGCGCTCGACATCCTCTCGACCTCGAGCGTGGGCGGCCACGTGGCCTGGTACCGGAACCTGGGCGGCGGCTCCTTCGGCTCGAAGGCCTTCCTCTCGACGACCCTCTTCTACCCGACCGCGGCGTTCGCCGGCGACCTCGACAACGACGGCGACCTGGACGTAGCGGTCAGCTCCGAGGGCGACAACGACATCTCGTGGTACGAGAACCTGGGCAGCGGGAGCTTCGGCCTGCAGCAGCCGATCACGACCGCAGTCGTGTACGCCGAAGACCTGGCGCTGGGCGACCTCGACGGGGATGGGGACCTCGATGTGGTCTCGGCCTCGAGCGGTGACGGCAAGCTGGCGTGGAACGCGAACCTGGGCGGTGGCAGCTTCGGCGGGCAGGTGGAGATCTCCAAGGGCTTGAAGTTCCCGGGGCGCCCGCGGACCGCGGACCTCGATGGGGACGGGGACCTGGACGTGCTGGGCACCTCGAGCTCCGGCGTGGACGTGGTCTGGTACGAGAACCTCGGCGGCGCGGTGTTCGGCAGCGCCCAGACGATCGCGAGCCCGCCGAGCGCGGCGGTGTCGATCGGAGGCGGGGACCTCGACGGCGACGGGGATCAGGACGTGGTGCTCGGCGGCGGCTTCGGCGTCGTGTGGCACGCGAACCTGGGCGGTGGGCTCTTCGGGCCGGGCCAGACCCTGTCGGCCACGAGCGTGTTCGCGCGGGCGGTGCTGGCGGCTGACCTCGACGCCGATGGCGACCTCGACGTCGTCTCGGCCGGTGGCAAGAACGGGTTCAGCACCCTCTACGACCGCGCGAGCGTCTTCCTGAACCAGGGCGGCGGGGCCTTCGCGCCGCAGCTCGACGTGGGCGCGGCCCATGGGGCCAACAGCGTCGCCGTCGGCGACCTGAGCGGCAACGGCCAGCTCGACGTGGTCTTCTCGGCCAGCTACGACGACAAGGTCTCGTGGACCGCGAACCTCGGCGGGGGCAACTTCGGCACGACCTTCGTGCTGGCCTGGGGCGAGGTCTTCGGGCCGAGCTCCGTGGACGTCGGCGACCTCGACGGCGACGGCGATGTGGACGTGATCTCGGCCGACTACTTCGGCTCGTCCTGGTACGAGAACCTCGGCACCGGCTTCGCGCCCCTGGTCCGCATCGACACGACCACGGCCAACGACGTCTCGGCCGCGGACCTGGACCTCGACGGCAACCAGGACGTGCTCGTCGCTGGAGACGCCGGAGTGGTCTGGCATCGCGGCACCGGCAGCGGCAGCTTCGGTCCGGCCGAGCTGATCACCAACCAGACCTACAGCGCCAACGGCGTGCTGGCTCGCGACCTCGACGGGGACGGCACCTCGGAGATCTTGTTCACGTCCTACTACGACCACCAGGTGTCCTGGTGCGACAACCTGCTGCTGGTCGACTGCAACCAGAACGGCAGCCCGGACTCGATCGACATCTCGAGCGGGGCGAGCCTCGACTGCAACGTCAACGGCATCCCGGACGAGTGCGACCTGCTCGCGCCCTTCGCCGACATCGACGGCGACGGCCAGCTCGACGAGTGCGTGGCGCCGGCCCTGGTCGCCGACGGGTACGAGCTCTCCCTCTCGGGCGGCGGCATCCAGAACTTCGTCCTGAGCGCCCCCACCGCCGGCGAGGCCTTCCTCTTGCTCGGCACCCTGAGCGGCACGAGCCCGGGCACCCCGACGGGGGGCTTCGTCGTCCCGCTCAACGTCGACGGCTACACCCTGCACACCGCCGTCAGCCCGAACCGGCCGCCCCTGTCGGGGTCGTTCAGTGTGCTGCTCCCGGACGGCAGCGGCGGCGGCATCGCCTCTGCGGCCTTCACCCTGCCGCCGGCAAGCAGCCCCGGCCTCGTCGGCGCGACCGCCCACCACGCCTACCTGACCTTCGCCGCGGGCACCGGCGCGGTGAGCTTCGTCAGCAACGCCGCGCCGGTCCTCTTGCTGCCCTGAGCTCCCGCTGCGCGCGGACGGACGAGTCCCGCAGCCTCGAGGCGGGCGCCCCGTCGCTTTCCGCGCGGGGCGTCCGTGTCGCCCCCCTCGGCGAGTAGACTCCGCACCCACCGTGCCGAGTCCGAGCCCACCGAGATCCCGCCATGCAAGCTGACGAGTACCCCGAGAAGACCTGCGAGCTGTCCAGCCTCGTGACCCACAAGCGCCTGGTCGAGGCCGTGCTCGCCGGGCGCAAGACCCAGCAGCGTCGCAACGGGGTCTACGGCTATCCGGGTGAGCGCTTCGAGCTCGAGGGCAAGCCCTTCGAGATCACGCGACTGGTGCGCGAGACCCTCGGCGACATGGACGACGCGGCCGCCCAGGCCGAGGGCTACCCGAGCCTCGAGATGTACAAGGACCTGATCCTGCGCATGCACAAGGGCATGGACTGGGACCCCAGCTCCAAGGTCTGGATGCACGAGTTCGCCGCGGTCGAGGACTAGCGAAGCCCGGCAGGGCGCCCGCCCCACGGGCTGCCCTTCGCAGCCCGCTCAGCGCGGCATGAGGGCGATCCGATCCCTGGGATAGTCGAACAGGATCCGGAAGGGCTCCAGCAGCTCTTGGCCGATGTTGCCGGCCGTGTAGGGGTCGGAGAAGGTGCCGACCTCGGTGGTCGCGAAGGTCGCCTCGAAGGACTCGAACCGGCGACCCCCGAGCTCGAACCACTCGAGCTCGGCCAGGTAGCCCGAGCCCTTGCCACCGATGCCGCCGAAGGCCGCGAGGCGCGTGTCCCGGTTCGAGAGCAGGCGGTGCTTGACGACGGCCGGGGAGTGGAAGGTGACCGAGCCGTTGGCGCCGGTGTCGAGGCGGAACCAGCGCGTGACCGGACCGTCCGAGGTCGGGAAGCTGGCCTCGACGCAAGGCGCGTGGGCCTCGAAGATCAGGCGCGCGAAGGTGGCCTCCGCGGGCGCTGCGAAGGTGCCCGGCGCGTGGATGCCGAGGCGGCCGCCGCGGGCCAGGATGGGCGCTGGGTCGGGCTCGCCGTCGCCGTCGAGGTCCCCGGGTGAGGTCGGCCGGGGCCCCGCCTCGAGGTCCAGCACCGCGCGACCGAACAGCTCGTAGCCCACGATGCCCGCGACGGGCACCCCGAGCAGCTCCTCGAGGAAGGACAGGTCCAGCTCGAGCAGGATCGCGTCGTCCCAGGACAGGGGGCCGAGGCCGAAGCTCGGGGCCGACACGAAGCGCGTGGACTGGCTGGCGCCGACGCCGACCGCCAGGACGCGCCCGACCTCGGGCAGGTCGGCGGCGATGGAGCTGTCGAGCACCATCGCGCCGGCGCCCGAGTCGAACAGGAACCAGCCGACGTCCTGGCCGTCCAGGCGCGGCCGCACGAACAGGTGGCCGCTGCGCGCGCGAAAGACCTCGACCTCGCCGTCGCCGTCGAAGTGCACGCCGACCGGCGGCTCGATCGGCGGCGCCAAGAGCCCGGGATCCTTGGCGCTGGCCGCATCCAGCGCACGACCATGCTGGAGCCGAAACGAGCGCATGCCCCCCCCGGCGCCATCCACGTCGACGTCGAAGGCGAAGGGCACCCCGGCCACAACGCGCCAGTCGGAGAAGGTCGCGATCGACGTGCCAGAGGCCGAGCGATCGTGGACCTGGTGCGGCAGCTTGGTGACCGGATCCAACAGCAGCTCGAAGTCCAGCGGCGTGCCCGGCCGCGTCACGCGCAGGTGATCGGGCGCGATCACCTCGACCACGAGGCTCGAGTCCTCGAGCCACCGGCCGGTGCTGAGGGCGACCACCAGCGGCGCGTCCTCGCGCTCGCCCAGGTGCAGCTCGCGCCCGAGGCCGCTGCGGTCTCGGCGCCAGGCGCGCTGGCCGTCGAAGACCTCGATCGACCCGAGCGGGCCGGAGACCTCGCGCCGAAAGGAGCCATCGGGCAGGACGGTGAGGCGCAGGGTCTCGGCGCGGCCGTTGAGCTCGGCCTCGCCCTCCAGCACCAGCCCGGGCAGGTCGACCCAAGCGGCGCGGCCCGTGGCCTCGACCAGGAGCGCCCGGGTCGCGTCGTCGAGGGGCTCGAGCGGCGGCGGCGCGAGGCAGCCCGCGAGGGGCAGCAGCAGGCCGAGGAGCAGGGCCGGCCTCATCCGACGCGCACGACCACGACGTGGTCGCCCAGCGGCAACCAGAGGACCTGGGGTTCGGGGGACTCGAGCTGGGTGGCTAGCGTGGACTCGGCCATAGCGGGGTCAGGGCAAGGGTCAGGGCGAAGAGCGAGCGCGGCTCGGTGGCACCGAGGGCCGGGTCGGCCTGGGGCGGGACGAGGCGCGCGCGCAGGAAGTCTTGGAGGGCGGCGAGGCGGTCGGCGAGCTCGGTCAGCTCGGCGGCGGTCAGCCAGGCCTTGCTGCGGCTGACTGCGGGGACCTGGGCGTCGTCGTCGACGAGCTCGACCAGGTCACCCCAGCGCGGGCCGAGGCAGGTGCCGACGTCGCGCTCGGTCAAGCGCAGGACGGCGGCTGCGAGGCTGGCGATGCCGGCGCGCTCCGCCTCCCCGGTGGTCCCATCGCCCCCGCCCGCGGCCGCACCGGGCACCAGGTCGAAGACCGCACTGCGGCGCCCACCGGTCGCGCGGCTGCCGCGGCGCGCCACGATGCCGGCCGCCTCGAGCTGGCGCAGGTGATGGTAGAGCGAGTCCGGGGCGCGGCCGAGGCGGGCCGCTAGGTCAGCCGCCGTCGAAGCGCCGCCGACCTGCAAGGCCTCGACCAGCTCGAGCCGCGCGGGCGAGGCCAGGGCCTGGAGTCGGGCCAGCTGGCCGTCGCTCTTTGGGCTGGGTTGGCTGGACTTCATCAGGGCCCACCCTACGACCCCCGGGTGTGATATTGAAATCAAAGGCATGAATTCAAGAAGCAGTCCCAGGAGTGGGAGCGCGCCACCCGGGGACTTCCCTGAGGACTCGGATCTGGCACGGATCTCGACCCCCTTTCCACAGGTGTCGGCCCAACCCGGTGACGACTGCCCTCGCCCCCAGGGGCTGCCCTAACGAAACCCGGCCAGGTGCCCGGTCAATGAGCGCCCCGTGCAGATTGCGCGACTGGGCGCCGTAAGGTGTGCCCAGGAAGCTAGATAGACATCTGCAGATCGGGGCCGAATTCGAGCAAACCCCTAAGGGACTTCGTACCCCCGACGGTGGTGCCCGAATTGGGGCCTGCCCCCCCGCGGCTCTCCACCGACTTACCCCCAGGTTATCCACACCCGCCTTCCCCGGCCGGCTGCACGGGTCCAGAACCACCCCAGCCAGGCCTCGCGCGGCACCCCAGAGGCCTCGTCTTCGCCCGAAACCGCGTGGCCGAAGCGGCTTCCGCGTTTGGCGCGCCCGCCAGGATCGGGCCGCACCCGTTCCGGCTAGACTGCCCCCATGGACCAGCCGAGCTCCCCCAACGACCCCGTTAGCGCTCCTGTGAAGGACGCGATCCTCGACGTGCGCGGCCTGGTCAAGGCCTTCAAGGGCCGCCGGGTGGTGGACCGGGTCAGCTTCTCGGTCGGTCCCGGCGAGATCGTCGGCCTGCTGGGCCCCAACGGCGCCGGCAAGACCACCTCGTTTCGCATGACGGTCGGCCTGGTGACCCCCGACGCGGGCGAGGTCTGGCTCAACGGGCGCGAGTGCGGGCGCCAGCCGATGTACCTGCGGGCGCGCGGCGGCATGGGCTACCTGCCCCAGGAGCCCAGCATCTTCCGCCGCATGACCGTGTTCGACAACGTCATGGCCGTGCTCGAGGCGATGCCCCTGAACCGGCGTGAGCGCAAGGAGCGGGCGGTCGAGCTGCTGGACTCCCTGGCCCTCGGGCACCTGCACAAGAGCCTCGCCGAGACCCTGTCGGGCGGCGAGCGCCGCCGGCTCGAGATCGCCCGCGCCCTGGCCACCGAGCCCACGATCCTGATGCTCGACGAGCCCTTCGCCGGCGTCGACCCCCTCGCCGTCGACGAGATCCAGGGCATC
>JARGPD010000037.1:0-26001 GCA_029212845.1 Planctomycetota bacterium
CCCCCCCCCCCCCCCCCCCCCCCCCCCCCCCCCCCCCCCCGGGCTAGGGGAGGAAAAGATCAGGGACGCATCGCAGCGGCTCGGGAGCATGGCCCGAGTCCGCTGGATCCCTGCTTGACCCTCGGGCGGGGCCCGGGGTTCCGCGCTACGGAACAATTCCCCGGCGGGGTCGACGCAAGTCCAGCATTCGGGACTGCTTGGGAGTCGCGGGGGCGCTCGACCGCGGGGTGGGAACGAGCCGAGCGGGGAGCCGCGCCAGCTGGCACGGCTCCCCGCTCGGTGGAGGGTCGCCCGGGCAGGGCCCGGACTCGTCCCCTCAGCTCAGGGGCAGAAGGTGATCTGCAGGCCGTTGCTGAAGGCCCAGCCGAAGGGCTGGCTGGCGTCCAGGGTGCCGACCTGGGCGTAGCCCGAGGTGTAGGCCAGGCCCGGGCTGGCGGGCAGCGACACGTTCATCGCGCCGACGCCGAGGGTCAGGTTGATCGGCATGGTGGCGGCCGGGTTGAGGTAGTCGACGTAGACGATGCCGCCGAGCAGGGGCGTGGTGCCCGAGCTGAGGCTCAGGATCAGCGTGCCGACGCTCGAGCCGTTGAAGCCGGTGGCGACCAGGGAGATCGTGGTGCCGAGCTGGGGCGTGCTGCTCGAGTCGAGGTCGGCGATGTTGGCGCCGCCGGCGCCGACGCCGAGCTTGGTGACCCCACAGGACGGGCCGGTGCCCCCGCCGAGGTTCTGACCGACGAGGGTCGTCTGGCCGGTGCCAAGCGGATCGAGCCACTGGGCCAGGGCGTTGAAGTGGCCGCCGAGGCGCGGGTAGTAGTCGTTGTACGGGAAGCTGCAGGTGGCCTGGCCGCCGTAGAGGGCGCCGATGAACAGGCCCTCGTTGGAGTACAGGGGCGAGCCGCTGGAGCCGGGCTCGGTCACGCCGTCGTCCCACTGGTTGATCTGCCAGTCACCGCCCGACTTGCTGGGCGGGTTGTAGTCGAAGCTGATCTTCTTCGGGCCGACCTGGGGGTGGTGGATCGCGATCGTGCTGGTCGGCGTGACGTTGCTCTTGTCCCAGCCCTCGAGGTAGACGTTGTAGCTCGGCGGGATCGCCTGGGTCAGGCGTGCGAGGCGGTAGTCGCCGCTCGAGCTCGCCTTGAGCAGGGTCGATCCCTGGACCGTCTGGTTGGTGGGGGCGGTGCCCGACCCGCAGCCGGACTTCTCGTAGTTGAAGCGGAAGACCGCGTTGGTGACCGAGCCGCAGTGGTTGGCGGTGATGAACAGCTGGTCGTTGTTGCCCGACGTGTTGTTGATCATCGAGCCGGAGCAGACGCCGCCGCCGATGAAGATCGCGACGACCGAGCGGACCTGGTCGCCCCAGGGAGCGCCGACCGGGCAGTTGACGTCGTTGTTGCAGGCGCCGGCTGCCTTGGGGCTGCCGGTGGACTTGCCGAGGGCGTCGACGACGGCGAAGACGTCCTTGTAGTCGTGCACGACGGTGCCGACGGTGATCGCGCCGGGCGCGGTGACGTGGGCCGGCTCGAAGTACTCGAGGGTCAGCGCGTCGCCGGGCAGGGGCTGGATGGCGAACATCCGGTTGGCCTTGTTGTTGGCCTGGTTGTACTGGCCGTAGACGACCGTGCGCTCGTCGTCGTAGGCGTACAGCTCGGAGCCGGCGGGCAGCAGGAATTCGTCGAAGATCAGGCTGAGCGAGTAGGCCCCGGCCGACTCGATGCGCAGGCGCCACACGCGGTCGCCGTTCTCGAGCTCGGTCCACTCGCCGGAGTTGCCCGGGGTCAGGTGCACGGCCAGCTCGTCACCGAAGCGGAACGCGCCGACCTTCTCTGCCATGGCGTCCTCGGCCTCGAGGCGGGCCACGTCGACGGGGTCCATCTTGACGGTCGGGACAGGGCCCGTGAGCAGGGCGTCGTAGTCGGAGGGCGGCAGGCCGCCGAAGCTGAGCTGGGCGGAGGCGACCGTGGACAGGCCGAGCAGCGCAGCAGCGCCGAGGAGGGTCTTCGAGAGCATAAGGAGAGGGGGTCTCTTTGGGTCTTGGGGGGTGGGAGCCGTTGGGGATGGACGATGCATGGGCCCAGCGGGTTCCCCACTTGTACCAACCGGCCCCAGGGGGGGCTTGGGGGCGCTCCCTTCCCGGAGTCGACCGATTGGCCTATCCTGCTTGAGGTGAAGGCCTTGCAACCCCTCGTTCGTCTGCCGACGGCCCTGTGCCTGGGGCTCCTCGTGTGCCTCATGGCGGCGGCTTCAACGGGGCCCGGGATGCCTCCCCCGGCACCCAGCTTGGCGATTCCAGCCGACGACGAGCTGCCCCATGACCTGGGCGAGCCCGAGGTCATGGCGGCCCTCGGCTTCGAGTCCTGGGGGCCGATCGCCATCGGCCCGAACGGCTGGGGCGGCTCCGAGGGCGTCGAGCAGAAGCTGGTCGCTTCGGGCTGGCACTTCCTCGAGACCGAGCACTTCCGCTGGGCCTCGAGCCTCGGCCGGGAGAACCTGTCCAACAAGGAGCAGGCGCGCCTCGCGCCTTACTTCGAGCGGCTGCGCGCCGCCGGGGTCGACCTGCCGAAGAAGGTCAAGAAGCTCGACCCGACCCTGCGCCTGGTGGTGATGGCGATGCGCGCCGAGGACCTGTACGCGCGCTTCCTCGTGCTGATCGACAAGACCGATGCGGACTTCCCCGAGTCGCGCCAAGCCCAGGGCGACGGCCCCTACATGGGCAACGGTCGCTACCTCGGCGAGGCGGAGAAGTTCGAGGTCCTCGTGCACGCCTCCGAGGTGACCCACGGGGTGTGGACCTTCGAGCACATGGGCACCGCGGTGACCGGCTCCCTGCGCTGGCACTTCCGCGATCCGCACAAGCTCTCGGCCTCGGTCCCGGCGAGCGACTCGGACCTCAAGAAGGACCGCTGGCTCTGGCCGCACATCGCCCACGATCTGGGCCACATGTTCCTGGCCGCCTACAAGCACAACTCCTACGACCCGCCGGTCTGGCTCGACGAGGGCCTGGCCCTGTTCCTCGAGCGCGAGGCCGAGCCCGAGTCGGTCACCACCGAGGGCGAGGAGGGCAGCCTCAACGAGAACATCGGGCGCTCGGACTGGAAGTCGGAGCTGGCCAAGCTGGCGAAGAAGCAGGAGCCTCGCACGGCCGAGCTGATGGGGCGCAGAACCCCGGGCTCGCTCAGCGAGCTGGACCTGGTCGCTTGCTGGAGCCGCGTGCAGTTCCTGGCCACCGAGCACCCGGCGGAATTCGCCGAGCTGCTCGGCCTCGTCAAGGGCCAGCTGGACGCCGAGGGCTACCCCAGCGGCAACGACCTCGACGGGCTGCAGCGGCGCGCCTTCAAGGAGCTGTGGGGTTGGACCCCGGCGGACCTCGACGCGGCCTTCCTGGCATGGCTGCGCGGGGACGAGGCCGAGGCCGACTAGGGACCTGGGGTGAGGTCCGGAAGGGGGGAGCGGGGCCTCGGCTGTCCAGGCGGTCGTTGTCGATTCGGCAACGCCGTGTCGGCGCGACAACGGGACACGTAGTCGATCCTACAACGCTCCCGGGGGCGGGGGCCTAGGGGGGGCTTGGGGGCCCAGGGAAGTGGGTTCCGGGGGTGGGGTCTTGGGCACGACTCTTGCTTGGTAGGCCTATGACGGATAACGAGTCCTTATTATCCTTAACTCCGCTTCACCCCCCCCGAAACTCCAACCTCCCACCCACGATGCTTACCAAGTCGGCCGCAAAGGCCTTCTTCCTCGGTGGCACGGCCCTCTGCTCTGCAGCCTTCCTCCTGCTGACCCTGGACACGCTTGCGGCCTTCCCCAAGCGCTCCAACCAGGACCAGATGACCGAGCAGGTCGTGCGCGGCCACCACATTTGGAACAAGAACAACTGCATGGGCTGCCACACCTTGATGGGTGAGGGCGGCTACTACGCCCCCGAGCTGACCAAGGTCCTCGAACGCCGCGGCGGCCCTTGGATCAACTCCTTCCTCCAGGACCCGGAGTCCTTCTATCCCGGTCGTCGGAAGATGATCAAGTACGACATCTTCGTCGACGCCGAAGTCGGGGCCGAGGTGGCCGCTGGCAACCGCGCGGACATCATCGCCTTCCTCGACTGGGTCGGGAAGATCGACCTGAACGGCTTCCCGGCCGAGCCCGACATGAAGGGCAGTGGCATGGCCTCGGCGGTCGACCCGACCAAGCTCGAAGCCGCCCCCGACTACTTCAAGACCGTCTGCATCGGCTGCCACAGCGTGGGCGGCCAGGGCGGCAACGTCGGCCCGACCCTGGACGGGGTCTCGGACCGCTTCGACGAGGCTTACCTGCGCACGTGGATCTCGGATCCGCAGTCGGTCAAGCCGGGCACCTCGATGCCTGACCTGGGCGTCGAGGGCGAGCTCCTCGACGAGCTCGTTCACTACCTGGGGACCCTCTAGGAGGCTTCGACGATGCGCTACAAGACACAAAAGATCGCCTACTGGTTCTTCGCCGCCTGCATGCTGCTGTTCTCCCTACAGCTGGTGTACGGGTTCATCATGGGCTTCGCGCGGATGGGCTACGACGGCCTGCACGACTGGATCCCCTTCAACACCGCCCGCGCCACGCACACCAACCTGCTGGTGGTCTGGATGCTGGCGGGCTTCATGGGCTCGGCCTACTACATCATCCCCGAGGAGTCCGAGCGTGAGCTCTGGAAGCCCAAGCTGGCCTGGCTGCAGCTGTACTCGCTGCTGCTCGTCGGCGTGACCGCGGTCATCGGCTACCACTTCAATTGGTGGGAGGGTCGCAAGTTCCTAGAGATCCCGCGCGAGCTCGACTACCTAGTGGTGGTCAACGTGCTGACCTTCCTCCTGGTCATCTTCATGACCATCTGGAAGGGCAAGCGCAAGACGACCACCGCGATGGTGCTGTTCTTCGGCCTGCTCTCGGCCGCCCTGCTCTACCTTCCAGGCATGATCACCTTCGAGAACCTCGTGTTCGACTCCTACTTCCGCTGGTGGGTCGTGCACCTCTGGGTGGAGGGAGTCTGGGAGCTGATCATGGGGGCGATGCTGTCCTTCCTCTTGATCAAGCTGACCGGCATCGACCGCGAGGTGATCGAGAAGTGGCTGTACGTGATCGTCGGCTTCACCTTCCTGTCGGGCATCCTCGGCACCGGGCACCACTACTACTACACCGGCGCCCCGGGCTACTGGCTGATGATCGGCGGCATCTTCTCGGCGCTCGAGCCCCTGGCCTTCCTCGGCATGGCGATGTACGCCCTGTCGATGGCGCGCCGCGGCGGCCGCAAGCACCCCAACCGCATCGCCCTGTTGTGGACCCTCGGCTGCGCGGTGATGAGCTTCGTCGGCGCGGGCTTCCTGGGCTTCGCTCACACCCTGCCCCAGGTCAACCTGTGGACCCACGGGACCCTGGTGACGGCGATGCACGGCCACCTGGCCTTCTGGGGGGCCTACGCCATGATCATCCTGGCGATGATCAGCTACGTCCTGCCCGAGATGACCGGGCGCACGCTGTTCAAGCACTGGACCGCGGAGTGGGCCTTCTGGACCTCCAACATCGGCATGGTCAGCATGACCGGCGCCTTCGCCGTGATGGGTGTCGCGCAGGTCTACATGGAGCGCAAGGGAGGCATGGACTTCCTCGAGGTGCAAGAGAGCCTCGAGGTGCACTCCTTGGGGCTGGTCCTCGCGGCCTCGCTCCTGACCCTCGGCATCGTGCTCTTCATCCGCAACTTCATCGCCTACGGGCTGCCCCTGGAGGTCCGCGGTGACGAGCCGCCGGCCGCCGGAGGGAGCGCCTCGATGGCCCCTGCCGCAAGAGAGAAGTCGCTCTAGCCGAGCGCAAGCCAGGCCCCCGCTCCGACTGCGGGCGGGGGCTTGGATCCGACCACTCCCCCTCACTCCTTGGGCGCTCGAATCGCCCCCCCGAACCATGAACCCTTCCAAGCGCAACCGCCGCCTCTCCCTCGCCATCCTGGGCCTCGGCGTCCTGCTGCCCGCCGCCTGCTCGACCGAGTCGGCGCCGACCGCGAACGCTAGCGCCAGGTCCACCGATCCCGGCCCCGTCGTGGGCGAAGAGCGCGCCATCCTGACGGCGCCTCCGATGGTCCCGCCGCCGATCACCCGCGACCACGCGACGAAGCTGATCGTCGACCTCGAGGTGCGCGAGTTCGTCTCCGAGATCGCCGACGGCGTCGACTACACCTTCTGGACCTTCGGCGGCTCGGTCCCCGGGAGCTTCATCCGCACCCGCGTGGGGGACGTGGTGGAGTTCAACCTCCACAACGCGCCCGACAGCAAGATGCCCCACAACATCGACCTGCACGCGGTGACCGGTCCCGGTGGCGGCGCGGCATCGTCCTTCACGGCGCCGGGCCACACCTCGCAGTTCTCGTTCCAGGTGCTCAACCCCGGGCTCTACGTCTACCACTGCGCGACCGCGCCGGTCGGCATGCACATCGCGAACGGCATGTACGGGCTGATCCTGGTCGAGCCCGTCGGCGGCCTGCCGCCGGTCGACAAGGAGTACTACGTCATGCAGGGCGACTTCTACACCGAGGGCCCCTACGGCGAGGAGGGCCTGCAGCCCTTCAGCATGGAGAAGGCCCTGACCGAGATCCCCGACTACGTCGTCTTCAACGGCAAGGTCGGCGCCCTGGTCGGCGACGACGCGCTCAGCGCCGACGTCGGCGAGACCGTGCGCCTGTTCGTGGGCAACGGTGGCCCGAACCTGCTGAGCTCGTTCCACGTCATCGGTGAGATCTTCGATCGGGTCCACCAGGAGGGCGGCTCGACCGCCAACGAGAACGTGCAGACGACCCTCGTTCCCGCAGGCGGCGCCACCATCGCCGAGTTCAAGGTCGAGGTCCCGGGCACCTTCATCATGGTCGACCACAGCATCTTCCGGGCCTTCAACAAGGGCGCCCTGGGCATGCTGACCGTCGGTGGGGCCGAGGACACCTTGGTCTACTCGGGCAAGCAGGACGACCGCATCTACCAGCCCGAGGGGGGCGCGGTGCAGGTGATGCCCGGCAAGGGGGTCGCCGCCGCTCCGGCGACTCGCACGCTGGAGGAGCGCTTGGCCCTGGGTGAGCGCGCCTACCAAGCGAACTGCATGGCCTGCCACCAGACGAACGGTCAGGGCATCCCGAGCGCCTTCCCCCCGCTGGCGAAGTCGGACTACCTGATGGCCGACAAGGCGCGCTCGATCCAGACCGTGATCAAGGGCCTGTCGGGGCCGATCGAGGTCAATGGGAAGGCCTTCGACAGCGTCATGCCGATGCTCAACCTGAGCGACGACGACGTGGCCAACGTGCTGACCTACGTGCGCAACAGCTGGGGCAACCAGGGCGACATGGTCACGGTCAACGAGGTCCAAGCCGCACGCGCGGCCCACTGATCCCATGCAGTCTCCCTCGCTCCAGGCTCCGGGCGCTTCGCTCGTCTTGCTGCTGCTCACCTTCGGGTGCGGCGGCGGCTCACTCGAGGTGCGCCCGGAGCCTGGGCAGGGGACGACTCCACAGTCTGCCGACCAGGCCGAGGCGCCGGCCGAGGTCGAGCCGACGACCCTGGTCGCGATCCCGAGCGGCACCCACCGCCCGCTGTACCCGGGCAAGGACGAGCCCAAGCAGCAGACCGTCGCGGCCTTCCTGCTCGAGCGCCATCCGGTCACCAACGCCCAGTTCCTGGACTTCGTCTGGGCCAACCCCAAGTGGCGTCGCTCGGCGGTCCCCGCGCTGTTCGCCGACGAGTCCTACCTAGCCCACTGGCCCGCAGACCTCGAGCTCCCGCCCGGGTCCGCGGACTCTCCCGCGACCCAGGTCTCCTGGTACGCCGCGCGCGCCTATGCCGAGTGGCGGGGCCGGCGCCTGCCGACCTTGGCCGAGTGGGAGTACGTCGCCGCGGCCAGCGAGACGGCGGCCTATGGTCGAGAGGACCCCAGCTACAACCGGCGCATCCTCGACTGGTACGCCGAGCGGACCCCGGCCATCCTGCCCGCTGTGGGGCTGGGCCCCGCGAACCACTTCGGCGTGACCGACCTGCACGGGCTCGTCTGGGAGTGGGTCGACGACTTCAACACGGCCCTGGTCACCGGCGAGTCGCGCGGCGACTCCGGCCTCGACCGCAACCTCTTCTGCGGCTCCGGCTCGATCGGCGTGGCCGACCCGAGCGACTACGCCGCCTTCATGCGCTTCGCCTTCCGCAGCAGCCTCGCGGCACGCTACAGCGTCAACAACCTCGGCTTCCGCTGCGCGGTCGACCAGCTCCCCTCGCGGGAGGACTGAACCCATGTCCCAATCGATTCTGCCCGCCCTGTTCCTCGCCGCGGCCCTCGCCGCCGGCTGCCACGAGCACGGACCCGTCGGGGCTGCCGGCGCCGAAGGAGCCTCCTGCTGCGCGGAAGAGGCGCCCGCCGCCGTCGGCCTGGGGGACCTCCCGCAGACCTCGCTCTACCTACTCGAGGAGCCCTTCACCGACCAGTCCGGCGCGACCTTCGAGCTCGCGGACCTGCGCGGCAAGCCCGTCGTCGCGGCCATGATCTTCACCAACTGCAGCTACGCCTGCCCGCGCATCCTCGCCGACCTGAGGTCGATCGAGGCGGGCTTGTCCGCGGAGCAGCGCTCCGAGGTGCGCTTCTTGTTGGTCTCGATGGACACCCTGCGCGACACGCCCGAGGTGCTCGCGAATTACGCCACCGAGAAGCAGCTCGACACCAGCCGCTGGACGCTGCTGCATGGCTCCGACTTCGCCGTCCGCGGGATCGCGGCGGCCCTCGGCGTGCGCTACAAGCGCGACGTCAACGGGGACTTCGCCCACTCGAACCTGATCACGGTGTTGGACCAGGGCGGCCGCATCGAGCACCAGCTCGAGGGCCTGAACGCGGACACCTCCGGCAGCCTCGCGGCCCTCGTCGAGCTGCTCCCCTGACCGAGCACCAAGCCCTGCCCCAAGCATGAACCCCTCCTTCCTCAGCGCCAGCGCCGGCGACCGAAGCCCAGCCGCCGAGCCTCGAGCCCGGACCACCATGTCCACCGAGACCCCGTTCTATCGCCCGGTCGCCGGCGAGGTGCAGCTCTTCGAGCACTGCTTCTCCCAGCAGCTGCCCCTGATGCTCAAGGGCCCGACGGGCTGCGGCAAGACGCGCTTCGTCGAGTTCATGGCCGCGCGCCTCGGCCGTCCGCTGGTGACCGTTCCCTGCCACGACGACACCAGCGCCGCGGACCTGCTCGGCCGCTGGCTGGTCCAGGGTGGCGACACGGTCTGGCAGGACGGCCCGGTCAGCCGCGCCGTCCGCGAGGGTGCGATCCTCTACCTCGACGAGGTCGCCGAGGCGCGGCCCGACGTGATCGTCGCGATCCACCCCCTGACCGACCACCGCCGCACGCTCTTCGTCGAGCGCCATAGCGAAGAGCTGACCGCGCCGCCCGAGTTCATGCTGGTGGTCTCGTTCAACCCCGGCTACCAGCGCGGCTGGAAGGAGCTCAAGCCCTCGACGCGCCAGCGCTTCGTGGCCGCCAGCTTCGACTACCCGAGCCCCAAGCTCGAGGCCGAGATCCTCGAGCGTGAGGCCGGGGTGGAGCCGGCCGTCGCCCAGCGCATCGTGAAGCTCGGCGCCAAGCTGCGCGAGCTCGACGAGCTGGGCCTGGCCGAGCGCGCATCGACGCGCCTCTTGGTCGACGCGGCGCGCCTCGTGCGCGCCGGCATGGAGCCGCGGGCGGCCTGCCGCGCTGCGATCTGCGAGCCCCTCTCCGACGACCCCCAGGTGCTGGTCGCGCTCTTCGAGGTCGTGGCCTTGGCCTTCTAGGGCTTCGTGGGCACGGATCCCAGTCAGCAGGAGCGGCTCGCCGAGCGCGGGCCGAACCTGCACCTCGACCTGCTCGAGGAGCTGTTCGGCAAGGCCTACTCCCGGTGGGCGCCGAGCGCCGAGCGCCGGCGTGCGAGCACGACCCGGGGGCAGCACGCCGAGGCCGCGGCGCGCTTCGCCGAGCTCGAGGTCCCGCTCGGCGCCGTGGCCGGGACCTTCGCCGGCCGCCATGTGGCCCTGCGTCCGGCCGAGCTGTCGGGAGGCAGCCTCGCGGGCGTGCTGCTCTTGCCGAGCCAGGTGGCCTTGTCCGAAGATGCGCGCCAGAACAGGGACCTGTTCTTCGTGCGCGCCGCCATCGCGGGCGCGGGGGTCGGGCAGGAGCTCGCCGGCGAGCAGGAGCCAGGGACCCTCGCGCGTGCCGTCGCCACCGCCTGCGAGCTGGCCGCCGAGCACCCCGGCTTCGCCGAGCGCGTCGCGGCATCTGCCCGGCTCGAGCTGGGCTCCCGGCCGCGACCGGACGAGCTCCCGCCGCACGAGCAGCCGCTCGAGCTCCTGCGCCAGGCCGCGCTCCTGCAGCTGGCCTCGTGCGACTCCGAGCCCGCGGGCGACGGCTTCGCCTGTGCGCTCGCGCGCTACCGCGGCATGGACGCGGACGCGACCCGCGCGCCCGAGCGCTCCTTCTGGAACCGCCTGATGCGCAGTCGCGCGCCCTCCGACGTTGGGCCGGGGCCGCTGCTCTTGCTCGGTGGGCCGCTGACGCCGACCGACCGGGACGACGCCCTCGGCACCGCGGCGGCCTTGGCCGAAGGCGGGGTCGCCGACGACGCGCTCGAGCACGAGGCGCCGGTGCGCGACCACGTGCGCGAGACGACCCTCGAGGAGGATCCGTACAAGGAGAACATGCCCTCGCACTCCTTCGAGAAGGTCGACTTCGCCGACAGCCATGATGGCGGCTTCCGCAAGGTCGACGGCCACGACGACATGGACGAGCAGGCCGAGTCGCTCGAGGGGGTCGACCTGCGCGAGATGATTCGCGGCGGGCCCGAGGTGCAGTCGATCTACAAGGCCGAGATCGGCGACGTGGGGGAGATACCCGACGTGATGAACGTGCAGCCCCAGGAGCGCGGGGTGACCAACCACGAGTGGGACGAGAAGCGCAAGCTGTACCGCCGCGACTGGGTCACGCTCTATCCGACGCGGATCGACCAGCGCTCGCCCGAGTTCGGCGCGGCGCTGAGCCGCGACCTGAAGGCCACCACGCGCCACGCGATCGGCGCGCTCGAGGTGCGGCGCACCGAGCGCATCCGGCGCACGCGCCAGCTCGACGGGGACGAGGTCGACCTTGACGGCGTCGTCGAGGAGTATGCCGAGCGCCTGCGCGGTGGCGCGCCACCCGGCCGCCTGTACGTGCGCTCGCCGCGGCTCGAGCGCGACGTCGCGACCAGCCTGCTCTTGGACCTGAGCCTGTCGGCCGACAGCTGGGTCCAGGACCAGCGCGTGCTCGACGTCGAGCTGGCCGCCGCCTGCGTGCTGGGCGAGGTGGCCGAGGCCTTCGAGGACCAGCTGCAGATCCTGGCCTTCGCCAGCAACACCCGCAACCTGTGCCGCACCTGGACGGTCAAGGACTGGCACGAGCCCTGGTCCACCGGTCGCGCGCGGCTCGGCACGCTCAAGCCCCAGGGCTACACGCGCATCGGCCCCGCCGTGCGCCACGCGACGGCGCAGCTCGAGGCGCACCCCGCCAAGCGCAAGCACCTCTTGCTGGTGACCGACGGCAAGCCGACCGACTTCGACCGCTACGAGGGCGGTCACGGCATCCACGACGTGGCCTGGGCCGTGCGCGAGGCGCGGCGTGCCCAGGTCTCTGTTCATGCGCTGGGGCTCGATCCCCGCGCGGCTTCGATCCTTCCGACGATGTTCGGGCCCGGGGGCTGGCGCGTGCTGCGCCACATCGCCGACCTGCCCGCTGCGCTGGTGCGCGCCTATGACTGAGCCAACAAGAGTGCGGCAGCGCGACTGGCGCTTGCCCGGCGACGGCGCCTGGTGGGTCTTCGCCGGCGCGGAGTTCGCGACCCTGTGCATGTTCTTCGTCGTCTATGCCGTGATGCGCATGGACGCGCCGCTCGAGTTCGATGTGGGCCAAGCGCGGCTCGATCCGCGCTTCGGTCTGGTCAATGCGCTGGTCCTGATCACCAGCGGCTTCGCCGTCGCGCGCGGCGTCGCGAGCCTGCCGGTGGACCCCCGGGCGAGCTCGCGCTGGTACGCCTTGGCCGCGGTGCTCGGGCTCATCTTCGTGGGGATCAAGGGCGTCGAGTACGCGGACAAGCTAGGGGCTGGCCTGAACTTGTCCTCGAGCTCGTTCTGGTTCTTCTACTACTTCCTGACCGGCTTCCACTTCCTGCACGTGCTCCTGGGCATCGGCTTCTTGGTGTGGGTGTCGTGGCGGCTGGCGCGCGGACCGGGTGGCGAGGAGCTGCACGTGCAGGCGCGCTCTTGCGGCGTCTTCTGGCACATGCTCGACCTGGTCTGGATCCTGCTCTTCCCGCTGGTGTACCTGCTATGAACGATCCGAGGAGCAAGGCGCGTCCCGAGGGCACGCGCGCGTTGACCGTGACCTGGGCCGCGCTCGTGGTCCTGTCGCTCGGCAGCTACTTCCTCGCCGAGGGCGACGGGGTCGGGCCGGCGGTCGTGCTGGTGCTGGTGTTCGTGAAGCTGCTCTTGGTGCTGGCGATCTTCATGGAGCTCGCTCGCCATGGGCGCTCGTGGCTGCTGCCGATCGGCGCCTGCCTGGCGCTGGTGGTGGGCATGATCGCCGTGGTGTTCGAGAGCTAGGGGCGGCGGGCCTAGCGGGTCAGTAGCCTCGCGCCGGATCGACACGGCCCGGTAGGGGCTCGCCGGCGGCGGCGGCGTTGAGGGTGCGCGCGAGATGCTCGGCGCAGAGCTGCTCGGTGGCCAGGCCATGGCCAGCGCGGTGGGGCGAGAGCACGACGCTGTCGAGGGAGCCGAAGTCGAAGCGCGAGGGGTGCGTGGTCGGGCGGTCGGCGGCGGTCTTGGGGTACTGGTACCACACGTCCAGGCCGGCGCCGGCGAGGTGGCCGGACTCGAGCGCGTGGACCAGGGCGGCTTCGTCGATGACCGGGCCGCGGCCGACGTTGACGAGCAGGGCGCCGGCGGGCAGGAGCGCGAGGCGGCGGGCGTCGAGCAGGCCCTCGGTCTCGGGGGTCCAGGGTAGGGTCACGACCAGGACCTCGGCGGTGGTGAGGGCTTCGTCAAGGTCGCCCGGTCCGAGCACGCCGGGGCGCGCGGTGCGCCCGAGCAGGCGGGGCGTGACCTCGAGCCCTACGAGGGCGGTCGCGATGCGCTGGCCGAGGGCGCCCGCGCCGAGCACCAGGGCCCTGCGGCCGGCGACGAGGGGGGACTCGGTCGCGGCGAAGCGGTAGGACCAGTCGCCGGTGCGCAGCAGGCGGTCGGCGGGGATCAGGCGCCGGGCGGCGGCCAGCAGCATGCCGATCGCGTGCTCGGCGACGGGCGCGGCGTTGTGGTGGATGTTGTAGAGCGCGATGGTGGGGCGCTCGACGAACAGGGCCGCGACGCTGCGCGGGATGCCGGCCCAGGGGATCACGACCGTGGTCGGGCCCCGATCGAGCTGGGCCGCGGTGGGCACCCCGGCGACGAGCAGCTCGTGGTCCTCGTCGGCAGCCACGAGCTGCACGCGCGGGTCCAGCGCGCCGGCGAGCGCGGCGTGGAAGTCGGGATGGTCGAGGCCGTGCAGGTGGACGCGGAGGCTCATGGTCCGGCCAGGGTAGCGAGGCTGAGCGGCGTGCGGGAGGGCGACGAAGATCTGGCGATTGGCCTGTCACCAAACCAGGTGCCCGGGCGTCTACAAAGATGCTCCCCCAGCTCCCCCAGATCCCCTCTTGGGTGGGCTGGGGGTTCGGGACGGTCTTGGCGCGTGGGCGCGTTCCCTACAAGGCGCTCGCCAAGGCCTCGGCCCTGGCCCGCAACTTGTCCCGCTTGGGGTGTCACCAGCCGCAGCTCCGTTCGTCCTCTTTGCACCGGCGGCCTCGCCCGCCACCACCCCAAGAGGACTCCCATGCTCACCGCCCCGACCCCACTCGCCGTGCTCGCCACTGGCTTCCTGTCCGCCTGCCTCGCGAGCGGTCCGATGCGGACCGACCTCAGCCTGGCACCACCCGCCGCCCCCGCCCTCGACATGTCCTTCGTCGACACGATCGAGGGCACGACCTGGAGCCTAGGCACACCCGGCGGCGGGCTCACCGGCCGCTCCGGTGCGCTCGTCTGGCGCAACAACCTCGAGGAGCAGCTGGCCGTGCGGCACCTGCGCTTCGGCAGCCGCTCGGGTGGCTCGGGCATGGTTCCGGCCGGCGCGGCGACCTGGCAGCTGTGCGTCGACCTGGAGGGCGAGTCCCGGGGCGCGGGCGTGCGGCCCTTCCTGGTCCAGGGCGGCCGCGTCCTGCCCAGCGAGCGCCTGGGCAGCACGAACCTGTACTACCAGCTGCGCATCTTCGCCCTTGATGCGACCCAGGCCCAGACCCTCGCTGCGCCCGTGGCGGCGGGCCACACCGACGCGCCGGTCAGCCCGCTCATCGAAGTGCTCTTCCACGTGGCCGCGACCCGCACCCAGACCGGCGTGCAGCTGCGCGTGGGCAGCACTTCGGACCTGCCCGGGTGCGCGGCCTTCTTCGGCGGCCAGCTGGTAGCCGACCGCATCGGCAAGCGCGGCTGGATGCACCACGAGCTCTACGGCTGGCACCTCTATGAGGTCGAGCTCTCGACCGAGCTGCTCGACGCAGCCCCGGACGAGGACGCAGGCCCGGGCGAGCACCAAGCCAGCGAGCTGGTGGTCCAGACCGACCGCGGCGGCAGCCCGCGGGCCCTGGGGCGCTTCGCCCTGAGGCTGGAGTTCAAGGAGTGACGGGGCGGGCGGGAAGGCGCGCCGCCGAGCGCGTAGAATCCCCGCGATGGACACTCCCTACCAGCTGCTCTGGCTCTCGTGCGAGGCCGAGCCGGCCTTGGCCGACCGCTTCTTCCTGCCGGAATTCCGCGGCCAGCTGCCCTTCCTGATCGAGGGGCCCGCGCCGGCGGCGGGCACGGCCGCAGGATCCCTCCGGGAGGAGGACCTGCTGAAGGGCATCCTCACCGGCCTCGCCGAGCATGACCACGCCGGCCGCCTGACCCTGCGCGCGACCGACCAGGCGACCCTGCTCGAGGCCCTCGAGATCCTGCGCCAGGGCTACTCCTTCGAGGACCTCGAGCAACTGGTCATCGAGGTCTCGGGCGACCTGCGCTCGCGCTACGGCGTGCGCCCGAGCTGTGCGGCCTTGTCGACCGGCGTGCTGCTGGCGCCGACCTCGGGCAAGCTCAAGGCCGACCTGATCCTGGACCAGTGGGCAATCGCCCAGCTGGCCAGCGACGACCCCTCGGCCTTCCTCCTGCGCATCCTCGAGCTGTTCGCCGACCTCGATCCGGGCCACGTTCCGGCTCCCACGATGGAGATCTGCACCTACTTCGCCCTGGCTGCCCGCCACGCCCTGGGCGACTTCTCCGAGGAGGGCAGCCTCGAGGAGTTCCTGGTCGCCCGGGTCGTCGAGGTCGTGCTGCACCCCCAGCTCAAGACCAAGGTCCAGGCGATCATCACCGCCGAGCAGGCCGGCCAGCGGCTCGATCTAGGGACCCTGCACGTGGAGTAGGGCGCTCGGCGGGCCCGCCGCAGAGAAAGTGCTTGCCTTGCTTCGAGACCCGTCCTTACGGTGTCCTAGCTCGGCCTCCCCCCTCTCCTCGCACCTTCTCTTGTTCCATGAGCGACCCCCCCGTACCGCCCGGTGATCCCCAAGGGTCTGACCCTGGCGATGACGTGAAGGGGTGGAGCTGGCAGGGATTCGGGATCGAGGACCCGACGACCCCGAGCGAGTGGTCTCCGCCCGAGGTGGAAGGCGAGGCCTCTGAGTCCCTACCTCGTGGCGCGGAGCTCCTCCAGGGGCGTTCGCCACGTGAAGTCATGGAGCGCATTGGCCCGGACGACCCGCTCGAGCTAGCCCGCCGCTGCTCCGAGCGCATCGAGCAGCGCGCCCTGCTCATGGACGCCGAGCGCCTGCAGGTGCGCGCCTGCGCCTACGTCGCGACGATCGCCGTGCGCGATGAGTACCGCGGAGTCCCACCCCTCGAGCAGTTCCTGCAGACCCAGATCGACGAGGCGATCGACTCCGTGCTCGATGAGGACTGGGGCAGCGAGTACAAGAACGAGCCGCTCGATCCCGACGACTACCGCTACCGCATGCTCTCGGCCGAGGCCGGACTCGAGCCCGCCCAGCTGCGTCGCGTCTCGCTTGCTTTCAACACCGCCCCGACCAGGACCCGCCGGGTGCTCTTCGGCGTCTTGATCCAGAACCGCCCGCTCGTCGAGGTCGCCCGCGAGAACGCCCTCGGACTCAAGGAGTCCAAGGCCATGGTGCGCGAGGGCCTCGACAAGATCTTCGGCGCCAGAGACTGGAGGTTCGGCAAGTGAGCAGCCCCCTACAAATCGACCCGAACCTCGAGGAGATCCTGCGCGACATCGCCGCAGCCCCGAGCTCGCGCCTCTTCCCCGGCCTCGACGCAGCCCGCATCCCAGGCATCTTCCAGGCCCGCGCCCGCGACCTCGGCACCACCACCCCCGGTCTCTCCTCCGCCGAACGCGAGCTCCTGCGCCTCCACCGCCGCGAGCTCTCCCGAGTCCTCCGCCAAGCCTTCGACCTCCACTTCTTCGCCGACAAGGACCTCTCGAAGCGAGCGACAACCGATAAGGCGCCGAAGCTTCTCGCCGTGTGGGAGCAAGACGCTCGATTCACTCGAGACTTTGCTCCGGTCAACACCTTTGGGTTCGGCACGGCGCAGCTGCTCTCCCACTTGCTCGATGGGGGTGGGGTGGACGGGACCTCGGCTTTCGTGGCGTTGGCCAACGCAGCGGCGCGGATGGACGATTCCCCCCTCAACAATCAGAGGATCGCGATAGCACTTGATGCTGGCGATCAGCCCCACTCGGCAGTGAGGGTCTTGGCGCGTACCATTCGGGCTACGCCAAAGAGCCAGATTCGACTGGAGACACAGTCTCTCTGTCGCGTCTCCTTGACCCGAGTTGCGGGTCAAAGACCGGGAGCCTTGGATCTTTCGCGCTCCATTGTTGCCGAGTCCGCCCAGATCGAGGCCCGGAGGGTGTTCGCCTGTGAGTATGCGTTCCTAGCCCTCGACAGCTTCGGCGAGGCCAAGGAGCCGTTGCTTCAGCGACACCGCGACCTCGCAAGGCACGAGTTTGGTGCGATCGCCACATGGATGCGTGCCCACCAAGGCACAGGTTCCTGGACTCCTCTCCAGGGGCGTACGCCAGAGGACCTCCTGGACGAGGCTTGCTGGCTCATGAGGCTACTGCAGGGCCCAAGCCGGGTCGAGGTAAGGGACCCGGTAGCACGGTAAAGCGCAGGGGCTTCGAGCCGAGTCAGCGCGCCGAGGACAAGCCCTCAGGCACGGGCACAGTCAGCAACGAGAAGGCCTCTGGCCCACCGCCTGCCGGCACCTTGGGCGAGTAGGGGTGTGGAACAACAGAGCTACAAAGGGAAGACTTGTGGCGTGTCGGCGTGCAAGGCGCTCCTGAGGTCCCCGCTGGGCTGCATTAGTGCTTGAGCGCATGAACTCGGAGTGCATCGGACTCCAATGAGGAAGACTCGAAGCCTTGTCTTGGCCTGTCTTGGACTGGCTCTCCTCGTGGGGAGCGGATTCTTGATCCTTGAGCAGCGACAGACCCAGGGGGAAGGGCCGATCCTTCCGGACGCTGGGTCAGCAGTGCCATGGACTAGTCCGGTCGATCTTAACCTGCCGACTGGCAACGATTCCCCTCCGACGACCATGGGGGAGCGTGAGGCCGAGCCAAACGCGGGTCCTCTCATCCTCAGAGTCGAGGCTGGATCGACCGAGGGGCGGGGCGACCTGCAGGTCATTTGGACGGGTGTGGATGCTCTGGATGGGCTCGATGCCCATCACCCTATTCCCCACGAGCGCTGGCTCGACAAGGCCGTACACGCGAGCGCTGTTGGCCCAAGCGAATTCGAACTGCCAACTACTTGCCGCTCGCAAGCCGGTGTCGTCTGGGTTCATTCAGAAGGCCACGGCTCGGCATGGAAGTTCATCGAGGCAGGAACCACAGGCGAGGTCGTGGAGCTCTCGGGGATCGATTCCAGGCCCCTAGATGTCGTCGTGACCTTGAGGGGAGAGCCTGCCGAAGGTGCGCAGGTCACGCAGGCCGTTGGCGTTGATGTTGACTCCATCCTAGATCTCGACTTGGAGGAGCAGCTTGCCTTGCGCCTCTTCCGAAGGACCTACCTCACGGATGAAGAAGGGCGGGGGCGGGCTACGGATCCGGGCTTCACTTGCTCCTACGAAGCCACGAAAGGCTCCAATGTGTCCTACTCGGTGGTCCAGGCAGGCCCGGAGAAAGTAGAGCTCGAGCTGGAGGGAGGGATCGAGCTAGTCGGACGGGTACTTGGATGGGAGCGCCCGATGGGTCCTGCCACGATCAGTCTCCACTACAGGTACGAGGACGGCTTCGCGGAGCCGTTCCTCACGGTCCCGGTCTCCGATGAGGGGGTGATCGGTCCGCGGTGGATCCCTACCGACCCCGGTGACTCCTATGAGTACCTCTTCTCAGGGGTTGGCCTTGAGCGCCAAGTGCAGGTTCACGATTCGCCCTTGCTGGGGAGCCGCTTGGAGCTGCTGTTCGAAGCGCGGCGGAGCGCATCGCTTGCAGTTGAGGTCACTGACACAGAGGGGAGCCCGGTGCCTGGTGTGGTCCTTGCCTTGACGTTCTTGGGGTCAGAACATGGATGGGTCGGGGACTATGGACAGGTCACAACCGACGATCTTGGAGCCGTCTTGATCGACAGCCTTCCCGCTTCGGACTTCCACATCGGTGCATTCCATGCCGACTTTGAGGATCGTTGGATCGGACCATTCTCTTCGCAAGCCCTCCTAGCTGGTCCTATGGTGATCGAGCTCCAACGTCTTGCCACGTTGGTTGGAAGGGTTGAGCACCTTGGCCGCCCCGTAGAGGAGTTCTCGATCTTCGCATGGAGCGATGATCCGGACGAGGCGACCGATCCGGTTGAATTCCATGACAGGGTCGATGGGACCTTCGAGTTGCCCGACCTGCCCCAAGGTCGGCTTAGCATCTACGCAACTGCTCCGGGTCTGGCCCAGAGCGAACCGGTGACGATGGAGCTCGGCGGAGCGAGTGGTGAGGAGGTGGTACTGAAGCTTCAGGAGCCTCTCGATGGTTGGGGGCGTGTTGTCGACGAAGAGTCCGGCAACCCCTTGTCCGGAGTGTCCGTGCGGGTCTTTTCGACTAGCGACTGGCGTGCCCACGCTGAACAGGGGGAGCCTGCAATCACCGATTCGGATGGTCGGTTCCGTGTTTCAGGATTTCGGCCAGGGGCAGTCACGGCAGCCTTTGACTTAGAGGGCTACACGCACTCGATGGAGTACCGCGTGTCCAAGGCGGGGGTCGGTGCCGACTTTGGGGTCGTTCGCTTGGCCCGTCATGCGGAACTTCATGTCGACTTCATCAGAGTCCAGGGGCAGGACTGGGATGGCTTCGAGGTTCAGCTCTACGGACCCGTCTCACACGCGCCGATACCCATGCCCGCCGATGGGCGCTACGTCTACCCCGCCGCTGCTAGGAGCATCTCGACGATGACTGTCTACGCTCCAGACGGCTCCTCTTACGGATTCAACTTCGATCTCAGGGGGCGGGGCCCTTGGCATGAGGTGTGCCGGCTTCCCACCGAGGAGGGCTTCTTCGTTGAGATCAAGGACCCGCGCGGACTCCTCCGTGATGGAGGGTCACTCAAGGTGAGAGCCGCTGGGCCGGAGCGTCGGTCCAGCAGCGCATCCGTTGCCTTGGCCGCCGGCCAGGAGAGCGTTCACGTCGGCTTCCTCGGAGACGGGGAGCATCAGTTCGTCGTGCGGGACTACGGGCTCAAGCAGCTTGCGCTCGCGACGGCTCGACCCGAGTCGTCCTCGACTCCGGTCATCATTACGATCGGCGCAGGACCCTCTGCCCATATCAAGGTCGTGGACCAGTTCGGACGTGGGGTTTCCAACCTCACGGTCTTCGCAAGGATGGCGGATTCGCCAGAGACCAACTTCGGCACCTTCACCACTGATCCTCATGGTTTCGTCGATTTGGGCGAGCTTCCAGGGACCACATTGCTGCTCGACATCCTCAGTCCTGACCGGGGTGGCATGTTTGGTCAGCGCGTCCTGCTCGCCGATGCTGAGGGCGGCATGGAGGCGACTGTCGTCTGGCTGCGCAGCGCATCGCTCTCGCTTGAGTTCCGCGATGGCGATGAGGTGCTGCCCGGTCTTGAGTACAACCTGCTCGAGCCAACCGGTGCCATTCAGGTCGGCTTCGGAAAGAGCGACCCAAGTGGGCGGGCTGCGCATGAGAAGCTCGCTCCCGGGCGATTGATCTTGCGGCCCTATGGGGCGGGGGTGTGGTTCGAGGACACCGTGGTGGAGGTCCTGGAGGCGCCGGTGACTCAGGTGGTGCAGGTGAGGCGGACCGGGTCGCTGCTCGTGCGGCTGCTCGATGCGTTCGGCGAGCCTAGGCAGGGGTCGGAGCTGACGCTGGGTTGGGAGGGCGGAGGCGATGTGCAGGGGTGGATCGACTCAGGTCTCATCGAGGGGCCGGGTGCCTTGGCAACGGACTCGAGCGGTGAGCTCCGGCTGGCTGGGGTTCCGCGGGGGAGCTACTCGGTGACCGTCGAAGGGACGGGGGTGGTCGGCGAGCTGCTCGTTCCTGCCGGTGGCGTAGGCGAGCTGGAGCTGAAGCTTCAGCCGTAGGGGCGCGCTGGGCGCCTACTCGAAGACCAGCATTAGGCCGAGCGGGATCAGCACGAAGGTGACCAGCAGGTAGATCACCACGGCGACTCGGCTGCGGACGGCCAGCACGGACAGGCGGCGGGCCAGGTTCACGGGCAGGCGGCCCAGGCCGGGCACGCCGAAGAACAGGGCCGCGGCCAGGCCGTTGAACAAGAGGTGCACGAGGGCGATCTGGAAGCCGGTGGCGCCGACGGCCAGGGAGGCCAAGAGCGCGGTGATCGTGGTGCCGATGTTGGCGCCCAGCACCAGGGGGAAGGCGTTGCGCAGGGTCAGGACCTTGCCGGCGCAGAGCGGCAGCATGAGCGACGTGACGATGCTCGAGGACTGCACCACCATGGTCAGCCCCGCGCCCATGCCGACGCCGGCCGCCCGCGAGCGGTCCAGGATCCCGTTCACGGCGCGCTCGGCGCGACCCTCCATGACGCGCTTCATGCTGCGCGTGATCAAGGTCAGGGACAAGAGCAGCGCCAGAAACGAGACGCCCAAGATGATGACGCCCGCGGTGCGCCCCTCGACCCCGAGCCCCTCGACGACGCAGCGCTGGACCTCGGCCGCGCCCCAGCTGATCGCCGACTTGACCGGGCTCGAGTAGGACGCGTCGCCGCCCAGCAGCGCGTGGGACTCGAACCAGCCCGCCAGCAGGCCCGCGCTCTTGGCGAGGAAGCCGGTCATGAGCTCGAGCGGCAGGAAGATCGCCACCGCGATCAGGTTGAAGAAGTCGTGCATCGTGCCGGCGGCGAAGGCGCGCCGGAACTCGCCCTTGTGGGCGACGCTGCCCAGCGACACCAGGGTGCTGGTGATCGTCGTGCCGATGTTCGCGCCCAGGACGATCGGCACCGCGGCCGCGACGCCGAAGCTGCCCGCGCTGACCAGAGCGACCACCGTCGATGTCGTCACTGATGAGGACTGCACCAGCGCCGTGGATAGGATCCCGACCGCGAGCCCGGCGAAGGGGCTCGAGATGCCCTCGAACAGCCCCTCGGTCGCCCCGCTGCCCAGCATCCCGATCGCCGCCGACATCGACTTGACCGCCACCAGGAAGATGTAGATCAGCACCACCAAGAGCCCCGAGCGCAGCACCAGCTCGAGGCCGCCTGCCATTGGTGTGAGCGCGGCGCTGTCGGCCGGCTTGGCCTCGATCGTGGGTGGGGGGGGCATGGGAGGCTGACGTCTACGCGGCCTCGGGCACCGTGTTGGGTCGCACACGATCCTGCAACATGGTCGGGCTCGATCAAGGCAGGCGTGGGCTGGAAGTCCAGCAGGGCCGCCCCAGGGCTTGGCAACCGGCCTCGGCGGCCGCAAGATCAGCCCCATGCTGCCTCCCAAGTCTCGGCAGGGCGTGCTCGCCCTTGGTGCCCTCTCGCTCGTCCTCGCCGCCCTGGCCCCGGGTCAGGACGCACCCGATGGCATCGAGCGCACTCGCTTCAGCGGTCCCGACCTGACGCCTAGCCCCGCCTGCCTAGCGGTCGCGGCGACGGGCGAGGTCTTCGTCGGCGTCGACGCCATCGGCTCGCTCGGCAAGCAGGCCGGCAAGGGGCGCGTGGTGCGGCTGGTCGACACCGACCACGACGGCGTGGCCGATGAGCACACGGTCTTCGCGACCCTCGACAACCCGCGCGGGCTCCTTCCGGTGGGCGACGAGCTGTTCGTGCTGCACACGAGCTTCGGGCCGAGCGACGTGGCGAGAGAAGCGGGCAGCGAAGGTGCCGAGCCGCCGCTCGTCGCCACCGGCATGGACCTGGTCGCCTACACCGACGCCGACCGCGACGGCATCGCCGACGGGCCGCCGCGCATGCTGCTGCACAACCTGTCGACGACCAAGTTCGTGCGCGACCGCGGCACCGACCATGCCACCAACGGCATCCGCATGGGCATCGACGGCTGGATCTACATCGCCGTCGGCGACTTCGGCTTCCACGGCGCGATCGACGCCGAGGGCCGCTCGCACACGATGCTCGGCGGCGGAGTCCTGCGCCTGCGCCCCGACGGCACCGAGGTCGAGCTCTACACCCACGGCCTGCGCAACATCTACGACGTCGCGATCGACCCCTTCCTGAACGTCTTCACGCGCGGCAACACCAACGACGGCGGCGGCTGGAACATCCGCTTCATCCACCACCTGCAGACCGGCGAGTACGGCTACCCGGTGCTCTTCAAGCACTTCACGCACCAGGCCCTGCCGGCCCTCGCCGACCTCGGCGGAGGCTCCGGCACCGGCGCGCTGTTCCTCGACGACGCGCGCTGGCCCGACTGGATCAACGGCACCCCGCTGATGGCCGACTGGGGCAAGAGCCAGCTGTTCGCGCACCATGTCCAGCCCGACGGCCCGAGCTTCACCCAGACCGAAGAGCCCTTCCTCGACATCCCCCAGATCACCGACGTCGACCTCGACGCCAGCGGCGTGATGTACCTGGCGGCCTGGGACGGCGCTGGCTACTGGGGCGACCCGACCAAGGGCCACGTCGTGCGCGCCGTGCCCGCGGGCTTCGAGCATCGGCCCCACCCGCGCGTGCAGGACCTCTCGATCGAGGACCTGGCCACACTCCTGCGGGCGACCGGTGCTGCGGCCCGGCTCGACGCCAGCCAAGAGCTCGTTCGGCGGGCTTCGGCCGAGGCCTCCCGCGCGGCCCACGCCGTCCTGATCGACCCCGCCGCCACGCGCGCCACCCGCGTCGCCGCCCTGTTCACCTTCGCGCAGCTGGCCGGCGCCGAGGCCATCCCGACCCTGGTCGAGCTGACCACCGACGCCAGCCTGGCCGAGTTCGCCCTGCGCGCCCTCGCCGACCGCCGCGCGCACTTCGACGCCGTCCCGACCGCGCCCTTCCTGGTCGCCCTCGCCCACGCCGACCCGCGCGTCCGAAGCGCGGCGATCATCGGCCTCGGTCGCCTCTCTGGCCGCACGGCCTTCGTCGCGCCCCCCGGCTCGACCACGGTCCAGCTGCGCACCGCCCCGCACCCCGACCACGACGCGGTCGCCGCCGCCCTGCTCGCCACGCCGCCTCCCGCGGGTCTCGACTGGCCGCCAGCCGGCACCGAGGGACCCCACGCGACCCCCAACCCCGGCCTCGTGCACCCGCACCTCGCCGCCCGCGCGCTGATCAACATGCGCGCCGTCGACGCCTGCCTCGACGCGATCGCCACCGACGCGCCGGGCCCCACGCACCTGGCCCTGTGGGTCCTCTCGCACCTGCACGAGGACGCCGCCGTCGACGGCCTGATGGCGGCCTACGACTGGCACATCACCAGCCCCGAGGCCGGCTCCCCCGCGGGTGACGAGCTAGAGCAGGACCTTTTGGTCGCGCTCGCGCGGCTCTACCATCGCGAGGCCGCCTACGACGGCAGCTGGTGGTGGAACACGCGCCCCGACACCCACGGCCCCTACTACAAGGCCGAGGAGTGGAGCTCGAGCTTCCTGATCGGCCTGTTCCTCGGCGACGCCTGGGAGGCCGGCGACGAAGCCCGGCGCGAGCTCCTGATGACCCTGAACGAGCGCATGCGCCTGGGCATCGAGGCCTTCGAGCGTCCGCCGGTGGCCGAGCTGACCGCCGACGAGCTGGTCGATCTCGCCGCAATCGCCGCGCGCACGGGCGAGGTCGCCGAGCTGTCCGTCGAGGACGCCCTGATCGGGATCAAGGACCTCGCCGGGGAGGTCGAGCTCGGCCGCGCGCTCTTCACCAAGCAGGGCTGCGTCGCCTGCCACGCCCTGTCGGCCGACGAGCCGCCCAAGGGGCCCTTCATGGGGCACGTCGGCTCGGTGCTCGACCGCGAGGCGATCGCCATGTCGATCCTGCGTCCCGACGCTTCGATCTCCCAGGGCTTTGCCACGACCCAGGTCACGACCAAGGACGCCACCCACATCGGCTTCGTGACGGCCGAGTCGGCGACGGAGGTCGAGCTGCGCGACATCACCGGCCGCACGACCAAGCTTCAAGTCGACGCGATCCTCGAGCGCGACGAGCTCGACGGCTCGATGATGCCCGTTGGGCTCGCGAACTCGCTCTCGCTCGAGGCCTTCGCCGCGCTGGTCGACTTCCTCGCGGACCAGACCGAGTAGCGCGACTCGGGCTCGGGCGTCTTCAGCTTGCGCGCGACCAGGGTGCCGCGCTGCTCGGTCTCGATGCGGACGGCGCGCAGGTTCTGGTCGCGGACGTTCCCGGGCAGGCGCTGGTCTCGAGCACGTCGAGGGCCACACGTCGAGTGCGAGCTGCGTAGCTGTGCGCCGGTCGGTCGAGCGGGGCGTTCGCCTTGGGCTGCGCCGGCCTGGACCAGCTCCTCGAGCCAGGCGGACTCGACCTCGGCCCGCTGCTCGTCCCGCTGCTCGTCCCGCTGCTCTGCCCACTACTCGGCCCACTACTCGGCCCGCTGCTCGGCCCGGCGCTCGTCCTTGGTGGCCCCGAAGGTCTCGCGGGCGGCGAGCAAGGCGCGGGCGGCCTCGCCGATGGGGGGCATGTCGGGTCGTGTTGGGGTGGGCGCGCGTGGGCGTCAGGAGCGGCGTCGGCGGCGCCAGCGGCCGCGGCGCAGCTTGGCCTTGGGGACGGCCTCGGGGGGCGCTTCCAGGTGGATGCCGAGCTCGGCAGCGGCCTTGGTGACGGCGGCGAGCTGCTTGGGGTCGCCGAGCACGAGCACCGTCTCGCCCAGGAGCTCGAGGTGCTTGCCCGCGGCCATCAGCAGGCGCTCGGTCGTGGCGGCGTCGGGGCAGCGCAGGACCAGGGGTCGCTCCCAGGCCAGGGTCTGGACCTCGGCGGACCAGGCGGCGACCTCGTGGCGCACGTTGCCGGGCAGGGGCGAGGGGCCGTGCTCGAGCAGCTCGTCCAGCAGCCGCTCGGGGTCGAGGCCCGCGTGGGCGCCGGCCTGGACCGAGGCGCGCGTCAGGCGGAACAGGCTGCCGACGCCGTGGGTGGCCTCGGTCTCGGTGCGCTCGGCGATCGGCGTCAGGCGCGCCTCGACCTCGGGCGCCGGCGCCGTCAGGACGATCGTGAAGTCGGGCTGGACGAGCACCGCGCCGCTGGTCTCGGGGCCGAGCGCGTCGGCGTGCAGCTCGTCGTCGGCGCCGAGCACGTGGTGGCCGAGGGGCATCAGCTCGAAGCTGAAGCCCTGGCTCTCGCGGCCGAAGGTCACGCCGCCAAAGGGGGCGAGGAAGCCGTCGAAGACCACGACGAGCGCGCGGCGCCAGGCGGACTCGAGCTGGGCTGGGGCGAGGGGCTCGCCGACCTGGTCGGTGGCGGGGTGGCCGGCTTCTGCGGCGGCGAGCAGGGGGTTGGCGACGGTGCTGTGGAAGGCCAGGAA
>JARGPD010000037.1:26025-33605 GCA_029212845.1 Planctomycetota bacterium
TGGATTGGCGATCCCCGGGAAGGCCGCCGCGAAGAGCGTGCGGTAGGCGGCGACGAGCTCGTCGACGTGGTCGCGGACCGGGCTCAGGCCCCAGGTCGCGGGCCCGCGCAGGCGGCCCTCGCGGGCGGCGGCGAGGGCCGTACGGCTGGGCTCGACGAGGCGCTCGAGCTGGCGCGCGCGCGGGGCTGCGAGCCAGGTGCGACCAGCATCGGTGAGCCCCAGGCAGGGGGCCTTGCTGGTCGGGCTCTGGACCTCGGTCAGGCCCAGCTCGGCGGCGGCGGCGAGGACTTGCTCGACCCGGCGCGCGGGGTCGGTGGTGGTCGGGACCCAGCTGGGGATCGGCAGCATGCGCTGGCGCAGTAGCCCTTCCGAGCGGGCGAAGAGACCGCCCTGGCCGCGACGCACGCGCTGGGGCTTGGAGCACAGCACGAGCAGCGTCAAGAGGTCGTCGAAGAGCGGCAGGCCGACGAAGGTCTCGGTGGGGGCGACGCTGCGCGAGACCACGGGCAGGGGCTCGCTCCAGGCGCGAGCGACGGAGGGTGCGACGCCGAGCACCGGGAGCAGGTCGTCGTCGAGGGCCGGGACCAAGAACAGGTGGCGCACGCCGAGGCCCAGGGCCCGGGCGAGGCGCGCCTTGGGGAGGCTCGCGCCGGACTTGGGGCCGTGGAGCGCGGGCAGCTGGGAGAGGCGCACTGGCGCGTCGCGCTCGAGGGCAGCCACGAGCAGCACGGCCAGGTCGCGCACGACGGCGACCCCCGGCGGCTTGGTGCCCGACTCGGTCCGTGCGGCAAGCCAGGCCTTGCGGTCCTTGGCGGCCAGGAACGAGCGCGGGTAGCCGGCGCCGTCGAGTCCGCGCTGGACCAAAGCCAGGTACGCGCCGCCGGCCTTCCATGCGGGCAGGGTGCCGGTCTGGCCGCGGTACACGGCTTCGACCTCGGGGCGCTCGAGCGTCGCGCGCACGTGGCGCACGAAGGCGTCGCGCTCGGCAACGGACGAGCCGCCGCCGCGGAAGACCTCGCAGGTCGCCATAGCGCAGAGGGCCAGGCGCAGCTCGCCCGGCAGCTGCGAGGCGTGCGGGCCGCCCGTCCCGTCGAGCAGCGCGCGGCGCTCCTCGAGCTCGAGCCCCTCCCAGTTCGGGAGGCAGGCGAGCAGCTCGGTCCAGTCGAGTTCGTAGTGGTTCATCGAAGCTTGCCGGGCCCCGGCCCAGGGGCCGATGGCGTGCCGGGATTATGGGGGATGCGCGCGGTCCCAGGTCCTTGGGCCGCGCGCCTTCCTCCCAAGGACGCCCGGTCGGCGACGCGGTGACGGCCCGATCCCGAAGAACGACACGCGACCAGGAGGCCCAGCTGCGAAGGGGATGCACGAGGCGGCGCCAACCCGTCCAGCATGGTGCGGCACCCAGGCCTTCGCGCTGACCGCTCCCGTGACCTCGGACCTGTACTTGCTGCTGGGGTCGATCAGCGGCACGCTCCCCGGAACGCCGAGCGGCGGATTCGTCGTCCCGCTGAACAGCGATGGGTACCTCTTGCACACCGCCCTCGCCCCGAACACGCCGCCCCTCGCGGGATCCTTTGGGATCCTGTCGCCTAGTGGTGGCAAGGGCACAGCCACCGCGAGCTTCAGCCTCCCCCCGAGCTTCGACCCCGCGCTCGTCGGGCTCACGGTCCACCACGCCTACGTCACGCTGGACGTCCCGACCGGACACCTCTCGTCGGTCAGCAACGCCGTGCCCTTGCACCTCGCGCCCTGACAAGCCCACGCCCTGCGGAGCCAGGGAGCCTTCACCCACGCTTCACGCTTGGCGTCCCACCCCACGCGAACGACCATCCCGCCCCCAATCCGTGCCAACCACGCCCAGGACTCGCTGCAGCTGTATGGCGGAGGCGCAGGGATTTGAACCCCGGGTGGGTTGCCCCACGGCAGTATTCAAAACTGCTGCCGGGTGGACGGGAAAGCCATGGTCGCGAGACCATCGATTTCAGCCAAGCGTTTTGGTGGCCTTTTGAAGCACGACAACTGACCCGAGCCGGAGATGGCGGTGGGGACGCTGGGAGTTGAGAGGTGCTTCCCCGAGTGACGCCGACGTTGGCATCGGACCAGATCAGAGGTGGCATGCCGCTACAAGTTGGTCACCGGCCGCGGGATGGCCCCCCGCTGAGGACTTGTGCCTTAGGGGTCCGACGGGAGCCTAGCAATTGCGACTCGGGGGGTCCGCTTAGCGTGAAGTGTGCGGGGGAGGCCTTGTGCCGGGGAGATTGGATCCTAGTATGCAGTTGGATGTCCATGCCTATGTCGGCTCGGAATCAGACACTCTCGCCCCTGCGTACCTTAACGATGGTTGTCGGTTATGGCCAGATTCAGCACCTTGTCGCTCCTCGCTGCAGCAGTTCTTTCACTCCTTCCTCTCAGCATCGCGGATGAGATGGACAATCTGCCGTGCCAGGGGAGCGGAACGATCAGCCGGCTTCCAGATGGTGCCGGCGGCTGGGTTGCTCAGTACAACATCACTTGCCACGGCCTGTGCGAAGCTTCTGGTTGCGCCTTGGCTAGCAATCCCCTTCACCCAGCGACCTATTGGTGCGACTGCGGGGGCGGGCCCGCTGATGACCCCGAGTGCTGCTCTCTTGCGATTAAGGGGGGGGTCAAGCTCGCCCCTGACTGGGGTTACGGCGATGACTGGGAGGTCAAGGGGAAGTGCATACCGTGCCCCATCACTACGTCCCCTGGGGAGTGCACGAGCGACACCTGCGAGGCTCGAAAGACAGAAGTAGGCAACTGGGTGAAGAGCTGCCCCGGCAATTGCAACGGGGAGTCTCAAGCGCTCTGATGCTCCGGAGGGCAGCCATCGTGTCTGCCTCAACCTCCTCGATCCTGTTTGCGCTCCGTCTCTGCACAGTTGGCGCTTCTCGCACCCTTGTGGCGTGGCGAGGACGCAATTGAGTGGCTCCTGAAAGAGAGTCATTTTATCCCGAAAGAGATGGAGTGTCGCGTTCGCCTAGTTGCATGCTTTGAGTAGAGCAGAAATGAAGTACGGAGTCGTCGTTATAGCTGTATTCGTTGGGATTGCACTACTACTTGTAGTCAATCGTAGCGCGATGGATGGGGACGGCCTCCCGTTGGCTTCCCTTGAGGGGGGCCAAGACGTTTCTCACCAAACGCGGGTCGGGGCGAGTGACACGGACGAATCCCAACGCACTGCAGCGGTGGAGCTTTCAGGTCAGCATTCCACACCTCCGCAGCCCAGTGGTGTGGAGGCGACTCGCTTAATCGCTCTTGATGAGAGCGGAGTTCCGATGGATGGGGTCCTCGTCGTTGCCTTGCGGGGGGCGGAGGCGCGCACGCTCGGTGAAACCGCATCAGGTGGCGTCCTTGATCTGACAGGACTATGGCTCGGTGACTCGCTGTCCTTGTCGGGTTCTGATGTCATTGTGACCCGGCTCTCATCGGAGAGATTTGAAAGGCCCGGTTTGGTTGAGTGCATCTTGGCCAGAGACGCCAAGGTTGACGGGCATGTCGTACTTCGGAGCAATGGCCAGCCCGCCGGAGCAGGGATTCGTGTTGTTGCATGGCCATCGACGAACCCTAGCGCCAACCCTCTTGAGCTAGGACTGGTCGCACAAGGAGTGGCTGCCATGCCGCAGACAGCAACGGACGAGTTCGGGCGGTTTTCGCTTGGTGGCCTTGATCCTGGGAAGTCCTACTCCCTTTTGGCCGCGGGCAAGGGCAGGCTTAGTTCAGCTGTCGTCTCTCCTGTTCTGCCAGGGACGCGGGAGGACGTCGAGATCGAGGTCGGTTCCGTTTTCGGCTTGTACTTCGCCTTTGAAAGTGACAGGGGTGAGGTTGAGCGGCAATTGAGGTGGAGCCAAGGGGAGAAAGGGACGCAATTCCTTTCGCTGTCTGGCAATCCCGATGCGACCGCCGTCGTAGTTGACGACTCTATCGCCCGATTGGTTGGTGCGTCTCTCCCACCGGGTAATAACATACTCAGTCTGGTGGTGTATTACTCCGAGTTGGAGTCGGATCGGATCGGGCCAGTGACGATACACACTAGGTTTCCAGGGTATCCAGCTCAGAGCTTTGATGTGTATGCCGAGAGACTGATGGAGGATTTTGAGCCCACGAGGTTAGACCTTGGCAGTCCGATAAAATCGTTCGGCTCGCTTGCACTCGAAGTGGAGGGCTTACCTTTGCTCGCAGGGCGTGTTGATAGAGGGCTTCATGCTGGGGTGTTGCGCCTAGTTTCTGAGGGCGGGGACTCATTGGACATCGATTGCGATTTCTCCATGCTGTCGCCAGGCACCGAGTTTGGCGGAATCCCTACCGGTCAATACCACGCCACGTTTAAGGGCAACAAGGGGTTCTTTGAGGCCAGCTTAGCGAAGTCCTATGCCCAAGGAGAGGAGTACCCGATTAGAGTTCGCGCGGGTGAAATGTCGAGTGTCCATTTGGACTTTTCATCCGCAGCTATTGTGGGACTTGAGTTGTTCAATGGTATTGGTGAGGTCGAGCGGAGGCATGTTGGCTTCTTGCCACGGAAAATCATGCCCCCGGGATCTGGGAATCAGTTTCGGACCAAAGGGACGATCACTTCTCGTTTCTTGGAGGGCGATCAGATCCCAGCGATACTTCTTGCGCCAGGCAAGTACCGCTTCGATCCCGTAGTTCGGTCGATCAGTCTCTACCCTCCCGCCGATCTGGGCGCGGATGGCGCTTTCCATCATCCGCTTGTTCTGGACCTAGATGCTGGGGAGGAAATGGCCATGGTGTGGCAGGTGATTGCGAAGTGAGTCCATCGCCAATGAACTCGTGTTCATTGCTGAGTACAAGAGGTGTCCCGCTCAACGGTATTGGGCCGCGCATGTGGCTGCGTCACAGAACGCGGCGAATCGAGCCGATGGCGAGGCATCCCGGAGTCGGACCAAGCCCTCGAAGCCACTCTGACCCAGCCCCCGAGTTCGGTCAGCGCTTAATGTGACACTTCGAGCTGGGGTTCAGGGATATCCAGGCGAGGTTGAGCTAGCTGGGGCGGGGTGTTTGGCAGAGGGCTGGGGGCATGCCCCCAGCCCTCTGCCGCCAAGTACATTTCTGGGGACAGATCCCCGAGCGACGTGTGCGGACGGACAGCGTTGTAGTCCTGCCGCCAGTCCTCGAGGATCGCTCGGGCTTCAGCCAGCGATGCGAAGTGATGCTGGTTCAGGCACTCCTCGCGGACGCGGCCGTTGAAGTTCTCGGCGTAGGCGTTCTCCGTCGGCTTCCCGGGACGGAAGAAGTGCAGCGTGATGCCTTGCTCGTAGGCCCAGGCGTCGAGGGCCTTGCTCGTGAGTTCGGGACCGTTGTCGACGACGATGCCCTTGGGCTTGCCGTGCAGCTCGATGGCTTGGTCGAGCACGCGGATCACGCGAGCGGCGGGCAGCGAGAGGTCGACCTCGATCGCCGGCGCGAGACGGCTGAAGTCATCGACGATGTTCAGGAGCCGGATCGAGCGTCCGTCCGCCAGGCTGTCGCTCATGAAGTCCATCGACCACCGCTCCAATGGTGCGGTCACCTCCGGCTTGCCGACTCGAGGCGCACGAGCGACCTGCCTACGCTTCTTCTTGCGCACAGCGAGGCCCTCGGCCTGATAGATCCGCAAGAGGCGCTTGTGGTTCACGATCGTGCCCTCGCGGCGCAAGAGGACCCCGAGACGGCGGTACCCGAAGCGCGGCCTTGCCGCGGCGAGCTCGCGCAAGCGCACGATCAGCTTCGGGTAGTCCACGCGAATACGCATGTAGCGCTTCGTCGATCGATGCAGCCCCACCAGCCTGCAGGCTCGCGCCTCGCTGGAATCGTGCTCGGCCTGGAGGTGCTTCGCAGCAGCTCGCTTGGCGGTGGGGCCTACCACCTTTTTGACACGACCTCGCGCATCAGCCGCAGGTCGAGAGCTTGCTCGGCGACCATCGGCTTCAGCTGTCGGTTCTCCTCCTCCAGCTGCTTCAGGCGACGGGCTTCGTTGACCTCCATCACGCCGTATTTCGAGCGCCAGCGTTAGAAGGTCTGGGCGCTGATCCCGTGCTTGCGGGCGAGGTCGGCGGTCTTCGTGCCGGCCTCCGCTTCCGACTTCCCGATCGGCGCGATTCTGTTCCTCGGTGAATCGACTCTTGCGCATGTTGGGCCCCAGGGGTGTTGTACCCGAAGCATCACTCTTACGCCTGACCAGATCCCGGGGGCTGGGTCAGGGGGTCACCGGCTGCTCTGCGGCGACTCGACCTCTGCGCGCGACGTGGGCAGGCTCATGGACGACCACGAGGCGCAGTTGCTTGCCACTCGTCCTCCATACCTCGTGGACTACCGTGGCACCCCTATGAAGGCCGGCGATATCCAGGTGGCTGGCGAGCACAGGGACGACCACAAGGGCGACGACAACGGCCTGGCGTTCTTCACAGTCTTCCTGCGGCTCGCCCTGGCCCACTGCGTTGATCGGGTTGCTGTGTACCAGTGGCACGCGCACAGGCGTCAGGCGCTCCTGGATGGGGCTGGGGCCGGTTGGCCCTGATCCGCTGGCTCGGTCCGAAGTCGATTCCGACCAGGTTCGACCTGCCGCCCGGAAGCCCGGTGACAGAGCAGCCGGGGCAACAAATCCACGGGCGGCAGGGTCGTCGCCTTCGCCAGAGAGCTTTCTTGGTTCCTGGGGGGAGGGTCGGTAACACCACTCTTGAACGAGCCGTGTCGGGCCGGGGAGCGCCGGGCCACGTCTGGCCGACCACGGCCCCTCACGATCGCCCTGCTCGCATCCGCTAATCGCATGCTCACACTCCTTTCCACCCAGCTCTTTGTCGGGGCATCCAGCCGCCACCGAACGGTGCCAAGGCACGGCTACCCGCCGTGAAGAACCATGCAGTTCGATGCAGCCTGATGGCCCTGAATGGCGGAGGCGCAGGGATTTGAACCCCGGGTGGGTTGCCCCACGGCAGTTTTCAAAACTGCTGCATTAAGCCACTCTGCCACGCCTCCTTGGATTGTTGGTCCGTGGACCTGTGGGGGGGAGCGTAGCGTCCCGGTAGCAGGCGTGCCAGGGAGGGGACGAGGAAGCCAGCGAGGGGGTGGGTTCCCTTGGGGGCGTGGGTGGGACATGTTCCGGGGCTAGTCACTGGCCGGTTCGTCTGCGGTGGCCTGTCGTCGCTGTGGGCTTCAAGGTGGCCCTTCGCTCGTGCGGGGGGACTTGCGCGACCAGGTTGATCCGGAGGAGGGCTCATCGATTCGATCGCGAGTGCCTGCCGCGCCTGCTTCACGGAGTCCCGGCTCTAGGGCGGTCGGCGACCATGGCGACCGTGGCGAACCATCCGGCATGGTCCGAGTAGCCAGCCTATGGGCGCAGGCAGCGCACGCGGCGAATGGCAGCGCACGCAGCGGATCGGCCCAGCTGGGGCGGGCGGCCCCGGCGGACGCGAGTCCCAGAGATGCCGGGCGCTTGGGAGCGGCGGCGGTAGGGCGTTCGCGGGGTGGTGCAAGACCTACTGCCGCGGTTCGAGCTCCATCCCGTTGGCGGGCCTTGGTCAGGGCTACGGGCTGCTCGGCCGCAGGATGGTCGGGCAGCATCGCAG
>JARGPD010000218.1 GCA_029212845.1 Planctomycetota bacterium
GCCGACGCGTAGGGCGGCCGGACGCGCCGTTTTGATGCGGTACCGTTGGCGCGTTTCCACAGCTTCGCCCTCTTGCCTGCGCAGCTTCGCCCTCAGCGGCGCAGGACGACGTCGCGGTCGCCGACCTGCAATAGGCAGCCGAGGAACAGGCCGTTGACCGCGACGGGCTCGCGGCGGGCACCGTCGACTTCGAAGTACGAGCCTTCGAAGTGCTGCTCGCTCAGCACGAGCAAGGCGGTCGCGCCGGCCTCGCCGGTGACCTCGACCTGGAGGCTCACGCTCGTGTTCGTGAAGGCCAGGTCGCTGACGACGCGCGCAGCTGCGGGTACGGCAGGGGTCCAGCGGTGCAAGACCACGGCGGCCCGCTCGGGGTCCCAGGTCGCGAAGTCGGCGTAGGCCTCTTCGGGCTCGAGGGATTCGGTCACGCACCAGGCGCGCGGGAAGGGGTCGCGGTCGAGATAGATGTAGGTCTCGGCGTAGGCGAGGCCGGGGGTGTCCGTGGCGTGCGCGTTGACGGCATCCACGTCCAAACCCTGCTCGCGCTGTGCGTCCGGCTCGCTCCCGCCGTCCGCCGCATGGTCGCGCCCTGCGCCCGGTGCTGGCTCGCGCGCGACCTCCGGACTGGCGATCAGCTGCCAGTCGCCGGGCGCGCCGGCGAAGCGCTCGGGCGCCAGCGGTCGGGTCGTCGCCAGCATCGAGATGCCGAGCATGCGGAAGGCCGGGCTGGCCAGATCGACACCTTGGGCGTTCCAGCCGAGCAGTGGGTGCACCCCCGGCATGAGCGCATAGGGGCGCACCTCGTTGTAGCTCATCGGGTCGAGCGCGTCGTAGCCGTCGGCCGCGCGCAGGCCGCGCACGAGGCCGGTGTCCGGGGGCAGCACGCGCGGGCCACCGAGGTAGCGGTGCGCGCCGAGGTGCTCGGCCAGCACGCGCTCGGTGGCGGACTCGGGGAAGACCTTGGCCGCGTCGTAGGCCGGGTTCTGGCCCTCGGCGAAGCACAGGGCCTGCAAGGCGGCGAGGCCCAGGAGCAGCTCGCCGCGGCGGCGCGGCGCGAGCGGTAGGACCAGCACGAAGAGGCCGGCGAGGAACAGGCCAACGGTCCAGGGCGACCAGTTCAGGTCACGCTCGACCAGGTGACGGCCGAGGTCGCGGCTAGCGCTCGGGGTCTTCGACCCGGGCCCCAGCAGCTCGAGCTCGAGGCTCCACCAGCCCTCGTCGAGGCGGCCGGTCTGGAAGTTGACCGAGTGGAAGGCGCGCGCCCCTGCAGGCGCTCCGACCTCGCTGGGCGGAACGCCGCCGATCACTAGGGGCAGGACGAAGCTGTCGACCGCGCCGGCAGGCGGCGCTGCCCCTCCCGGGCGCAGGCGCCGCACCTGCAGCCGGGCGCTCGCGACGTTCAGGTCGGGGTGCAGCCAGCCGTCGAGCTGCTCGGCGCGCGGCGCGAGTCGCTGGGCCGGGCGCGCGGTGAAGCCGAACAGCACGCCCTCGCCCTCGAGCTCGAGGCCGGCTAGGTTCGGCTGCCCGTCGAGCGGGTCCGATGGCGTGCGGTCGCTCAGCACGGCCATGCCGCCGCAGACACACAGGACCAACACCGCCACGGTGCGGGCCCCGCCGCGGGCGTGCTCGAGGCCCTCGCCGGCCAAGAGCGCGACCATCAGCGCGCTGACCGAGGCGAAGCGCACGGTGTCGCCGAGCCCGATCAAGGGCACCTGCCTGTAGAGCTCGACCAGCCCCGGCACGCCGAGCGCCAGGCCAAGGCTGACCACGGCCAGGCCCAGCACCAGGCCGAAGCGCGTGAGGCCGGGACGCGGGACGGGCAGCTGACCCGGCTCGAGCGCCGACGGGTCCGCGTCCTCGCCATGCCCGCGCCCCGCCGCGCGCTGGGCCACCGCGGCGACCGCCGTCGCCAGGGCGACGCCGACCAAGAAGGTGCTGCCTGACTCGAGCAGGCTCGAGCCCGGGCCGAAGTAGCCTCCGCCGGCGCCGGGGCGGCCCCACAGGTCATAGAGGAAGGTCAGGAAGAAGCGCTCCTCGAGGCCGCGGCCGAAGAGCAAGAGGAGCCCGCCGCCGACCAGCACGACCAGCGCCGCGTGCAGGGTCCCGAGGCCGACGAGCCGGTGTTGGCTCCCGCGACCCGCGCGCGCCGCCGTGTCCGAGTCCGCCGTCGCCGCGAGCGAGCGCAGCACGCTCCACAACAGCGCCCCGAGCAGCAGCAGGATGCCGAGCGAGACCAGGTCCAGGGCGACGTCGCGCGCGCTCGCCGCGCGGATCTGCTGGGCACCCGAGACCGACAGGTAGCGGTAGAAGGGCAGCAGCACGACCGCCGAGGCCGCGCTGCCGAACGCCAGGGCGCCGATACCGAGCAGCCCCGCGGTCCGGTCGCGAAGCAGCATCGCCAGGCACCAGAGGCCGGCGGTCACGCCGACGAAGAACGAGGTCTCGGGATGGCCGCCGAGCACGGCACCGAGCATCGCCAAGGCGACGAACAGGAAGCTGCGCCGACGCGGCCAGGGACTGACCTCGCCCGTTCCTGGGCTGGCAAGGCCCTCGAGCCAGAACAGGATCCAGGGCAGGAACGGCGGCACGTGGCCGAGCGGGAAGTTGAGCCATAGGACCAGGTAGCCCGAGAAGCCGAAGGTCAGCCCGGCGAGGGCCGCGCCGCGCGCGCCGAGGCCCAGCCTCCGCGCCAGGCAGAAGGCACCGAGCGCCGCGAGCCCCAGCCTCAGCCAAGCGGTGAAGGCCAGGCCCCAGTGGAAGCCGTCGATGCCAAACAGCCCTTCGAGCAGCACCAGCACGCCGACCTGGGGATCGAGCACGCCCGCCTGGGGGTTGCCGAGCGCCGGCACGCCGCAGTAGATCAGCGGGTTCCACAGCGGCGGGTCGCCGGCCAGCCATGAGCGCGAGACCCAGCGATAGAAGGGGTAGAAGTTGATCGCCTGGTCGGAGAGGCCGGCGTTCAGGTCCGCGTGGTAGCCGAGCTCGGTCGTCCAGGGCTCGGCCGAGATCGCATGGTCGAGCCCGAACTGCACCATGTCCGGATCGCCGAGGCCCGCGCGCAGCGGGATCGCCGCGAGCACCAGGAAACAGAGCGCCGCGATCAGCACCTCGCGCCACCCGAGCGGCCGTGCCGCGCCGTCCCCGAAGACCGCCTCGTACCCCGGCTCGCCCGGCCCAGGGGTCGGCGTCTCCCTGGGCGGCACGATGCCAGGGAGCTCGGCCAGGCCCTCGAGCCCGGGCACATCGCCGGGAAGGTCGGCCAGCAGGCGCTCCTTGGCGCGATCTTCGGGGTTGGTCATGGGCGCATAGCCCCGGCGCAAGGGCGGGGAGGGACACAGGTTAGGCTCTCCCGCAGGCCCTGTCTCCCACCGATCAGCGCCCCGGCCGAAGGGGAGCGTCAACAAGACCGATTGCCCTATCGCCTGCCGACGGGGCCGGCCGTTCGTGTGCGGCATGTGCTGCCCTAGCAGCCCGTTGAGTAAGTGGCCATCGAGGCTCGTCGAGCGTGAGCCGGAAGCGCCGGGTTCCTGACAGTGACCTGGCGGCACTCGAGCACGATCGACGCGATCTGACCGCCCAGACGGCGAGCCAGGCCCTCCAGCAGTGCGCGTAGACGCCACAGCTCGGCCCGCAAGCCCGCCAGCCCCCTCGGTGTGCCTGCTCCGAGCACGCTTCGCATCGCGAGGGCCAGGTTGAAAGCCATCGCCTGCGCGAGGTGCCGCTTCAAGTTGTTCTCGGTGCCGCGCAGTCGACATCGCCGCAGGTCGCCGGTCTCTTCGAAGTGCGCGAAGCTCCGCTCGACGCGCTCGCCGCGCAGCCGCCCGAGCGCCTTGCCGCGCTCGCCTTTCATCCTTCGGCGGTTCGCGTACACCGCCTTCTTCTCCTTTGCCTTGCCCTTCCACCTGCGGCGCCCTCGATCTGGCTCCGAGATGTAGCTGCGCATGCCCAGCTCCTCGATCGTTCGCACCACCTCGTTCGAGTGGTAGCCCTTGTCCGCCACGACCTCTTCCGCAGCCTCGATGCCCAGCTCCGCCGCCGCCCGCGTCGCAGCCGCGAGCGTGTGGTAGATCGACCGCGTGTCCCCTTCGGTTCCGCCGTGCAGCGTCACCGCCACGACCGCCCCGCTTGTCATGTCGACCGCGTGCTCGCTCTTGTGAGCGAGGTGCGTGCGTCCGTCCTTCATCTTCGTGATCTTCGCGTCCGGATCGTGCGGGTGCTTCCAGTCGTCATTCGAGCCATTCTTCGGACGCTTCTTGTCGACCTTTGCCAGCTCCGCACGCGTCGGCGTCTCGATCCCCGACTCCTTCGCCAGCTCGATCAGGAAGTCCTCGTAGGCCGTGCCGTCGTCGCGGCGCACGAGGCTTCGCAGGGCCGCGTTCGCCTCGAGCGTCGTCGCGTCGTTCCCCAGCGTCTTGCCCTTCAAAAGTCCGCGCTCCGCCAAGATCTCGAGCACCAGCGTGAAGACCGCTTGATGCAGCTCGACGTCGAAGCGCTGGCGGATCCGGCAGTGCATCGAGTGGTTCGGGTTCTGCTCGCTCAGCTTGAAGCCGAGGAAGCTCCGCAGCGCGAGCAAGTCCGCGCAGCGCCACGCGATCCCGCGCTCCGACCCGATGCCTCGAAGAAGCCGACCAGCAGCATGCGGAAGTCGTTGCCCGGCGCGAGGCTCGGGCGACCCATCGTGTCTGCGTAGAAGGGAGCGCAGAGCTCCTCCACCCGCGCGTCGAAGTCGGCCTCGGCCAGGACCGAGTTCAGCTTCTCGTAGAAGGGATGACCCGGCGACTTCGCCAGGTCCGTCGTTGGCAGCCACAGGTCGCCCTGCTACTTGCCCGTTCTCTTGCCCATCGCCATCGGGGGGGTCCTCCTTGCATGTGAACCGAAAGAACCGAAGGCGAGCTGGTCACCGAGCGAGCGCGGCGTTTTCAACGGGCTGCTAGGGCCTCACGCGCTGGATTCACGCTGTTCCACGCTTCGAGGCGACTTCGCGGCA